>VGFC01000448.1 GCA_016869045.1 Armatimonadota bacterium
ATGCTCGCCGAGGGCGTACCGGAGGACCGGCGGCGTTCGTGTTACGTGCACCCGCTGCTGGGGCTGGATAGCGAGCAGATCTCGGGGGACTTCGAGAGGGACCACTACCACCATCGCGGGCTGTTCTGGGCGTGGCCGAACATGACCGTCGGAGGCAAGACGGTCAGCTTGTGGGACCTGCGGGGCATCCAGGCGAGGTTCGAGGAGTGGCTCGGTCCGGATGTCGGCCCGGTCTACGGCGCCTTCGGGGCGCGCAACGGCTGGTACATCGGCGAGGAGCGCGTGGGACAGGAGGAAGTGTGGTTCCGCGTGTGGCGGGCGACCGAGATCGGGCGGGCGATCGACGTGCACCTAACCTTCACCGCGACCAACTCCCCCATCACCCTCCTCGGCGCGGCGGGGAAGGGCTATGGCGGCCTCTGCCTGCGGTTCAAGACCGTGCCCGGCAAGACCGTGACGAAGCCCGATGGGCAGACCGTCACCTCGAGCAACGAGGAGAAGCTCCCGTGGGCCGACCTCTCCGCGGAGTTCGGCGGGCCGGGCAAGGTGTCCGGGGCGGCGGTCTTCATCGATGCGAGCAACCCGGGCTTCCCGAACGGCTGGTGCCTGCGGGACTACGGCTTCCTCGGCGTCGACTGGCCGGGCCTGGAGCCCGTGACGCTTGAGCCGGGCAGGCCGGTGACGCTGAAGTACCGCGTGTGGGTGCATCGAGGGGATGTGAAGGCGGGGAGGGTCGCGGAGGCGTACCAGTCGTTCGCGCACCCGATTGAGGTGACCATCGCGGAGTGACAGGAGAGGCAGTTTCAAAACCCAGGGACTGTCCCGTTTCCTGCCCGCCAGGGCAGGAAACGAGGACTGTCCCTTGTTGGCGGTGGGGTTTCGTAACCACCTCAGGAGGTGTCTCGCCATGTTCCTCATGCTGCCCCTGATCGTGAGCGCCCAGGCCTTTGCCGCGCCGGAGCCTGCCTCGCAGCCCGAGGTGCGCGGCTGGCTGCGGCATCTGCTGCCGCTGCCGAAGGACATAGCCATCGAGCAGAAGGTGACCGTGCCGCTGGACGTAATCCGCCTCGAGGCCGACCCGGCTGAAGGCGAGTTGGTCCAGGCGGCCGTCGGTGAGCTGACCGAACTGCTCGGTGAGAGCATCGGGGCAGCCAGCCGGCCAGACAACCTCCTCACGATCCGGCTGGAGCGCGCGCAGCCGATGGAGGCGCGCGTGTTGCCTGTGCCCGGTCTCGACCAGCTGGCGAAGCTGCCCAACGCCGAACAGGCCTATCTCATCACTCCGCTGGCGGGGAGCGGCATCGCCGTCGCGGCACTCGATGCTCAGGGGCTGTACTACGGCTGCAAGACGCTGCAGCAGCTGCTGAGGCCGGGAATCGCCGACGGGAAGGTGACGGTGCCGCTGGCGGAGGTGCGCGACTGGCCGGACCTCGCGGAGCGCGGCGAGTGGGGCGGCAGCGCGAACAAGGACATCGAGTGGATGGCCGAGCGCAAGATGAACCTCGTCGAGAGCCATGTTGAGATGTCCATCGACGAGGCGGGACATGGGGTGGCGAAGCTCGACGAGACGCTGCTGGAGCGCGGCCGCAAGCACGCGCTGAAGGTGGTCCCGATCATCACGCACCTGGATCAGCTCGCCGGCAGCGGCATCTACGAGCGCTACCCGGAGCTGAAGGGCGTGGGCGAATCGGCGAAGGGTAAGTGGTCCGCCGACCAGATCGCGCCCTGCTTCTCGCAGCCGAAGATGCCGGAGATCCTCGCCGACTGGTTCGCGTCGCTCGCGAGCCAGGAGGGCGTGAGCGACGTGTGTGTATGGCTGTCGGAAGCGCCACTGCAGTGCGGCTGCGAGCAATGCCAGAAGGAGGGGCAGTTCGTCCTGGAGGCCAAGGCGGCGGTGCGCGCGTGGGAGTTGGCGAAGGCGAAGACGCCCAACGTGAGGCTGCGTATCCTACTGACGCAGGGCAGCTACGCGACCAATGACAAGGTGCTCGCGGCGGTGCCACCGGAGGTTGGGATCAGCTATTACGATGGCGGGCGGACGTACGACTCGTCGCGCGACCCGATGATCTACCCGCTGCTGGAGGACTACGCGAAGCAGGGGCGCTGGCTGGGCTGCTACCCGCAACTCGACGCGTCCTGGCGGATTGTCTGCCCGTGGAGCGGGCCGCAGTTCATCAAGTACCGCATGACCGAGTTCGTGCAGGATGGCCTGAAGTGCCTGTGCGGCTACGCGACGCCGAACAACCGGCTGTACGACTTCAACGTCCAGGCGGCGGCGGAGTGGTCGTGGAACTCGACGGGCCGCGACGAGCACGAGTTCGCCGCCGCGTGGGCGACGCGCGAGGGCCTGAAGGACCCGGAGAAGGCGGCCGACTGGGCCGTGATGCTCGGGCCGGTGGGTTGGGATGTGTACGGTTCGGGCGTGCCCTATCCGCAGTTCTTCGGGCGCGCCGCCCAGATGATCGCGAAGCGCACCGCGCCGAAGCTCGGCGAGGGCATGTTCCGCTACTTCCCGACGGAGGAGCATCTCGACGAGGACGTCGCGATCTGCGCGAAGGCGCTCGGGCTCGCGCAGGAGCTGCAGGCCCCGACGCTCATCACGGAGTCGCAGACCATCGGCGGCTATGTGGGGATGCTCAAGGGGATCTACGGCCTCGCGACGGCGGTCGCGGGCAAGGAGACGCTCACCCCCGACGAGCGGAAGCAAGTGCAAGGCCTGATGGGGGACCTGGACAAGGCCTCGCGCGACACGGTCGCAGGCCTGCAAGCCTGGGACGCGGCGACCGGGCCCGGCCTGGGCGGCGGGCGCTTCACCGATACGCTACAGGTGACGGACAGGACCACGCTCGACATCGCTGCGGCGCTGGCGTCGCTGGGCATCGTCGATCCCAGCGGCCCCTACCGCACCCGCAAGGTGGGCTCGTGGGAGAGCGCCGACTTCGAGCCCGACGCCGAGCGCATCACCAAGCGCTTCGACGTGACCGAGGCGATCCTGCAGCCCGGCCCCTATCGCGTTCGCTTCGACTACACGACCGGGTGGTGGGGCGCGACCATCTACCGCGTCGCCCTCGCCACCGGCCCTGCAGACCAGCCGGACCAGCTTACCGAGCTCGCCGTCGATGAGCACGACGGCACCGCGGCCTACGTGAACAAGAACAACGTCTACTCGCTCCCGCTCAATGAGCGCGCGCCGGGCGTGAAGTACACGCTGGTCGTGGACCTCAAGGGCGTTACCTCGGAGGGCAAGCCGGAGAACCGGCGCGACTGCAACGGAGAGGTTTGGGTGTGGATGGAGAGGCCCGAGGATCAGTAGGCGGCGCCTACGGCGTCTCCAGTACCTCGATGTTCTTGAACCGCACCTCCATGGCGGTCCCGGAGTGCATCTGAAGGGCGAGCTGGCCCTCGGGGCGGCTGGGGTCGCCCTTGATCGCCGCGGTTTGAGTCCCGTTCACCTCGACGGCCACATCGCCGGCCTTCGCGGTGATCGTCACCGCGTTCCAGTCATCGGGCTTGACGAGGGCCTGCTCCTGCTCCGCGGTCGGCTTCACCAACCAGCCGCGACCGTAGCTCTCGTAGATGCCCCCGACGCCACTGCCCGGCGGCCCGACCTGCACCTGCAGGCCGTGGGCCTGGTCCGGCGGGCGGAGCAGCGTGCGGATGTAGACGCCGCTGTCTCCGGTGGCGCAGCGGAACTTGAGCCGTAGCGAGAAGTCCCCGAACGACCAGTCGCTGACCAGCAGGCCGTAGAGCTTCTCGTTGTTGGCCCGGCCCACGATCTGGCCGTCCTCGGCCGCCCACTTGCCGTCGCCCACCGCGTGCCAACCGGCCAGCGTCTGGCCGTCGAAGAGCGGCTTCCAGGCGCGCTCCTGTGCCGAGGTCGCGCCGAGGTTGCAGACAAGGGTTGCGGACATGAGCGCCACGAGAACCAACCGGTTCATGGTGACTCCTCCATGCGATAGTGCATCCATCCACCGCCCCACCAGTCGTCGTACGTGAGACGCACGCCAAGGGCCTTCTCCCACTTGTCACGGGCCACGCCCGCCTCAAGGATGCTCAACTCATAGCGAACCAAGAGCCCTCCGTCAGCGTGGAGCCCACCCACGTCTGCGGGCGGGGAGGCGTCGGGGAAGAGCACCTTGTCCTTTGCGCGCCCGGCATACAGAGTCACCGCGTATCCCGGCCAGCCTGCCACAATGAGGGTGCCCTTCGGGTCCTCGGCTTGGAGGCGGGCGGCGACAGCCTTGGTAGCAGAGGCGTTGTCGGCTCCGAAGGGGAGGCCGACGAAGGCGGGCCGGGGATCGACGTAGATGCGTTCCTCGCCGCCCAGCGTGAAGAGACATCCGACTGCCAGCAGCACCGCTCCGCCCGCGAGGCAGACCTCCTTCGCGTAGCTCTTGCGGCTGAAGAGAGGTACGACGTCACCCAGCGCGGCGGCCGACAGCAGCAGTGTGGCGGCAAGCAGCGGCGCGAAGAGGTCGGGAGCCGGCAGCAAGGGCAGGTCGGTCTCTGCGGCGCGCGCCAGCCACGGTCGGAACCAGCCCGGCGCAACCAGCACGGCTGCAGCCGGCGACAGAAGCATCAGGGCTGGCCCAGCCGCCAGGCGCGGGCGACCGGAGGCCCCACCCCAGAACGCCCACCACGTCGCGGCGAGGAGCGGCGCCAGGGCCAGGACCGAGCCAACAACAGCCTGCTGCGCTGTGACCTGGCCGAAGAGGGTGGGCTCCGCTCTCCACGCCGCGCGCCAGAAGTACCACGCGTCCCCCATGATCAGCAGGTTGGCGAGCACCCACAGGCCGGCGATGTAGACGATGGGCAGCAGGAAGGTGATGAGCGTGCCTTCGAGCTTGCTCCAGCGCCCGGCGGTGCGGAGGGTCTGGGTGGTGATGACGAGCGTGGCGACGATGACCGGGATCAGGGCGTCGTAGCGCGTGATGGTGGCGAGGCCCAGGAAGAGGCTGCAACCGATGAGGTCGCGCAGGGCCTCGCGATGCTGCCAGCGCAGGAGTGCCCAACCGGCGCCGAGCAGCAGGAAGACGTACAGCCCGTCCGGCACCCCCGTCGCCATCAGGCCAAGGAAGACGGGGTTCAGCAGCACGAGGGTGCAGAAGGCCCAGCGGAAGGCTCGGCCGAGTCCGAGGTAGGCGCAGGCGGCGTTCAGCATGTAGAGCGTCAGCCCCGCGACGATGGCCCCGAGCATCCAGACCGTCTGCCCCGCCGAGGCGAGGCCCGGCATGAGCCAGGCGAACGGCAGTTGCAGGAGCGAGGGCAGGGGCGGCTCGACGAAGCCGATCAGCGCGAGGTTGACGCTGTCCTCCTGGCGGAGGACATCCACCGCGTGGGAGACCGCGGCGAGCGCGCGCCAGTCCACAGCGTTCTGCGTCACCGCGAGGGCGCCCACCAGCGCCACGAACGCCGCCGCGAGCACGAAGACGACCACGCTCTCCAGCCGCGAGGGCGCGAGAGGTTTCGGTTCGGCGAGTGGGGCGAGGGCTTCGGCGGACGCCAACTAAGCCTCCTCGAACAGACCGTGCTGCGTCTTCTCCCAATAGTGCGGGCGCGTAAAGAGCTGGAGCAGGCCCTTGTACGCGCCTAGGCTCATCAGGAGCCAGTAGACGGGCGTCAACACCGCGTACTTGGCGAGGTCATGGTAGCCGCGCTGCATGACGCCCGCGACGGCCAGATAGACGAAGACGAAGTTGCCGATGAAGCCGCAGATCAGC
>VGFC01000449.1 GCA_016869045.1 Armatimonadota bacterium
CCGGCGACACCGGCTCCTTCGCGCACCCCATGCCCGACTACGTGGGCCTGAGCATCACCGAGAGCCCGGGCGTCTGGCCCTCGATGTTCAGTTTCCTGCAGCGCCTGTACCGACACACCGGCGATCCGGCGTATGCGCAGACGCTGTACGAGGCGAACGGGTCGCGGGTCGACGGCCTGCCGCACGACCTCTTCTGCGAGGACCCCTCGGCGACGCAGGCGGAGGTTGAGCAGGCCATCGGCCGGCACGGCCTCGTGCCGAGCGTCGGCAGCGTGAACAAGCAGCAGTGGCGCCTCGCGATCCTGCGTTCGGGCCACGGCGGCAACGCGCGCGCCGCGTGGCTGGACTACGACTCCGGCGGCGGCCATAGCCACGCGGATGGGATGAACCTCGGCCTCTTTGCGCATGGCCTGGACCTCATGCCCGACTTCGGCTATCCGCCGGTGCAGTTCGGCGGCTGGGGCTCCCCCAAAGCGACCTGGTACACGATGACCGCGGCGCACAACACGGTGGTGGTGGATGGGAAGCGCCACGCGGACGCAGCGGGAAAGACGACGCTGTGGATCGACGGGGACAACCTCCACGCCATCCGCGCCTCGGCGCCGGACCTCATCGGCGGGCAGCAGTACGAGCGCACGGTCGCGCAGGTCGACGTGACCGACCGCAGCTTCTACCTGATCGACGTGTTCCGCGTCGTCGGCGGCACGGACCACGCGAAGTTCATGCACAGCCACTTCGGCACGATCGAGACCAGCGGCCTCTCGCTGCAGCCCGCAGAGGACTACGGCTTCGGCACGCAGATGCGCAACTTCCGCCGCGATCCGAATCCTCCGCCCGGCTGGAGCGTGGACTGGAGCATCGAGGACCGCTACAAGCTGATCGACCCGCGACGCCAGGTGCATCTGCGCTACTTCGACCTGACGACCGGCGCCGAGGCATGGACCTGCGAAGGGTGGGTCACGCAGGGGCTGTACGACTCCAGCGTCGAGACGTGGATCCCCCGCCTGATGGTCCGCCGCCGCGCCGCGCAGGCGCCGCTGCAATCCACCTTCGTCGCCGTCATCGAGCCCTACGAGGGCACGCCCTGCATCGCGAGCGTGCGGCGGCTCCGCCTCCTCGATGATGCGGGCGCCGAGTACCCCGACGCGAACGTCGCCATCGAGGTCACCCTCGCCGACGGTCGCCGCGACCTGTTCGTCACGATGGACGTCGAGAGTCCCCTCGGCGGCCGACCCGCCGGCGGCGCCATTGTGCAACCGTATTGGTGGGAGCAGATGCAGGGAGACACATGGTGGCTCAGGAAGGCTGCCGACGGCAGAGAGGTCGATAGGGAGTGCTACAACGCAGGGCTCATTATCGACTGACGCCGGACCAGGAGTGCGACGATGCGCACGCTGATGCTCGGGCTAGCCTGTTCACTCCTCGCTCTGGGGGCGATTGCCTTGGCCCAAGACCTGCCGAAGCCTGACGCATCTACCCTCTACCTCGAAGCCGAGCGCTTCGCGGACACCGGCGGCTGGACGGTCGATGCCCAGTTCCGTCAGATCATGGGCTCGACGTATCTGATCGCGGTGGGGACCGGCGTGCCGGTGGCCGATGCGACGACCTCAGTGAGCGTGCCGAAGGCGGGCACGTACCGCCTCTGGGTGCGCTGCAAGGACTGGCACGAGGCCTCACCCGGCCGCTTCCAGGTCCTCACCAATGGCAGGGCGTCGGCAACCACTTTCGGCGAGCAGAAGAGGGACTGGAGTTGGATCGATGGCGGCGCCTTCGAGCTACCCGCCGGCGAGACGACCCTCGCGCTGCACGACCTCACCGGCTACTACGGCCGCTGCGACGCGCTCCTGCTGACTACCGACGGGGCCTTCACGCCTCCGGACGATGTGACAGTCCTCGCGAAGCTGCGCGATGCCATCCTCGGCGTGCCCGAGGCGAAGACGCTGGGCTTCGACTTCGTCGTGGTGGGCGGTGGATACGGCGGGGTGTGCGCGGCGGTGCAGGCGGCGAGGCTCGGCCTGAAGACCGCGCTCATCCAGAACCGCCCGGTCCTCGGCGGGAATGCCAGCAGTGAGATCAACGTCGGACCGGGCGGCGCCAGCCCGCACACGAGCCGCTTCCGCGAGACCGGAATCTGCGAGGAGATCGCCGAGGGCCGCGTGCGCCCTGGGGCCAAGAACTGGTCTGACGGCATCGACCTCGTCGTGCAGGACCAGCCGAACCTCACCGTCTTCCTCAACACCGAGGGCATGCGGGCGGTGATGGACGGCAAGCACATCGCGGCGGTCGAGGCCGAGCACGTCATCACCGGAGAGAAGACCACCTTCCGCGCGCCGCTGTTCGCGGACTGCACCGGTGACGGGGTCATCGCCTTCAGCGCGGGCTGCGAGTTCCGCCACGGCGAGGAGGCGCGGAGCGAGTACAACGAGAGCCTCGCGCCCGAGCAGGCAACGCCCTACACGATGGGCACCTCGCTATTGCATAGCACGAGGAAGATGGACGCGCCGCAGCCCTACACGCCGCCGCCCTTCGCCGTGAAGTTCGGCCCGGAGCACTTCACCAAGCGCAAGGACAGCCTCTTCGGCGGGCAGTGGTGGATCGAGTACGGGGGAATGCTCGACACCATCCAGGACGCCGAGACAATCCGCGACGAGCTGATCCGTGTCATCTACGGCGCGTGGGACTGGGTGAAGAACCAGAACCCCGACACGATGGAGCAGGCGACGAACTACACGCTGGCGTGGGTGCCGACCGTCGGCGGCAAGCGCGAATCACGCCGCTTCCTCGGCGACTACGTGCTGAAGCAGAATGACGTGGACAACGCGGTCGTCTTCCCCGATCGCGTCGCCTGGGGCGGTTGGCCGATCGACATCCATCCCTCGCCCGGCATCTACGGGAAGGACATCCCGCCCGCGAACTTCCACCAGCTGAAGACGTACTACAGCATCCCCTATCGCTGCCTCTACACGCGCGATGTGGACAACCTCTTCCTCGCCGGGCGGCACATCAGCGTGACCCACGTCGCGCTCGGCTCGGTGCGCCTCATGCAGACCATCGGCACCGAGGGGCAGGCGGTCGGTGCGGCGGCATACCTCTGCCAGAAGCACGGCGTCTTACCCCCCGGAGTGAACCCGGCGCACATCACGGAGCTGCAGCAGCTCCTGCTCCGCCATGACGCCTTCATCCCCGAGGTGAGGAACGAGGACCCGCTGGACCTGTGCCGCGGCGCGAGGATTACGGCCTCCAGCGTCGGCCCAAACGTCATCGTGCGAACCCTCTCGCGCGACCCCGCCATGACCCGCGACGCGCCCTGCACGATGGACCGCGGCCAGAACTACATCACCGAGCAGCCCAACCTCACCAAGCTCTCCCTCTACCTGCAGAACACGACCGAGCAACCCACCCAGGCGAAGCTGCACATCGAGAAGGGCGACGTTACAGGGACTGTCCAAGTCTCGGCTCCCGCAGGCGCGGGAGCCGAGACGCAGGGACTGTCCCCTGTTGGCGGTGGCGGCCTTCCGCCCGAGATGGAAGCCAAGGCCGTCGTCCAGCCCGGCAAGCCGTCGTGGGTGGACTTCGTCTTGCCCCAAGCCCTCACACCCAACCAAACGCACTTCATCTGGGTGGAGAAGAACCCCGCGCTCCTCTGGCGCATCTGCGAGAACGCGGAAGGCCAACGCACGTGGCGCACGCCGCAAGGCTGGACGATCACCGAGGGCCTCTACGCGCTGAAGCCCTACACGAGCTTCCGTTCCTTGGGCAACGTGAACCCCGAGTCCGCGCTCAACGGCCTCAAGTGGCCGCTCGCCGGCGAGGGCAACCTCTGGCGCAGCGACCCCGCCCAGGGCCTGCCCGCGTGGCTACAGATCGACTTCGGCAAGCCCGTCACGGTCAACACGGTCTACCTCACCTTCGACACGAACATCTACGGCCGCTTCCCTGTCGGCACGCCCGGCACCGAGGCCCTCGCCGAGGACTACCGCGTCTCCTACCATCGCGGCGACAACGTCTGGGAGGTCCTCATCAACGAGACCGGCAACTGGCGCCGCTTCCGCCGGCATCAGTTCCCGACCGTCACGACCGACAAGCTCCGGCTTGAGGTGCTGAAGGCGAAGAACGGCAATGAAGCGAGGGTGTATGAGGTGAGGGCGTATGAGGAGTGAAGGGCATGGGAGGCGGTAGAGAGTCGTACGGCGACACCGTCCCCGCCGAAGCCGCTCTTACAGGAGCACGTCACTCCCCTCCTCACGCAGGAACCCCTCATACAGCCTCATCACCTGCAGCGCGAACTCCAGGCTTGCCTTCTGGGGCGGGGTGTTGGTCCGGACGCACTCGGCGAAGTAGGTGATCTCGCGGCTGAAGCCCTCGATGTTGAGGGTCTTCGCGTCCATGCTGGCGAGGGAGAACTGCGGCTCCCAGATGATCGGGGCGGCATCGTCGGGGCCGATGAAGCTGTCGGCTCCGGCATAGCCCCCGGTGCCGCGACCGCCGGGGCGGTAGTAGGTGAGCTTCACCCCGTTCTCGACGACCACGTTCGCGCCCTCGCCGATGACCTCCAGGCGCTCCAGGGGGCTGGTGCCGGACTGCCCGTGCGCGAAGTGCAGCGCGCCGACCGCGCCGTTCGCGAACCGCAGCAGCGCGAACCCCGACCCGTTCGCCGCGCGGCGGTACGTGAGGCTCTCGGCGGGGCCCATGAGGTAGAGGAGGATGGAGGCGGGATGGACGAGGTGGTCGAGGAAGCCAAAGAGCGGCGTGCCCTTGAGTGAGCCCTTCTCATCGTCGGCGGGGATGTACTGCGGGTAGCGGGCGATGATGCTCATCGGCCGGCCGAACTCGGGCCGCTCGACGATCTCCTTCACCTTCTCAATCGCCGGGTAGAAGCACTTCTTGAAGCCGACCATGCCGAACTTGCCGGTCTCGCGGCTGACCGCGATCAGCGTCTCGATCTCCGCGCTCGACGCCGCCGGCGGCTTCTCCATCCACACATGCTTCCCCGCTCTCATGCAGTCCATCGCCAGCGGCGGGTAGGTCGGGCGGCCCTCCGCGTCGTAACCCGTCACAATGAGCACCGCGTCGAGGCCCTCCCTCTCCAGCATCTCCCGGTGGTCCGCGTAGGAGCGCTCGGCGCCGAAGCGCTTCGCGTACTGTACGGCGCGCTCGACCTGCCGGTCGCACACCGCGATCAGTTCCACCGGCGCGAACTGCAGCGCGGGGTAGATCCAGCGAAACGCGTGGCCGCCGCAGCCGATGAACCCGACGCGAATGGGGTCTGGCGAGGACATGGAGCGCCTCCGGAAAAAGGGGGACACCATACTCAATTCCGACGTCCGAATTGAGTATGGTGTCCCCCTTTTTCCGGCTTGAGTACCGGATGCCCTTCCTCCCGTCTGGGAGGACTTCGGCCGCCGGCGCGTGAAGCTGCGTCGTCGTCCGGAGGTCGCTCCGTTCCATGCCCACTTCGGAATCGTCCCATCCCGCTGACCTCACGCCTCGCGAGCAGCGTCTGCTCGCCTCGCGCCACGAGCCGGTTGCGCTCACCTGGGCGGAGCCGTTCCACGAGGCCTGGATGGCCAACGCCGACGCGCCGCGGCCCCTGCGCCTGGCCCGGGCGATCCGCGCGCAGTGGCGCGAGAGCCGGCCCATCATCAAGCCCGATGAGCTGGTCCTCGGCCGCTTCGGAATCCAGTCCACGGTCTTCTGGTCCGAGTACGGGGCGCTGCG
>VGFC01000450.1 GCA_016869045.1 Armatimonadota bacterium
CAGTGCGGTTCGCCGTTCTCGTCGCGCGCGGCGTCCTTCAGGTGCACGTGGATGAGGTTCGGCTTCATCCGCTCGAAGGCGGTCGGGAACGGCAGCTCGCCGTCCTCGGCGTAGACCTCGTTCGCCGGGTCCCAGATGGCCTTGATACGCGGGTGGTTGATGTCCCTGTAGAGCGCCTCGGCCTCGGCGGCGGTCGCGATGTGGGTCG
The DNA here is from genome assembly GCA_016869045.1 of Armatimonadota bacterium. Classification (GTDB taxonomy): domain Bacteria; phylum Armatimonadota; class Zipacnadia; order Zipacnadales; family VGFC01; genus VGFC01. Next base: position 209 of record VGFC01000450.1, read on the forward strand.
AGGCCTCGTTCTCGATGCCGATGTAGCAGTCCTCGGCCTCCAGGAGGCGGATCGGCTCCTGGTAGGCGTCCAGCAGCTGCTGCCACACATCCTTCGCGGGGCCCGTCTTCCAGAACGTGAAGCCCCGAATGATGTTGCAGTCGAAGGCGTGGGCGATCTCGATGCAGCGGCGCAGAATCCCGAGGTGCTCCGCGTAGTGCTCGGCGTTGCCGAGGTCGCACTTGAGGAAGGGCGAGGCGATGCAGCAGACCTTCATGCCTGCCGCGCCCAGGATGCCCTTCATCCGCGCGACATCCTCATCGGTCAGCTTCTGCGGCGGCTTCTCCCACACCGACCGCGGCTCCACCATCGGCACGCCGTACTCCCCGCACACCTCAACCACGCGCTGGAAGTCCTGCGAGATCTCATCGGAGATGACACTGAGCTTGAACATCCGAACCCCCTGTTTCGGGTTTCGGGTTTCGAGTTTCGGGTTGTACGTCCCACGGCGGGGGCGGCACCGGCTGACGTTGGACTCGAAACCCGCAACTCGAAACTCGAAACCTAGAAGTGGACCTTCCCGACCTTCATCCGACTGTCGCGGCGCATGTGGGACATGAGCATCGCGGTCGCGAGTGAGTACATCTTCGATTCGGCGCTGTCCGCGCGACTGGTCAAGACAACCGGCGCTGCCGCGCCGATGAGCACGCCCGCCGTCAGCCGGCGCGCGAGGTAGGTGAAGGACTTGGCCAGGATGTTGCCGGCCTCGATGTTCGGCACGAGGAGGATGTCGCAGCGCCCCGCGACCTCGCCGCCGATGCCCTTATGCTTGGCCGCGACCTCGGAGACCGCGTTGTCCAGCGCGAGAGGGCCGTCCACGAGGCAGCGGGGGAACTGGCCGCGGTGCGACATCTGCGCGAGGGCCCCGGCGTCCAGCGTCGCCGGCATGTTCGGGTTGACCAGTTCGGCGGCGCACAGGATGCCGACCTTCGGCGTCTCCAGGCCGATAAGGTGCGCCAGGTACACGGCGTTCATGATGATCGCGGCCTTGGTCGTCAGGTCGGGCGCGATGTTCATCGCACCGTCGGTCACCATCGTGATCCGGCCGAGGTGCTTCGTATCCAGCAGGAAGACATGGCTCATGATGGAGCCCGTGCGCAGGCCCTGCTCCTTGTCCAGCACGCCGCGCAGGAAGTCGTCCGTGTGGACGTGCCCCTTCATCAGCACATCCGCCTGGTTCTCGCGCACCAGGCTGGCGGCTCTCACGGAGGCCCGATTCGGCGAGGGCTCGTGCACGATGGGCGTGTCCTTCAGGTCGAAGCCGACCTTCTCGGCGACCTGGCGGATCTGCATCTCATGGCCGACCAGAATCGCGTCGGCCATGCCGCGGGCCCGCGTCTCCTTGATCGACTCGAGCACGCTCTCGTCGTCCGCCACCGCCACCGCCACCCGCCGCATCGGCTCGCCCTGGATGGCCTGCAGTATGTCTTCCAGACAACGCAACAAGTTGGTGCCTCCTGAAGCTGTTTGGGACTGTCCAAGTCTCGATCCCGCCTGCGGGATCGAGACGCATGGACTGTCCCCTCTTGCCTTCCCCGCCGACACACCTCACGCTTCGTACGGAAACGTCTCGTCAACCGGCGTCGCGGACAACTCCACGAGGAACCCGCTGAGCTTGGCGGCCGCGGCCTCCAGGAAGCGCTCGCCCTTCTCGGCAGTCGACTTCGCCGGATCGCCGACGCCACTGTCCTCGGTCAGCAGGTGCCAGGGGCGCGCGATCCACGCCCAGCCCTCCCGCATCGCCTGCAGGCGAGGCACGCGCGTTGCGCCGATGCCCATCCGGCTGCCCACGAGGTCGGGCCGCAGGCACATGAGCAGAGAGGTTTCCATCTCGTTGGCGTGCTCGCCTCCGCCCTCGAAGATGGCGTCATGCGCCTCGGGCGCCACGTTCCACCAGTCCACCAGGAACAGCCGCACCGAGGTCTCGCGGCACAGCTCGCGCAGCAGGGGTTTGAACTCGTTGCCCCCGTGACCGTTCAGCACCACCAGCTTGGGTATCCCGTGCTCCTCCGCCGAGCTTACCACATCCGCGACGAAGGTGAACAGCGTCGAGGGCTTCACGCTGATCGTCCACGGGAAGCCGAGCGTGTTCTCGTTCACGCCGTAGGGCATCGCCGGCAGCAGCAGCACCTTCGCGCCCTGCTCCTCCGCGAGGGCGCACGCCCGGTCAGCGACGGCCTCGACCTGAAGCGTGTCCGTCATGTAGGGCAGGTGCAGCCCGTGCGCCTCCGTGGCGCCCACCGGCAATATCGCGACCTCAAAGGTCAGGTCCCGCGCCGCGCCGTAGGTCAGATCGGTCAGACGGTAGTTCGGCATGAAGTCCCTTCCTCGCTGTAGCACTGTCGGGAGGCTTGCCGCGCCCGCGCCGCGAACCCCGCGCTCAGCCCGGCCTCGCCCCGGAGGTCCTCATCGTGGAGCCCTTCGCCCTGGACGACAGCCGCCGCCGCAATCCGGCCGAGACCGTCGCCTTCGCGCTCCAGCAGCACGGAGTCGCACTAGCCGAAGGCTTCGGCGAAGTCGTCGAGCGCACGAAGGTCCGCGAGAACTCCGGCCGGATCGCCTCGTTCATGGAGTTCGGGCGCGGGACGGCCTGGTATGCGACGCAGGCCGAGCCGGGCACCGTGCTGACTTGGCGCACCGCGCCTGTTCCCGCCGAGCCGACCTCCGATGACGTGGTCTTCGTCTTCGCGATGGCTCTGGGCAACGGCTCGCCGCTGCCTCAGCCCTCCGGGCAGTTCGAACTGGCGATCAACGGCGAACGCGAGCTGGCCTTCCGCGTGACCAAGTACCTCGACCACTGGCGCGGCCCGAACGCCCAGTTCGTCTTCCACCCGCGTCGCGTCGAGGCGGCGCCGCCGGGGGGAATCCTATACCTTGACGACGTGCTCACGCAAGAGTCATTTGCCGCGTTCGGGCTCGGCTTCCTGCGCGTGCCCCGTTCGAAGCTGCAGCCCGACGGCACGCTGACGATCACCGTTCGCCCGCAGAACCCCGCCTCGTCCACGCGCTTCTTCAAGCTCGACAGCGCCCACTGCCTGGCGCGCACGAACCTGTACGCCGGGCTGGCGGAGGTGTGCCGGGAGCGGACGCGCCCGAAGATCGGCGACCTGTACGCGTACTTCGGCGACATCCACACCCATAGCGGCTGGCCGAACGGCGGCTGTGGAACGGGCACACTGGACGAGAACTACCTCTACGCGCGGGATGTCGCGAACCTCGATGTGTACGCGCTCACCGACCATGACATCCACATCGCGCCCTCCGACACGTGGGCCGACCAGGTCACCAAGTGCGCCGAGTACCACCGCCCGGGCGAGTTCGTGACGCTGCTTGCCTACGAGTGGACTTCGAGCCTCTATGGACACCGTAACGTCTACTACCGCGAGGCGGAGGGGCCGCTGTTCCCGTGCCGCACGGAGGGCGATTACTGGTCGCCGACCCACGAGACGCCCGCGCAGCTCTGGGCGCGGCTGGACGCGGCGGGCGTTCCGGCGATCACCATCCCGCACCACCCGACGGCGACTTCCCACCCGCTGACCTGGGACCACTTCAGCGAGAAGCACGACCGGCTCGTGGAAGTCTACTCCTGCTGGGGTGATCACGAGTGGCCGCTCAACCCGCGGCGCGGCTATGGCAGCGACCGCTCTGAGCATCTCTACGTGCGCGAAGCGCTGGCGCTCGGCCACCGGTTCGGCCTGATCGCCTCCAGCGACGGCCATGACGGTCACCCCGGCAACGCGCAGAGCCCGGACGTGAAGCACCACCACCTCTACCATCCGCTCGGCAGCGGGCGAATCGCCATCCTCGCGCCTGAGCTGACCCGTGAGGCGATCTTCGACGCAATGCACGAGCACCGCTGCTACGCAACGACCGGCCCGCACATCGCCATGAGCGTCACGCTGAACGGCCGGCCGATGGGGAGCATCGTCGGGGCCGGCGAGATCGCCGAGGTGCCCATACTCAACGCGTCGGTCGCCGCCCCGTGGCTGATCGACCGGGTGCAGATCATCAAGTCCGGCTCGGTCGTGGCCGACTTCGCGAGCACGCGCCATGCGATGGAGGCCGAGTTCGCCTGGCCCGACACCGCCTTCGACCCGGAGCAGCCGGCGTACTACTACGTCCGCCTCAGTCTCACCGACGGGGAGATGGCCTGGTCGAGCCCGATCTGGGTGACGCCGGAAGCCGCCCTCTGACCGGCTGAGAAGGTGCTCGCGCAAGGGTCCTCGCACTACGCGGGGACCAATCAGCAAGGAGTGAAGCATGGACAAGGTCCGGATCGGCTTTGTCGGTGTTGGCGGGATGGGTCAGTGCGCGCATCTGAGGAACTACGTCACCGTGCCGGACTGTGAGGTCGTGGCCATCGCGGAGCTGCGGGAGGGGTTGGGCAAGCGCGTAGCCGAGAAGTACGGCGTACCGCGCGTCTACAAGGACCACGAGGCGATGCTTGCCGCTGAGACCGTGGACGGGATCGTCGCGTCGCAGCCCTTCACGCGGCACGGCACCCTCGTGCCGGAGCTGCTGAAGGCGGGCGTGCCGGTCTTCACCGAGAAGCCGCTTGCGGGGTGCATCGAGCAGGGCGAGAAGATCGTGCGGGCGATCGAGGCGAGCGGTACGTGGCACATGGTCGGCTACCACAAGCGCAGTGACCCGGCCACCATGTACGCCAAGGCGGAGATCGACCGGCTGAAGCAGACCGGCGAACTCGGGCCACTAAGGTACGTGCGGGTGCTGATGCCTGCCGGGGACTGGATTGCGTCCGGCTTCCTCGACCTCATCGGCAGCGATGAGCCGATGCCGCCGCTGGTGTGGGACCCGCCGGCGAGCGACATGAGCCCGGAGGTCTTCGAGCAGTACCTGGGCTTCGTCAACTACTACATCCACCAGGTCAGCCTGCTGCGGCACCTGCTGGGTGAGCCGTATCGCGTGACCTTCGCCGATCCCGCCGGGGTGCTGCTCGTCGCGGAAAGCGAGAGCGGCGTGACGGGGACCATCGAGATGTCGCCCTACACGACGACCATCGATTGGCAGGAGTCGGCCCTCGTCTGCTTCCAACACGGGTGGGTCAAGATCGATCTGCCGGCGCCTGTCGCGAACAACCGGCCGGGCAAGGTCGAGATCTACCGCGACCCGGGCAACGGCGCGACGCCCCAACTCACGACGCCGACGCTTCCCTGGGTCCACGCCATGCGGCAGCAGGCGACGAACTTCGTGGCCGCCATCAAGGGCGAGCGCGAACCCATGTGCACCGCGCAGGAGGCGCTCGAAGACCTCAAGGTGGCGAGGCAATACACCGACCTATTGCGGGGGTAGTTCGCCGTCACTCGTGACGGTGGTGGTTCCGTCGCCCCTTGCGGGGCTTGAGGGAGGGTGGGGGCGGCCGGTTCCACGGGCTTGCGCCCGTGGCTACTCATCCTTCGCCCCTGACGGGGCGAACGGGGTGTCTCT
>VGFC01000451.1 GCA_016869045.1 Armatimonadota bacterium
GCTCCAGCAGCGGGCCTTCGACCTCCTTGGAGTCCGACCCTGATGTACCCAGTACGACGACACCACCGATGACTCGAAAACCCCCATTCCTCGGCACTTCTCCGGGTTTGGGGGGACGGAACTTCGGACTAAAGCACACTTAACTCCTGCTATCAGAATCCGAGGAGGACTTCGCCTGTGACTGCCCCCATCGACTTCGCCCGGCACAATGAGGAAGTGCAGCGCATCTGGCAGGCCTACCACGACCGCAAGCCGATCCGCGTGCCGATGAACGTGAACGTGTCGGCACGCTACACACTCCTGAACCGGGACCTGAACCCCGCGGGGTACACATTCAAGAGCTTCATCAGCAACCCGGACGTCATGTGGTGCCACCAGCTTGATCGCCAGTGGTGGATCAGGCACAACGTGGTCTGCGACCAGCCGATGGGGCCCGCTGACGCGTGGACGGTGAGCGTGGACCTGCAGAATTCGTACGAGGCCCTCTGGTTCGGCTGTCCGCTGGAGTTCTGGGATGACCAGTGCCCCGACACGCGCCCGATCCTCACCGACGACCGCAAGCGCGCGCTGTTTGACGCCGGCCTGCCCGAGCCGTTCCCGGCGAGCGGCTGGATGGCGCGGGCCTGGGACTACTACGAGCAGTTCAAGGCCCGCGCGCAGACCGAGGAGTTCCACGGCGCCCCAATCCGCGTCGGGGGCGTGCCAGGGGCCGGCACCGACGGCCCGTTCACGGCCGCCTGCGGCCTACGCGGCGGGACCGAACTGATGATCGACATGCTGACCGATACGGACTACTACATGGAGCTGATGGACTTCATCGTGACCGCGACGATCCGGCGAATAAGGGCCTACCGCGAGCGCCTCGGGCAGGCGGTCGAGAGCGAGGCGTGGGGCTTCGCGGACGACAGCGTGCAGATGCTCTCGGTCGCGCAGTACGAGACCTACGTGCTGCCCTTCCACCGACGCCTGTGCGACGAGTTCGGCCGCAAGGGCCCGAACTCGATCCACCTGTGCGGCAACGTGCAGCGCCTGTTGCCCGTGATTCAGCGCGAGCTGAACATACAGGCCTTCGATACGGGCTTCCCGGTTGACCACGGCGCCCTACGGAAGGCTCTCGGCCCGGATGTGCAGATCTACGGCGGCCCGCATGTGGGGATCACTCACGCCGGCCCGCCGGAGCGCCTGCGGGAGGAAGTGCGCCGCGTCCTGCAGTCGGGCGTCATGGAGGGCGGCCGGTTCATCCTCCATGAGGGCAACAACCTCCCGCCCGGCACGCCGCTGGAACATATCGCCGTCATGTACGATACGTGCAAGGAGTACGGGGTCTATGGAGGCGTCGAAACTAGGGACAGGCCCCAATTTCCGACATGATCCCGCCGCGGCGGGATCATGTCGGAAATTGGGGCCTGTCCCTAGTTTCGACGCCAGACCCGCCGTGAGACAGGGCGCAGCAGTGTTTCACGTGAAACATCTGTTCGATCATTCCCGCCACCGACAAGGGGGACCCGATGAAGCACGTTGCGATCCTGGCAGCCCTTTCAGCGGCTACCTTGGCGAACGCCCAGAACTGCCGCTTCTACTACGCGGGGCAATACGACTTCGCGGGGAAGAAGGGCTTCTACCTGGATGTCGAGGGCTGCGAGCTGAGCACGCTGAGGTTCATCCTCGGGGTGGCGGACGGGAACGAGTGGCGCTTCCCGGCAGTCGTGCCGCCGTTTGAGGCCGGGCGGCGCTACGACGCGCATGTGGAGGTCACCCCCGAGAACGCGCGCGTGTTCCTCGATGGCAAGCTGGTGGCCGAGTCCCCCGGCGGTTTCATGCCGGCTCCAGGGCCCGTCGAGGTGAACATCACCTACCCGTGGTTCGCCGACATCGGCGACTACTTGATGGTCCAGGAGTCTGTGGCGGTGACCGTCAGCCGTGACGGGAAGGAGGTCGCCGAGATCGAGCGCAGCTTCGCGAAGGAAGCGGCGCGGCCGATTCCCCTGCAGATCTTCGAGCGCGGCGCGCCGACCCAGCTTGATCTCAAGCCCCAGCCCGGCGACTCGCTGACCATCGACACGACGTTCCGCGCCGAGTCGAGCGACCTCGTCTCCATGTCCCCTGTCATCGACCGCTATGGGCAGAACCGCTACGCCGAGTGGGCCGAGAAGGTCACTGCCGACGACCAGCTCAAGGCCGACATCGACGCAGAGGACAAGCGCCTCGCCGAGATGCCGCCCTCGGCGGACTACGACCGGTACGGCGGCTACAAGGCCTCGGCGTGGAAGGAGCAGGCGACCGGCTTCTTCCGCACGGTCAAGCGTGATGGGATGTGGTGGCTGATCACGCCCGAGGGCAACCCGTGTTTCTACCTCGGCGTCAGCGCCGGCCCGGCGACGACCTGGGAGACGACGCCGGTATCCGACCGCGAGTGGCTCTACGAGTGGCTGCCCGGCAGGGACGAGGGCCCGTGGAACGCCGGCTGGAGCAGTAACCAGTGGGGCGTGCCGGGGATCGACTACTACTGCTTCCAGACCGCCAACCTGATCCGCAAGTACGGCGCCGAGTGGCAGCAGCGCGCCACCGAGCAGCACAACCGGCGCCTGCAGACCTTCGGCTTCTCGGGCGCGGGCAAGTGGGGAGGAGTGGCAGGGAGGGTGCGCGTGCCGGTGATCGGCCGCGGCGCAACGCCGAACGTCGCCGGCCACCCGGACGTGTTCGACGCCAACGTTCTCGCAACGTTCCGCGCGGAGTTGGAGAAGCAGATCGCACCCGACCGCGAAGACCCGTTCATCCTTGGTTGGTCGCTGGGCAACGAGTATGGCGAGATCATCACGCGAAACGAGGTCCACGCAGTCCTGCAGATGGGCGCCGACGTCCCCGCCAAGCGTGCGCTGATCGATCATGTGGTACAAGACACGTATGGCGGCTCCGCCGAGCGCGCCGCGGCAGCCTGGAAGGTCCGGACGACGACGCTCGCGGGGCTGTACGCGACTCAGCCCACGCTGCCGCCGGAAGACCTGGAGAAGGCGCGCCTGCTCTACGCGGATCGGTACTACAGCTTCATCTACCGGACGGTCAAGGAGATCGACCCGAACCACCTCTACCTGGGGTTCTGGATCGTCCCAGGCTGGTGGGAGAGCGAGGAGGACTGGCGGGTCAGCGCGCCGTACTGCGACGTGATCGGCTACGATCGGTACTCGCGGGACTACGGCGGCGAGCTGCTCCGGCGACTGCAGAAGGAGACGGGCAAGCCGACGCTCTGCGGCGAGTTCAGCATCCCCGCGTGGTATGGCGGCCTGCGCGGCTTCGGGCGCTACCCGACGTGGGCAGAGACCGACGCGGAGTCGGGTGGGTTCTACCAGGGCTGGGTGCGCGGCGCGACGGCGGACCCGTACTGCGTAGGGCTGATCTGGTTCTTCTACCGCGACCAGCCGCTCACCGGCCGTGGACCCGGTCGCGGCCCGCAGCCGGTCTACGGTGAGCACTACGCCTTCGGCCTCGTGACCGGGACAGATCGCGTCAAATGGGACCTGTGCACCCGCATGAGAGAGATCAACCTGCAGGCGGCGAGGCTGAGACTGGGGGCCGGTAAGTGACAGGTGTCGTTAGGGACTGTCCAAGTCCGCGATCCCGCCTTGCCTTCTGGGATCGCAGGCGCAGGACTGTCCCCTGTTGTCGTTGGGCCTGACTGACAGTCGCTGGTCAAGGCGAACAAGGGACAGTCCGTACGTCTCGGTCCTGCGATGCAGGACCGAGACTTGGGCAGTCCCTGACGCCCCGTTCGCGACAGGGAGAGGTCCATGCGCAGACTGATGCTGCTCCCCTTCGTACTATCTGCGTCCCTCAGCGCCGGCTGCGCGCAGGAGCGTGTCGAGGTTCCGGTGCCTCGCCCCGAGCCGCTGCTGGGCATGAACACAGGCGGCGGGTTCTCCTCGTACATCATCAGCAGCCATCTGCAGACCGGCTGGGCGCGGTATCTGGAGACGGTCCCGGCGCTGCGCCTGAGGGAGGGCATCGGGAGCTGGACGGCGTGCCAGCAGCTTCGCGAGCCCGCCGACGCCGAGCGCATCCTGGGCACGCTGCACCGGTACGGGATCGGCGTGTTCCGCTATGAGATCGGCTGGGGCAACACGGAATACCGAGATGACCCCGCGCAGGCCATGCGACTGAACGCCCACACGGAGAGCCTCTACCGCGCGGTCCTGCAGGCCTCGAAGCGCGACGGCTTCCGGCTCATCATGCTCCTGAACGCGCACCAGGGCCAGCCCTGCGGCGTGCGCTTCACTCAGGCGAAGGTCCTCGCTGCCGCGCGGAAGGGTGAGCGGGAGATTCTGCTGGACATCCAGGACCCGTCGATCCTGCGCCTCGGCTACTCCGGGATCAGCGGGCTGACCGAGTACTGTGCCGCCGAGGGGCTGTTCAGAGCCATGCAGCAGGAGCCCAACGCCGGCCCGAAGGCTTACCGCGTCATCATCGGCAAGCCGCTGCCCGACGACTTCGCTCAGGGCAAGGAGGTGCAGATCGGCACGCTCCAGTACCGCCCCTTCGGCGACCCGGCGACCCAGGACGAGACCTACTGCGGCTGGGGCGAGTACGCGGACCTGCTGGCGCGGATCGCGAGGGAGGAGGGCCTGGAGGACGGCCAGATCGACTTCGAGATTTGGAACGAGATGACGTTCGGCACCCTGTTCCTGTCCATCGCGAACTACGACGACAGCCTGAAGGGCGAATCCGATCCGAACCGGATGCTCGAGGTCGCCGCGAGCGCGATCCGTCGGCACCTCCCTGCCAAGACGGCAGTCATCAACGGCTTCACGAACACGAGCTTCTTCTTCAATGGCTTCTGGGGCTCCAAGCGCCCGGCGGGCGTGGACGCCGAGAGCTACCACCCCTACGGGAACCAGTGGCGCAGCTTCCCCGAGTTCGCGCAGGGGCGGATGCCGTGGCTCCTGGAGGCCTACCGCAACGTGGATGGCTTCGTGCCGAAGTATGGGACGGTCTTCCCCGAGTACAAGGCCAACTACACCGACTCCCACGACCTCATCTGCCTGATGCAGCCCGAGATGCGCGACACGCTCGTGAAGGAGAACGGTGCGCCACCGGGCTGGAAGCGCTACATGACCGAGAACGCGCTGTTCCTGAAGGAAGTGAACGCCCCCGAGCCCTATGCCACGCAGGTGCGCGAGCGGCCCGAGCACTGGGTGTCGAAGTACTGGCTGCGGACGTACCCCTTCTACCTCAACAAGGGCCTCACAGCCGTCTGCGACGGCTCGCTGCGCAACCCGATGGAATGGAAGGACTGCTGGGAGACGAAGTTCGCCGAGACGGGTGACGAGTCGTACCTCAAGTCCATGCTGCCCCTCCAGCGCATGGCGGCCCTGTTCGAGGGCGCGCAGGACCTTGCCCCCGACCGGCTCATCCAACTCAAGCCGCGCGTCTGGCAACTCACCGGGCAGGACAAGGTGATCTTCGGCACCGAGGGCGCCGTCGTCGCCACGGCCCTCCCCAAGGGCGAGCAAGCGCCGCCGTGGGACCCGGCGAAGGTGAAGCCTAAGCCACTGACCTACCGCGACGTCTTCTGCCTCCTGCCCTTCCAGATCGACGAGTCGACCCTTGCCATCGGCGCGTACATCCAGAGCCGCAACATGCTCGAGGACATCCCCGACGCCGGCCGCTACGAGATCAC
>VGFC01000452.1 GCA_016869045.1 Armatimonadota bacterium
CCCCCGTCACGCCGGTCGTTCGACTCCCTGGCGGCGACGGCCGTGGCGCGCTAGCGCGTCCGGTCGCCCGGCCTCATCGGGGCCGGGTTCACGTAGTACGGCGCGGCGATCCGACAGACGACGTGCCCCCGCAGGAGCCCGTGGCTGCCCCGATGGGCCTTTGTGCGCCGGAAGACGGCGCTGTCACTTGGTTCCTGTGTACACCGATACAGGATCACCTGTCCGCTGAGCCCGGCCGGGCGCTGCGCGAGGATGTCGTCCGCATCGACACACTCGCCCCTTGTGATCTTCCCCTCCCACCGGCGTCCGCCGTGCTTGTCGGCGTCCGCCTTCGACAGCTCCCGGCGCCGAAGCGGGTCCCGCGCGGAGTAGTACACCGTGTCGGCCGATAGGGTCGCACCAAGGGCCGTGGCATGGACGGCACGCCTCAGGAGATCGTGGTACCCGTCAAGTGTCCGGCTCACTGAGCGTGTGGTCTCCCCTGGTCAGGCGGCCCTCGCCGACGAGCCTCTCCGCGATGTCCTCCACGAAGTCCATGTCGAGGTCGAGGGCGACCGCGATGTCGAACGGATCGCTCCCCGGGTGCTCGGCCACGTATCCGAGAACCTCCTGAGCAGCCTGTTCCAGTTCGGCCTCTCGAAGGCCAACCGCCTCGCGAGTGGGCTGAGCTTCCACTCTTGCACCCCCTTTCTCAGGCGTCACGAACTCATGCGCGCCCTACTACACGGTCTCGCTCTCGGTGGCCTTCTCGACGGCGGGCGGAGGCGCTTCCTCGGTGACGGTCTCCATCGTCTTCTCGGCGGTCTCCGGGGGCAGGATGCCGAGCTGACGCTGGTACTCCTGGTACACGCGCTCGGTGTCATCCTCCACCTGCGACAGCTCGATGTCGGCGATCTGCGCATCGGCGGTGGTGCCGGCAACCTCCATGCGCGCCTGCGCGCGGGCGAGGCGCTCGTCGATGCGCTCCGTCATGCGATCCACCGTCTCGGTGGTGTCGCCGACCTCGAAGGCGCCCATCACCTCGGCGACCTTCTCCTCCATCTCGGCCCGCTTGGCGCGCCCGATCTGCTTCATGCACTCCTGGATCTGCTCGCGGACCTTGCGCTCGTAGGCGTCGCGCATCCGCTTGGTGCGCTCGGAGTTCTGCTTCGCCTGTTCGAGCTGGAGCTTGGTCTCCTCGAGGTCCTGGCGCGCCTGTTCGAGCGCCGCGATGAGGGTCTTGGCGGCTTCCTTCTTCTCGGGCCCGAGCTTGACCGCCTGAACCACGCGCGGCTCGAGGAACTGGACCTTCTTCTGTAGGCGGTCGATCTGGATCTCGAGCATCTTCTCGAGCTTGATGACCTCGGCAACCTGCCGATTCATCTCCGGCACGCGCTCGCGGAGATCGTCGATGTGCTGGCGCAGGAGCATCTCGGGGTTCTCCGCCCCGCGCAGCATCCAGCCGAACAGCGAGCGAAAGACGGCTTTGATACGGGTCCACATGGCTTGTCGCTCCTTGGAACGGCGGGAGTGTAGGAGTGCAGGAGAGCAGGAGTTCAGGATAACGGCATGTTCGCTGCAAGGGCAGGAGACTCCTCCGGGCTTCCTACGGTCAGCAGACGGCCGCGGTTGCGCCTACGGAGGCGGCAGGCCCAGGTTTCGGCAATGGAAGGCCAGGGCCTCCTGGATGCGCAGGTCCCAGTACGCCCAGTTGTGCTCGCCCGGGGACTCCTCGTACTCGTGAGGAATGCCCAGGCGCTGCAAGTGCTTCGCGAAGTCGCGGTTGTGCTCGATCAGGAAGTCCCCAACGCCGCAGTCGAAGCGGATCGCGGGCGTCGGCTTGCCCTTGAGCTTGCGGGCGAGGGCGAAGCAGTCGTTGTCGCGGGCGGCCTTCTTCGTGCCGATGAGGCGCTGCCACTCGGGAACGAGCGTCTCCCAGTTACGGAAGACGGCGTAGGCGCCGGAGAAGCCGGTGATGCTGCAGAAGAGGTGCGGGTACTTCAGCCCCAGCTTCACCGCGCCATACCCGCCCATCGACAGGCCCCCGATCACGCGGCCCTTGCGGTCGGGGATCGTGTGGAAGTAGCGGTCCACGAAGCCGATGAGGTCATGGATGATGGCCTTCTCGTAGGCGCGCCCATCGGCGGTGTCGCAGTAGAAGCAGCGGTCGCCATCGGGCATCACGACGATCAGCGGCGTCTCCCGCACGTACCGCTCAAGACTCGTCCAACGCAGCCAGGCCGTGTAGTCGTCCGACAGGCCGTGCAGCAGGTAGAAGACCGGGTACGGTCCGGGCCTGTCCTGGCGGTCCGGGAGGATCGCGTTGAACGCGACCTCCTTGACAAGGGACTGGCTGAAGAAGTGGACGTTGACGATGGCCATTGGCCCCTCCACGGCAGGAGTTCCGGAGCTGCGCAGTTGCGGAGTCCCGGACCCGGAACGGTGGCAGCCGCGGCCGGATCGCGACGGCGACGGCGAACGGCACCAGGAAGGCGGTTCGCGTTCGGCGGGCGAAGGCCCTCCATCGCAGGGAGCTACTGCACGAGACTTGCCATATGCGCAGAGGGGGGCCGCCAGTGGACGCATGGATCAGCCGTCCTGGGGATGTTCAGGCGAAGGTTGCGGAGTGGGAGGGGACGTGTGGCGGCCTGCTGGAGGTCGAGAGCATCGTGCAGCCGACGGGCCGTCCGGTCTTCGCGCTGACGGTGACGGACCCTTCGGTGGACGAAGGCCTCAAGCGCAAGCTGCTCGCCTTCGTGCCCCACGCCCACGAGCCCGCACCGACGGCGGCGTGCATGAATGTACTGAGCATGATCCTGACAGGGAAGGCGCTCGACGGCACGAAGCCGCCGTTTGACGCGGAGAAGGTACGCAAGGCGCTGTTGGTGATCTTCATCCCGGACGCGAACCCCGACGGCACGGCGCGGGCGCCGGTGGAGTGCTGGGACGGCTCGCAGTACACGAACGAGGAGTTCTGGGCGTGGATGCGCGGGCCCGATCCGCTGACCGGGAAGATGTGGAAGCGGGTGGACCTCTTCGATGTGCGGAAGGAAGAGAACCTGCCGGAGCGGATCGGGATCGTCTATGAGCCGATCAGCGAGTTCGAGTATGTCGAGCCGAACCGCCACCCGCGCTCGTCGCTCATGCGCCACCTCAAACGGCTGACTGAGCGGCGCCGGTACGACGCGCTTCTCGACCTGCACCAGACCGAGTTCGAGAACTCCGACCGCAACTGCATGGTGATCCTGCCGACGACCTACGATGAGCAGCCGCCGCACCTTCAGCGGGAGGAGATGGCCTGGGCGCGGGAGATCGTCGAAGCGTGGCAGCAGGCGGGGGCCCGCCCGATCGAGGAGATCAGACCCCTGGGCTACACGGGCGAGCAGCGGCAGTACTTCGTCAACGTCTGGGGGCCCTACTACCAGCAGCACGCCATCGTCACCTCGGAGGTGCAGAACAACAGCCCTGCCACACCGCCTGCGCAGCAGCAGCTCCTCAGCGAGATCGCGATCACGACGACGCTAAGGAGGCTGATGGGCGGTCCTCAACCACAGGCGCGGGGGCACGCGGGCAGAAGAAGGCCGAACCTCGCGCCCTGTTTGGCGTCTAACCAGTATCCGACCGCGAGCCGGCGGCAACGTTCCGCTGCGGGTCCACGCAACGCCTGGGGAGTTCGATGAGCGCGACAACCGATGCTGGGCACGCGGGGATGTGTCGCACCGGCGGTCTGTTCAACTTCGTGATGTTCAAGCAGCGCGGCAAGCTCCTGGTGCTCCCGCTGCTGGCCGTGCTGTTCGTCACGTACCGCGAGACCGAGAGCGATCTGCTGACCTTCGGTCTCGGCGGCGTGGTCTTCGGGATCGGTCTCGCGCTGCGCGTGTGGGCGCAGATGCACCTCCGCTTTCGCCTGCGGACGTCCATGAACCTCACCGTGACCGGCCCCTACGCGTACATCCGCAACCCGGTCTACGTGGGGAACGTGTTCATGGCCTGCGGGCTGTGCGTCGGGGCCGAGTTGCTGTGGATGGCGCCCTTCGTGTTCGTGTGGTGCGCGCTGTTCTACACGTTCGTGGTGCGCTACGAGGAGGCCTCGCTCACCGAGCGGTACGGTGAGGAGTACGTCGCGTACGTTGAGCGCGTGCCGCGTTGGTTCCCGAAGCTCGGAGGCGCCGAGTCGCGTACGGGTGCCTCAGCCCTCAACCTCCTCCGCCCGAGCCTCCAGATCGAGTGCCTGACCCTTCTCTACTGGGTGCCGGTGGTGCTCAAGGAAGTGCTGCCGCGCTGGCTGGCATAGACCGCTAGCGGATGGCACCGAGGCTCTCCGCGACCGCGCGCCTTACCTTCTCGATCTCCTCCGGCCGGGAGTTGAAGTCGCCGCGATCGCATGCGAGAACGTGGGTGACGCTGAGCACCTCAGCCCCATAGTGCTTCAGCCAGACCGTGATGCACTCGTCGTGGGGCCCGAAGCCGCCCTCCGTGGCGACGGAGATGAGGATCGCCTTCTTGTGGCGGAAGATGCCCCCGTCGCGGTACCAGCCGTGGGTGCGGTCCATGAAGTCCTTGAGCACACCCGAGGGTGAGAGCCAGTAGACCGGCGAGCCGAGGATGATGACCTCGGCCTGGCGCCATGGCTCGAACGCGGCCTCGAACTCGTCGTCGCGGATTCCGCAGCGCCCGGCGCTCATGCAGCCCCGGCAGCCCGCGCAGTGCTTGATCCGGTAGTCGGTGAGCCGCTGGAACTCGACGCGGCAACCCGCCTGGTGCGCCACAGCCAGGGCCTCCATCACGGCGTCATCCGTGTTGCCGCCCTGGCGAGGTGAGCCGGAGACCCCCAGCGTACGTAGACCGAGCATCATCAGCTCCCCTTCGCGGGTCTGGGCCCGCCTGATGGCGCCTTGGTCCCGGATGCCGTCTCGGCCAGTCTGAAGGTGCGCAGGACCTCGTCGAAGTCCTCCTGGTGGTCGGTGAAGGTCCCCGCGGGGGCCTCCATGCAGATCGCGACCCCCTTCCCCTTGCGTAGCAGGAAGTACCACATCAGGTCGCCCTTGTCCGACCTCAGCAGGACTCGACGCGCGGGCTCGTCGGCGAAGACGAAGTTGGTGGTGTCCTCGACGAGCCTGAGGCCCTGGACCGAGCCCAGACGCTCGTCCGAGAAGGCCGCCAACGAGGCGCCGGGCGCCACGTCGCTGACCCCGATGTACAGCCTCAACTCCCCGCGGTCCTCCAGCTCCTTGATGGCCGAGAACTGGCTTCCGCCCTCCGTCGAGGGCTGCTCCTGGTGGCGCCAGCCGGCCGGCTTGGCGAGCGTGTAGACGGCCGTACTGATTATCTGCGGCTGGAGCGACCCGGGGCGCCCGGGCGCCCCGCGGTCGATGAACTTGAAGGTGTCGAGCGCCTCGTCGAACGCCGCCTGATGAGCCTTCAGACGCCCTACGGGGGCGGTTGTGGAGATGATGAACCCGAGGTCCCCGCGCACGAGGAAGCAGACGGCGGTCTCCGTCTGCTCGCCCCTCGCCACCACGTGTCGCGCGAGCACGCCCTTGAAGGCGCGCTCACCGGGATCGCCCACCAGCCGCGTGCCCTTCGGCTGAGCCCAGCTGAGCGTCCAGCGGTAGAAGTCGGCCAGCGTCATGTCCCAGGGCAGATCGAAGGCATCGATGGTGAGCCGCAGTG
>VGFC01000453.1 GCA_016869045.1 Armatimonadota bacterium
TCAACGGGCATCTCACGCACCCATCGCGTCTAGGGATGCTCCACGTCTGGAGCGGGCCTCAATGATGAGCAAGCGTTACGCTGGTTTGGCAAACCACATTCTTGCCTGTCCCCGTGTAGGGGCGTGATTCATCACGCCCAAATGTAGGGGCGCGATTCATCGCGACCCGCGCGCCTCTCCCCCACTCCGCCCGCGCGCAGGCTACTCCTCCTCCGCGAGCTCAAGCACGCGGTCATGGTGCCCCAGGACCTTGCTGAAGGCGTCCACATACAGCCGCATCAGGTCCATGCCGTTGGGGTGGAAAACGCCGCCCAGGAAGGCCCGTGAGGCGCAGATCTCCAGCGCACCCGGATAGTCCTCGATGCGATACGTCACCTCGCGGTCGTGGCACTTCCACGGGCAGCCTCGGCCGTAGCCGAGCTTCGCCTGGAAGACACCCTCGCCGGGCACGGGCTTGGCTTGCGCGGGACCCGCCGGCACCCCCTCGGCTGCGAGCGCTTTGCAGAGCCCCTTCCGCAGCTTCGAGGCGGGGATGTCGAGGGCCAGCTCCTCGGGTCGGGCTTCCCAGAGGTACGAGAAGTACACGGGCTCGGCGTACTCGGGGGTGTGCGGACCGGACACGCCGGGGAGTTCGGCGAACGCTCCCGTGAGGTAGCCCGCCATCTGCTTGCGCGCGTCGTTGAGCGCCTCGAAGCGGCTGAACTGGCTGACGACGAAGGCGTTGATGAACTCGTGCGGGCGGTAGTTGAAGCCCAGGCCCGAGAAGACGACCGCCCCCTCCTCGTCCGTCACGTTCTGGAAGCGCAGCATCGCCTCGGCGCGCTGGTGGAACTCATCGCTGTCGGTGGTGACCAGGCCCCCTTCGCCGCCGGTCAGGTTCTTCGAGCGGTTCAGGCTGAAGCCGCTCGTGTCCGCCAGGCTTCCCACCCTGCGGCCCTTGTAGGCCGCCCCATGCGCCTGGCAGCAGTCGCTGACCACGAGCAGCCCGTGCTTCTGCGCGACCTCGCGGATTGGGTCCATGTCCGCCGGCATCCCGTGAATGTCCACGGGCAGGATCGCGGTGGTGTGCTCGGTGATCCGCTCCTCGATGCTCGCGGGGTCGATGGTGGTCGTCAGGGGATCGACGTCCGCGAAGATCGGGATCGCGTTCTGGTGCAGGATGCTGGCTGCGCTGGCCCAGTACGAGTACGCGCTGGTGATGACCTCCTCTCCCGCCTGCACTCCGGCCGAAGCCACCGCCATGTGCAGGGCGCCCGTTCCTCCATTCGTGACCAGGCAGTGCTTCACGCCGCAGTACTCCGCCCACTTCTGCTGCAGCTCCTGAGCGAAGGGCGCAGCGTTCGTGTGGAGCTGGTTGTTGTCGAACACCTTCAGGACGGCTTCCCGATCCGCCTCGGTGAACTCCGGCCAGGTCTTCACCGCGCCGTTCGGCACAACGGGAGTGCCTCCGTCGATCGCCAGCGTCGAACCCATCGCATGCCTTCCTATGCTCAGTCGAGGTGCGGGCCCTACGATCCTGAACGCGCATGGCCCTCGTGCCCGTCGTGCTTGCTGGTGGTTGCCCGATCCATGCTGTTCCTCCTGCTCACGGGGCCCGCAGGGCCTTGGCGGACGGGCATTCCTGCCTGTCCTCTGTTGAGGAAGAGCTGTATCGAGGACCTCCGTATCTCGTAGGTCGGGATGCCAATCCCGACCCTGCCTTTCCTAAGAGGGTGTATGAGAAGCACGGCATTGGGCGTGATGAATCACGCCCCTACACCGGGGCACGATGAATCGTGCCCCTACATGACGACGATTTACGCTCGTTTGTGACGTAGGGGCGCGATTCATCGCGCCCAATTGTGTAGGGGCGCCATTCATGGCGCCCGCCCACCCTTTTCATACACGCTCTAACACAATCACGTCTCCTCCGCCGTCTACGTTTCTCGTAGGTCGGGATGCCAATCCCGACCCGTCTACGTATCTCGTAGGTCGGGATGCCAATCCCGACCCTGCCTTCTCCAACCCAATCCTCCCTGCCCGCCCCACCACCACCCTGTCTCTGACAGCCTCCGAAGCAGGACCCCCCACGGCGTACGGTGAATCAAAGTCACAAGCCAAGGCGACTGCCACGATCCACCTGGGGGCTAGCCATGGGATCGAAGCCGCCGATGGACGATGCCAGGGGACCCACGCCGCACGAGTCCCGAGAGGCCCCGCACGGGTCCCGCTCTGCTGCAGACGATCTCCTCCATGCGCAAGCCCGGGCGTTGCGGCCCTGGGCGTGGGTCATCCTCCTTGCCTGCCTTCTCCTCATCGTCTTCATCGTCAACCTCTTCCTGTTCGGGACCGCAGTTCAGGCCATGACTCTGTTCCAAACTTCGGGTGCGAGTCAGTTCTGGAGCGTCGTGCTGATCATCCTCGTCTGGAGCTTGTGGGCGATCATCGGCACCGCTGTACTGATCGCTTTCCGTCGGTGGTTGAGGGGCGCGTTCGGACCGGTCTGGAGAAGAGCGTTGCGCCGGATCCCGAGGGCCACTGCCGCCATCATGGCGCTTGCCGTTGGTGCAATGACCTTCCTCGTGGGTAGTCTCTGGAGTACCAATCTCGTTCTTCTCCTCTTCGTGAGCCTCACCTGGACTCTCATCGTCGCGCTGTCACTTCGTCCGCCTCGACTGTGATCACTCTCCCAGCAGCGCGATTGCGGCTGCTCGCACCAACGGATGGTCATTTGGCCGTTGCGCGATGATCTGGTTCGCCGCCCGTGCCTGCTTGATGAGCTTGCGCTGCGCGGATGCAGGAAGGGCATCAAACCGCGCGGCCAGTGATTCCCAGCGCTGATTCTCCTCTGCTTGCTCTTCCCGAAGCCTCTCCCCCACCTCCCGTTTGCTGTCCGGCTCAGCAGCCTTCTGTCCGATGACATGCGGGATCAGTTCGGGACCGTGGGCGCCCAGTTCCGCAGCAATCTTGCATGCCGTCTCGATCTCCTCGAGTGTGTACGCGTCCTCGTCAAGGAGGGTCGTGAGAATGCGCAGAGCCCTCTCTCTCTTCATACGCGAAGGCTTCGGGTAGCCGATGGACTCGAGGAAGGACCGCGCCAGATCCGCCAGGTCTGTGTGTGAGGACTTCTCTTTGTCTGAAGTCTGTTTGTGTTCTTGTGCTCCCGAAATGAGAGGAGGGTCCTCTTCTTCCGAGAGCACGGTCCTCTCCTTTTGAGAGGACCCCCTCCCCATGGTCCTCTCGTTTTGAGACCACCTGATCGTGTAGATATTCGCATCCGGGTCGCCGGCCTGCGTCGTGTGGCGCGTAACCTGCACGAGACCCTTCTCTTCGAGCTCCTTCATCACACGCCGCACCGTGCTCTCCCCCGACCCCGCACGCAGCGCAATCTGCGGAACGCTCATCTTCTCCGACCGCTTCTTCCAGCCCAGCGTCTGGCGAAACAGGACCAGCATGATCTTGGTCTCGGCGCCGCTCAGGTGACGCATGTGTTCATCGAAGAACTGATCGGGCACCTGGGTATAGTGGGGACTGGTGTAGCCCTCAAAGCCGGCGAAGGGATCCCTGGCTTGGTTGCTCTTGGAGGGCACTCAGACTGCTCCCCACGCCAGGGAGTTGACAGGGAAACAGGAAGGTGCTATGCTTGCCTCAGGACCGGCCAAGTCCTGCCGTAGCAAGCACGGCACATCTCCCAGGGTCACACTCCCTGGCTGGCGTTTACCGAAGCCGCCGCCTCCCGCCAAGAAGACCGGCGGCTTTCGCTGTTTTCAGGACCTGCCTCTATCGCGAGGCGAGCTGTCCATTGTGTCCGCTAGTATGGGACTCCGCGATCCTCATCCTCGCCGCCTTCATCCAGGGGCGCAATTCAGATTGTGTTGAAGAAGGGCTCTGTGGAGGAAGGACGCCTCTCCTCCACCGTCCACGTATCTCGTAGGTCGGGACACTGCCTTTCTCACCTCTCCTCCGCCGTCTACGTATCTCGTAGGTCGGGATGCCAATCCCGACCCTGCCTTTCAATGGTCTTCGCGGCCTCCGTGTAGGGGCGTGATTCCTCACGCCCACCACGTAGGGGCGCGATTCAGATTGTGTTGAGAAAGGGCCCCGTCAAAGGAAGAACCCTCTCCTACGCGCCCTACATGGCTCGTAGGTCGGGATGCCAATCCCGACCCTGCCTTTCAATCGTCTTCGCGGCCTCCGTGTAGGGGCGTGATTCATCACGCCCACCACGTAGGGGCGTGATTCAGATTGTGTTGAGAAAGGGCCCCGTCAAAGGAAGAACCCTCTCCTCCGCCGTCTACGTATCTCGTAGGTCGGGATGCCAATCCCGACCCTGCCTTTCAATCGTCCTCGCGGCCTCCGTGTAGGGGCGTGATTCATCACGCCCACCACGTAGGGGCGCGATTCATCGCGCCCGAGGCTCAATATCGCAGACTCCGATCTCCTATGCGCACCCCGAACCGCGCCCTCCCCCCGGCGCTCATCTTCCCACGAACCACTGCCAGAAGCCTCGACGCGGAACCCGCTCCACGCGTGGTTCCTCTTGCGCTTCCTTGTGTTCAGGGAGAGCGAGCTGTCGGTTCGTCTCGTTCAGGTACTGGATCGTTTCCGAGAGCGCCCTGATGGTGTCTTGGGCGTTCTTCGCCAGGCCCTTCCACTCATCCCGCTCCTGTGACACCTCCGCAAGGCGGTCGCGGAGCGCATCGCGCTGACGCTGAAGCTCATTGAGTGCCCGACCAGCGACGGGTACCCCAATCTGGGTACCCTGTCCATCCAACAACAGGGTATCCTGTCCAGCTAGCTCAAGGGACCGTGGACTGGGTACCCCGTCGGAAAGAACCCTGTCACCCACTTCATGGGCTATCTGGGCTACCGCCTCAGGGGGAACCAGGTACCGGAAACCGCCGGGGATGGCTTGCTTGAGGTGGGGGAGAGACCCCGCCTTGATCATGCGGCGAACAGTCTTCTCCGCGACGCCGGCCTTGGCCGCCGCTTCCGAAATGGTGAGGCCCGGTGCCTCAGCCGGGGTCGTGGCCTCCGGTCCGGTCTCGGTACCCATTCCGTGTTCGCCTCCGGCACTGTCGCCTCATCATACCTCGTGTGGACTCGCAAGTCAAGGGGTTAGACCAAACCCATAGACAGGGTATCCAATCACGCGGGTAGACAGCCTTTCCCCCCGGAGACACGAGTCTCCTCCATTCCCTGACGCAGCGTTGTCTGTCGCCCCCATCGGGGATAGAGGAGGAGAACGGCCCTGATCCGCGGGCTGTCGCCCACGGCTATCTGTCCTCGGCCCCCTTGCGCGGCCGTTCACAGCTTCCCGCCCCGTAAGAGCGTGTATGAAAAGCGTGGGCGGGCGCCATGAATGGCGCCCCTACACAATTGGGCGCGATAAATCGCGCCCCTACGTCGCAAACGACCGTAAATCGCCGTTACGTAGGGGCACGACTCATCGTGCCCGAGTGTAGCGGCGTGATTCATCACGCCCGATGCCGTGCCTCTCATACACCCTCTAAGGGGCGGAGGACAAATAGCCACGGGCGGGAGCCCGTGGAACTCGGCGCCTCCACCCTCCCTGGCCCCTTTCGGGGCCGTTGAGGGCCTTCCACCCCTTCCGGGGCCACTCACCGCCTTTCGCCCCGTAAGGGGCGGAGAACAAATAGCCACGGGC
>VGFC01000454.1 GCA_016869045.1 Armatimonadota bacterium
CTCCGTGGAAGGCTCGGGGGCGGATTAGGCGTCCGTGCGGAGCAGATCGAGGCAGTTCAGGCAGCCGTGGTCGGTCCAGGACGCAATCCTCCAGCCGGCCTCCGCGACCAGATCGGTGAGCCCCTGCCGACGGTAGAAGTACACTGGGCAGCCGCGCAGCTTCAGCCGGAGCTTGCGGGCGGGCGCCCGCCAGGTCTCGGCGCGGGGGAAGGTGGCCAGGAGGCGGTCGGCGCGTGCGGTGACCGCCCGGAGGGCCGGCAGCGGGTCGCCGACGTAGTCGAAGACGCCGATTGTCAGCGCGACATCGAAGTGCCCGGCGAAGTCTCCGAAGAAGGCGTCGCCGACCTCTGTGCGGATCACGTCGGTGAGGCCGGCGCGGGTGACGGCCGCCGCCGCCTTCTCAATCGCCGCCGGCGCGAGGTCCATGGCGAGGATGGGCTTGTGCCCGAGTTGGGCGAGGGCCAGGGAGTAGATTCCGTTTCCGCAGCCGATGTCGAGAACCGAACCACGCGGCGACCGCTCCATCAGTTCCTTCACCCACAGGTAGCGCAGCCACATGTCTTTGCGGAAGAGGCGGTTGAGGAGGCCGTTGAGGCCCCCCTGCTCCTCCGCGTAGATGGCATCCCACTCGTCGGCGATACGGTGGAAGTAGCGGGCAGCTTGTTCGTCACTCCGGGGCGACATGCGCGTTCACGACCTCCGATATGGGGGCCCAGGACATCTCCATCAGCAGCCTCTCGAATAGGCTGAAGAACGACTTCCGGCCCAGGGAGTGCCTGAGCCGCTTCTGCAGCGGAATCCCCTGAGGGCTGGGCTCGTCCAGATCGAACTCCCAGGGGTGGCAGTAGAAGTTCACCGGGCGCCCGAGGGCCATCACCCGTCGAAGGAGACGGGGCACCAGGAACTTCGGGGCGAGGCGCATATACCCTCCGCCCGCGACGGGCAGGGCTCGACCCGCGACGTCCAGGACCGTCAGGGGGAACTCGACAAGCCCGTTCGGGAGTCGATGCGGGTGGCGCGGGAAGTCCGGGATGCCGTAGGACCGACGAGCGATGGGGAAGATGCTCGAGTCGATCTCGTAACCGCAATCGCGCAACGTGTCCAGCGCCCAGAGGCTGCGCCGCGTGATCGAGAAACAGGGGGCCCGGAAGGCGGTCGGGCGCACGCCCGTGACGCGCTCAATGGCCTCCGTGGCGCGCAGCACATCCTCCCGGAAGCCCTCGGGCCCCTGTTCGTAGACCAGGCAGTGCGAGTGGCCGTGGCAACCAATCTCGTGGCCGCCGTCGGCGATACGCCTCACCAGGTCGGGGGCGTTCTCGGCCATCCAGCCCAGCACGAACCAGGTGCCTCGCGTGCTTCGCCGGTCCAGAGCCTCCAGGATTCGCGGCACGAGCACCGGGGTGCGCGAGGGAGCCTCGCGCCAGGTTTCGGGCGCCCAGCACTGCTTCAGGTTGTGGGTATGGAAGAACTCTTCCAGGTCGATCGTCAGCGCATTCAGCATCCAACGCACTCCGGTGGTCGCGCGGAGCGTCCCACGGTTGCCGTCCTCTCTCGTGCGTCGTGTGGGAGCAGCGACGGAACCATCGGCTGAGGGCGCGTCCTCTGTCCCGCGAGCGCCCGTTCGCTGGGACGGGCAGACGAACCTCCCTTCGGCGACGCCGGGTGTGCACGCCGCTTGCGGGGGAGACTACCCCGGTGAACAAACGGAAGGCGGGAAGGAGTTCCGTGGATGAGTGGGGAATCGCCCGAATCCCCCTGCTCCCGGTGGGGCAGGGACGCCTTGTGATTCGGCGGCCCTTGGGCGGGGATTGCGGCCACAGGAGCGGCGAGGTTCGCGTGGTCCGAGCGACCGGAGGTACCGGCATGATGGTGTGCACAAGTGAAGTACGCGGGCGACACCGGCGCACCGTCGTCGCCCGATGCCTGACGGCGCTGGTCGGGCTGTTTGTGGTCGGAGTCGCGTCGCACTCTCCGGCCGACCTCTACCGGCTGGTGCCGGGAGACATCATCGACGTGATCGTCGCTGATGAGCCGGAGCTGTCCAGCGACGTGAATGGCATTCTGGTAGGGCCCGACGGCCGTGTCGGCGTGCCGCGGGTCGGCACCTTCGAGGCGGCGGGCAAGACCTGCGACGAGGTGGCGGAGACCGTTCGCAAGGCGCTCATCGGCCCGATCCTGGTGGACCCGAGGGTCATGGTCCGGCTGCAGAAGCACAACCAGGGCGTCACGGTCCTGGGGTTCGTGACGACGCAGGGGCGAGTGCCGGTGCTGGCGGGCTCGGCCCCGCTCTCGCAGGTACTCGCCGCGGCCGGCGGGGTTCAGGCCGGGGCGGGGAGCATGCAGCGCGTCATCGTGACCCGCGTGACCGGCGAGGTCCTCGAAGCGAACCTCGGCGACATCCTGGCCGGCGACGCGAAGGCCGATGTGCCGGTCCGGCCGGGGGACGTGGTCTACGTGCCACGCACTGAGCAGTTGGCCAATGTGTTCGGCTACGTGGCGACCCCCGGGCGCTACCCGATCGAGGAGGGCGACCGGATCGGTGACCTGATCGCCCGCGCCGGCGGCGCTCTCGCCGGCAGAGCCGAGGGGGCAAGCGAGGGGGACCTCTCGGCCGTGGCACTGATGCGGGCTGACGGGACCACCTTGACGCTCGACATGACGCACGCCCTGGCGGGTCGGTCCGACGATCCCAACAACCCGCCGGCTCTGCCGGGCGATGCCGTCTATGTGCCCGAACTGCGGCTTACCGTCTCGGTGCTGGGGTCGGTCGTCTCGCCGGGGCGAATCCAGATGCGCGCCGGAGACCGGGTCAGCGATGCGCTGGCCGCCGCGGGCGGACCGGTACGCCCCACGCAGGTCCCCGCCGAGACGATCGGCGCGGACCTCGCCGCCGCCATGCTCTACCGCCTCCCCGACCAGGTGCTGCCGCTGCGTCTGGATCTGCTGTACGACGACCCCAAGAGCTTCCAGGACCTGCCCTTGGTCACGGGGGATGTCATCGTCGTTCCCGAAGGCCGGAACGTGGTTGAGGTCTCCGGCTACGTGCAAGAGCCGGGCCAGTACCCCTTCCGCCCCGGCGAGACGGTTCGCGGCGCGGTGGCAATGGCGGGGGGCCCCCTGCTCAACGTGGGCTCGACCACCACGGTGGACGTCCGTCACCGGGACGGCGCCTCCGAGACGGTCAACCTGGAGCGGGACAATCCCGCCCTGCGGCCCGGAGATGCCGTCAGCGTGCCCTACATGCGGGAGCGCGTTGCCGTCGTGGGCGCGGTGACGAATCCGGGCGTCTTCGACTGGCACGAGGGCGACACCGTGGTGACCGTCCTGGCGCGGGCGGCGGGGCCCCGCGGCCCGGCGACCACCGGTCCGTTCGAGATCGAGCGCGGCAATCCGGGCCGGGTTGTTGTGCTGCGGCGGGAAGGCGAGGGCTACCGGATGATGCCGGTCGAGGTCGCACGGTTCTACAAGAAGGGCGAGGCCGCGGGGAACCCGCCGCTCGAGCCGGGGGACGTCGTCTTCGTGCCGGCCACGGCGCGGTTCGACTTCGAGGCACTCACCCGTGACCTACTCCTGCTGCCGGGGCTGCTGGCGCGCTAGATCAAGACCGACACCAGAGCGAGGGACCTGCCGTGGATGCGGAGACACCTGTGCGAGGAGAGCACACCAACAACGACGAGCGCGAGGAGCAGGCCGATTTCGACCTGCGTCGCGTGGGGGTCGTTCTGCGCCGCCGTGTGCGACTGATGCTGGTGGTGTTCGCGGCGGTTGTGGTAGCCGCCGCGGCCATCACCCTCCTGATGCCGCCGATCTACCAGGCCGAAGTGACGCTCATGGTTCAGAAGACCGACGCGGGCGCGGCAGCCAGCGTCCTGGGCGACATCCCGCTGATCGGGGGGGCCTTGGCGCCCCGAGGCTCGAAGACGCAGGAACTGCTCCTGGAGCACCCGGATTTGACGGAGAAGGCCGCGAAGGAGTTGGGCCTTCTGAAGGAGACGCAGTCGATCGACGAGTTGGAGTATACGGTCCAGGCCGACAGCGACAGCGAGTCCGACCTGGTGGTCCTGAAGGTTGAAGGGAAGGACCCCGGCAAGGCGGCGGATCTGGCGAAACGCATCACCGACCTGTTCCTGAAGCAGAGCCGCGAGTTGGCCCAGGAGAGTCCCAAGCAAGCCGCCGCCGACATGCGCGGTGAACTGAGGGACATGGAGACGGCGTTGGCGGAGTCTGAGGAGAAACTCCGGAAGTACCAGGCGGCCCACGGCATCGCCGACATTGGGGCCTCGATCACCGCGAGCATCGAGCGGGCCGCGGCATTGGGCGCGCAGAGCGATACCGCGAGTTCCACCCGCGCCGGAGCACAGAGCGCCGCGGACTACTTCCGGCGCAAGCTGGCACGGGAGCACTCGACCTACATCGCCTCCTCGACGATCGCCCGCAACCCCGTCGTACAGAAGCTCGAGAGTGACCTGAGCGACGTCCAGCTGCAGCGGGCCGCCCAAGCCGTCGCGCACGGGCCCCAACACCCCGACGTCAAGAAGCTGGATGAACGGATCGCCGAGGCGACCGCTCAGCTCCGCGACGCGATGCAGACGGTGATCGAGAGTCAGGTCAAGTCCTCCAACCCCGTCTACATCGAACTCGCGCAGCAACTCGCAGTCAACGAGGCGGAGACCGCCAAGGCCGCGGGGGAGGAAGCGGCGCTGGCAACGCTCAGTGAGCGTGAGATGGCGAAGATGGGCGAGTGGCCCGACATGGCGAC
Organism: Armatimonadota bacterium; assembly: GCA_016869045.1. GTDB lineage: Bacteria > Armatimonadota > Zipacnadia > Zipacnadales > VGFC01 > VGFC01. Next base: position 4,760 of record VGFC01000454.1, read on the forward strand.
CCAACTTGGGCGCCTCAAGCGCGATCAGCAGGTCGCCGCCGACCTGTACGTCATGCTCATGAAGAACTACCAGCAGATGAAGATCAACGAGGCCGTCGCCTCGCCGGGAGTCACCTTGGTGGCAGAAGCCAAGCTGCCCGAGAAGCCCGTGCGGCCGCAGAAGGTGCTGAACATGGTGCTGGGCTTCGCGGTCGGCTTGCTCCTGGCCCTCCTGGGCGCGGTGCTGGCCGAGGCACTCGACGACCGGATGCGGACGGAGGCGGACGTTAGCCGGCGGCTCGGGTTGCGGGTCCTGGGTGTCCTGCCCGCCGCGCGCGATATGGCGGGGTACATTGTCGGCTCGGCGAGTGATCCGGAACTGGGCGAGCGGTTCCGAGCGTTACGGACCAGCATCCGCTTCGCCTTCGGGGGCGCATCGCCACCCACGCTGTTAGTGACCAGCCCAGGGGCCGGCGAGGGCAAGACGAGCGTCGCCCTCGGTCTGGGGATCGCATTGGCCCAAAACGGGCATCGGGTCGTGGTGGTTGACGCGGACATGCGGCGGTCGGCCGCGCGGAAGGGGGTCGTCTTCTCCGTGGACGATGAGGCCGTCCAGGGGCTGTCCGCCGTGCTGGCGGGGTTGGCGGAGCCGATGGGTCTGGTGCGGCGAACGGGGATCGACCGCCTCTCTGTCCTGCCGGCCGGCGAGGTGCCGCCCAACCCCGTGGAGCTGCTGGACTCGCCACGGGCGCGCGAGACGCTGGAGCTGCTGCGCACGCACTTCGACGTTGTGGTTGTGGATTCGCCCCCCTGCCCGGCGTTCGTGGAGACGGTGCTGGCGGCCACGATGTGCGAGGCGTCCTTGCTGGTGCTCGATGCGACACTGACGCGCGCCGGGGAC
>VGFC01000455.1 GCA_016869045.1 Armatimonadota bacterium
ACTCGATCACGATCTCGGCGGCGCGTTCCAGACGGTCGCTCGCGCCGGGCGCCAGCGGATCGACGGTCTCGTGAGCCCCAAGGCGCTCGGCCAGAGCGCGGCGCGGTTCGACGGGGTCGATGCCGAGCACGGGTTCCGCCCCGGCCCGACGAACCCACTGCACCGCAATGAGCCCGGTCGGCCCGAGACCCGCGACCGCCACCGTCCGGCCGCAGAGCGAACCGGCCAGGTCCACGGCGTGCAGCACGCAGCCGGCCGGCTCGCAGAGGGCCGCCGCTGCGGGGTCCGTGCCGTCGGGCAGGGCGAACACGCAGTCGGCCTGGCGCAGGAGCATCTCCGCGTGAGTGCCCTCGCCCCCGATGCCCGTGGTCGCGACCAGTTGCCCGGGCGCGAGGTGCGTGACACCGGGGCCGACCGCCACGACCTCACCCGTGGCCTCGTGACCGGGGAATCCCGGAGGGGCCGGATACACCACCGCCAGCATCTCCGGCGGGTACTCGCCGAGGAACACCTTCAGCTCGTGGACCGTACAGATGGCGCTTGCCAGGACGCGCAGCAGAACCTGACCCTCGCCCGGGGTCGGCTCCGGCAAGTCCACGATGCGAACGTCGCGAGGCGCCACGACCTGGAGAGCACGCATGTGCAGTCCCCCTCACGCGAACTGGCGGCGAGCCCAGGCTGCGCTCTCGGCCACCTGCGCTCGCTCGGCAGCGAGGACCTCCTCCGCGGAGGCGCCGCGTTCTTCCGGCAGGGCCAGCTGGTCTGCCGTCACGGAGTGGTCGAAGTCCATGTGCGAAACGAGCCTCAGCAGGTCGCGCGGCCGGAGGTTCGCCAGCCGATCGGAGAAGCTCGGCGCGAACACCGGAATCGTCACGCGTTCGAGCGCCGTCTCCACGTTGAGCGCCAGCGCGTCCCCCATCGGGTTGAGCTGCCGCAGGAGCGGAACGATGTCGCCGTTTGGCACATCGCCCTGGCCGAGCGGCGCGCCCCGCAGCACCAGGCCCTCGCGGCGCAGGATGACGCGGAACTCCTTGAGATGCGTGGTGAACGTGTAGGGTGCGAGCGCCTCGGCGACAGCCACGGGGTCTTCGAGCAGCCCCAGCCCGTTGCCGGTATCGAGGCAGACGCCGAGGTAGTCGCTGCCGACTGCGCGGAGCAGGTCGAGCAACTCGTCGGTCGTGAGGTCCAGGTGATTCTCGATGGCGATCCGCACGCCGAGCTGCTCCGCCACGGGCACGACCTCGCGCAGGTTCTCCGTCGCCTGGGCGACCAGGTCCGCGCCGGTGATCTCGGAGTGCCACCGGAAGCCGCCGACGAACGTCCGCAGTACGGGCGAGCCGAGCGTCTGGGCCGCGTGCAGCGCCTCACCCAGATGCCCCGGGTCCGTGCCGCCGGTGCCCAGCTCGATGTAGAGCCCGGCGGCCTCCGCCTCGCGACGGAGCTCCGTCAGGAAGGAGGGCTCAAGGCTCTCGAAGTGCCGCAGGTCGGCGAAGTGAACGCCCGCTAGCCCCAGCTCCCCCGCCACCCGCAGATAGCCCTCCGGCGTGAGGCACGTCTCCGCCCGCCAACCCCAGATCCCCGCGGCGTAGCGGAAGCTGTACGAGTCGAGTCCGATCTTCATGGCGTCCCCCTGTCCAGTCTCACGGCATCGACGCCGCCAGCGTCATGATCTGCCCTTGCGCCATGCGCACCGAGGCGGCCTCGTTGTCGCCCAAGCGCTCCAGGGGCTCGCCGAGGAGATTCGTGCGAGACAGACCGCGCGCGCCCGGGATGCGCAGGCGAATATCCGCCTCGCCCGGGTACGGACGCCACAGGCGCGCGGCGACGCCCTTCGCGGTCGGCCAGAAGGCGGTCACCACGGCCGCGCCCGGTGGATCGATCTGCAGTCGCGGACCTGGCGCCATCTCCTTGCCGACCACGGCGAGCAGCGGATGGGCCAGATCATCGGCGACTTCGGGCACGCGAGCGGAGGCCCAGTCGCCGCGGTAGAAGAGCAGCGCCAGGTTGTACGTCTCCTTGCCCGTCAGCGAGGCGCGCTCGCCCGGTGCGTAGATGAAGCCGCCGCCATAGCCGAGCGTGATCTCCAGCGAGGCGGGATTCGTGCGGCAGGTGACATCCGTCGCGCGGTCCGTGAAGACCGCCACGCCCCCGCCGTCGTCTTGAGCGATCGCGTAGCGGATACAGTGGCAGCGTTCGCCGGTTACCTCGCGGACCTCGAAGGGCTCATGGGTGAAGAAGCGAGGCTGAGCGTAAGGGAGAGGCACCACCAGGCGGAGCTTCTGGTCGGCCTTCGCCCACTTCGGGAGGCGGTCCGAATCCTCCGTGGCGCCCACGTCGGCCCCGTTGCCGAAGTCCAGCGTGAGAGTGAGGCGCACCAGCGGCGACCTCGGCGACGCCTCGGCCAGGCACTCGTAGCGGATGCCGCCGATGTCGCCCTGCGTACGAAGAGGCGTGCCGGCGGTCGCCGGGGTCGGCTTGTCCCACTCGTCGCCCGTCGGGAAGTGGCCGGTCAGGCGCAGCGGGCCGCTGAGCGGCGGACGGTCGGAGCCCGGAAGCGTCACCGCGAAAAGGCCCTCCTTCGCGGCGGACAGCGACAGCTTCGGTTCGGGTAGCGGCGAATCGGCTCCGGCCTTCCGCTCGGTCACGTCATACTGCGCGGAGCCCATCGAGGGCGCCGAAGCGACGAAGCGGCCGACGACGGTCCTAGCGGAGCCGTCGGCATGGGTCGCAGTGACGGACACGGCGGCGGGAACGGGCGAGCCCTTGGCGTCCACGATCTGGGGCGCGCGCACGGCGCCCGCGGGGAGTTCTGCGTTGAGGTCAACGAGGTCGGTGCGCTCGTGACCGCACGGATTGAGGACCGTGATCGCGCGACCCGCCCCTGAGGCAGTCAGCGGTGCGGTGAGCTGCGCAGACCGGTCGATGGCGTCCTGGGCGGCGGCCGCGCACATCGCGGCATACGAGTCGTACCCACGCCAGATGCCAAAGAGGACCGGGGCGCACACCCAGCCGTCGTGGTGTTCCTGCATGAGGGCCAGCCGCCACGCGTCGTCGAGTTCGGCGATGGGCCGCTTGCCCGCCATCGCGAGGAGGCGTTCGGCGCCGACGACCGCATCCTCAGCCAGGCGGTCCATGCGCTGCGGCCGTCCGGCGAGGAGCCCCCAGGGGAAGCGGTGCTCGAAGCCCACGTAGGCGTCGGTCCAGTCATCCTTCGGCGGGCCGACGAGCGCGAAGTAGTCGCCCAGAGTCGTGACCTGCGCATTGAGGGCGGGCGCCTGCGCCTGCAGACGGGCGAACCGCCGGCCCTGGTCCTCGCCGAAGCTCAACTCGGTCTGCACGCCCTCGCTCTTGCCGACACCCCAACCCGGGGCGAGCGCGTTCGCCTGGAGGAGGGGCGTGGGCAGGAGCTCGCGCTTGTCGTCGGCGGGCGTGAGGCTCAGGTCGGCGACATCCAGGTCGCCCTCGGCGGAGATGATGCGAGCCTGCGGGAACATCGTGACCGTGCCCGCCGGCACGGTGAAGCCGGTCTCGACGCGATGCCACTGGCCGTCGGGCGGGACGTTGTTGGACTGCAACCCGCCCAGCGCAGCGTGGTCCGGCGTATGCGCGTCGATGTAAAGGTGCCCGCCCGGTTTGCGCGCGCGCAGCCATCCCGACAGCAGCAACCGCCGGCCTGCGAGGTCGCCAACCGGAACCGTCTGGCAGAGGTTCGCGAAGCCGAAGGCGAACCGGCCCGCCGTCACGCTGGCGGTCTCCTCGGGAATGGCCGAACCGACGAGGTCGGCGAAGGAGGTGAACAGAGGCGAGGCCACGCCGGCGGCCTGGGCGGCGCTCACGAACTGCGGCGTCGGCGAGCCGGGCAGGCCGTAGCCCTGGAGCGGAGTGAAGACATTGGCGGGCACCGCCGGGATGCGTGTTCCGTCCGGGCCCACCCATGTCACCACGGTCTTGTCGCGCGGCGGGGGCGAGCCGAAGATGCACCAGTGCGTGCGGTAGAGCACCTCCTGCATCCCGGATGAACGCGCAAGCTGGGGAACCTGGCCGCTCAGCCCGGGCTCCTGCGCCGCGTAGACGCGCACCGGCAGCCCGAGCGACTCCTGCACCGCGCGCACGCCGTGCTCGAACTGCCGCGCAGCGGACTCGTCGCCGATGGTGTAGAGGATCGGCTGGGTGTATGCGCCGCCGACGATCTCGAGCCGACCCGTCGCACACCACTGCCGGAGCTTCGCCAGTCGCTCCTCGTCTTTCAGCGCGGGCACGGTCACCGTCTCGAAGCCGCCGTTGGCGAGTAGCTCGTTGCCCTTCTCGTCCGTCAGTGAGACCGAATCGAAGTCCCCCTCGCCGGGGCCGTCGATCTTCGCCTGGGGGAAGATCGTCCACGCGTCGCCGGGCACGGGGAAGGTGAGCGAGAGCTTGTGCCACTGGCCGTCCGGTGAGAGCGGTTCGGTGCGCACCGCCGATCCGGGGATGAAGCCCTGGATCGACCAGGCATCGATGTAGAGATGGACGCGCTCTCCCTGGCGCGCGCGCACCCAGGCGGCGAACGTCAGCGTGTGGCCGCGGAGGCTGACGGCCGGCAACGGCTGCGACAGGTTGACGTACGGCGCGTTCGCGTTCGTGAGGCGCATCCCGAAGCCGCCATCGTATGCGGCCTCCGCCAGGCGCTGCACGCCCGTCGGCGACATGCCCCAGGCGGCGAGCAGCGGCTCGGTGCGGTCGTGGCGCTCGCAGTCGAAGCGCTCGCCGTGCTGCATCGCCTCCAGCGTGTAGGGCTCAAGCTCCAGCACGATCTTGAGCCTGGGATCGGCCTCCAGGAGGTTGAACAGCTTGTCGAGGCAGCGGCGGTACTCGTCCTCATTCGTCAGGTAGTAGCCGCCGTGGTAGGCCATCACGAAGTAGGACTGCGGCGCCGGCGCCTGTGCGGCCGACGGAGCCGCCGCCATGAAGAACCACGCCCAGAGGGGCAACCGACCCCTTGCCGTGCGTCCCATCGAGTAGCCCTCCCTTCCCTGTCGCAGTACTCCTTCTTCGCGCGCCTCGGCAGGCCTTCTGGACACACGCAACTGAAGGAGGTCGGGCGCAGGCGCCGGTGAATCGATTCCGTGTGGCACCGTCACACCTTCCCCACAGCGACGCAGGCGTCGGATCCGGCTCGGCTGACCCCCGTCGTGCAGGCGTCACTTCCCGCGTTCTCGCCCTCGCCGCGTTGCTTGTGCCCCTGAACGCGTTCTTCATGCTGTTCATGTCCTACGAGCGGAACATCTTCGACCCCACGCTGGTGGCGCTGTTCTGGAATGTGCTGTTCCTGCTGATCGTGGTGCGGCTGCTGAACCAGGCGCTTCTTCGCTGGCGTCCGGCCGCGGCCTTCAGCCCCGCCGAACTGCTGGTGCTGTGGGCGCTGATGGCGGTCGCCACGAGCGGGGCGGGGCTGGACAGCATGCAGTGCACGTTCCTGGCGATGCAGGGCGCGTTCCGCTTCGCCTCGCCCGAGAACCATTGGGAGAGCCTGTTCGTGCGGCACATTCCGGCGGCGCTGACCGTCAGCCACAGCGCCGCGCTGGACCGCATCTGGACGGGTGGCAGCAGCATCCTGGACCCCC
>VGFC01000456.1 GCA_016869045.1 Armatimonadota bacterium
CACTCATCACTTCGCACTGCCGTCAACCCCCAGGAGGTAACCCACCATGCCGGAACACACGCCTGAGGATGGCGGCGCGGGAACTGCGCCCGCGAGCACGGACAGTGAGAAGTGCGAAGTGCAAAGTGATGAGTTGGACGGCGATGCCGTACTTAGCACTTCGCACTCATCACTTCGCACTGCCGTGACCAAGACCTTCACGCAGGAAGACGTGGACCGAATCGTCACCGAGCGGCTGCGGCGCGAACGGCAGCGCGTGGAGAAGGCCGTGCGGGACGAGTTCGAGGGCCGGATCACGGAGCTGGAAGCTGCCGGCGAGGAGGCGCAGCAGGCCCGCAACGATGTCGCGACGCTGTCCGGGGCCCTGAAGGGCGCCGAGAACCGCGCGCTCGTCGCCGAGCGACTGCTGGCAAAGGGCGCCGGCTTGCCTCCCCCCTACGCCGCGTTGGTCAAGGGCGAGGATGCCGAGAGCATCGACGCCGCCATCGACACCGCGCGGGAGCAGTGGGCCGCCGATCTGCGGCTCTTCGCGAAGCCGGCCACCGACGTCGGCGCGCCCATTCGCGCCAACACGGGCGGGGCCGCCCGTCCCACCCGGGTCGATGAGGCCCTCGCCGAGCGCATGCGCCGCGGCGAAGCCGAAGCCTTCCGCGAGTACCACGCCATGCGCCGTTAGGCACGACCTAACCACGAAGACCGCGAAGAAGGCACAAAGACACACGAAGAGCGTCCAGCCGTCTTTGTGCAGCTTCGTGCCTTCTTTGTGGTCTTCGTGGTTCAATCCCCATAAGGAGACCCCCCGAATGGCAATCACGGCCACCACCACCTCGACGCTTGACGACATCATCCCGACGATCATCGCTGAGGCGATGCACACGATCCGGGCGAACGCGCTGTTCGCGCCGGGCGGCATCGGCGAGAAGTGGCTCCAGGTGCGCAGTCTGGAGGGCGCGCCGGGCAAGACGATGGACTTCCCGACCTACGGCCAGTTCACCGCCTACGACGTGGAAGAGGGCATCGACTACACCGACCCGGAGGCCCTGAGCACAAGCAAGATCAGCCTGACCGCGACCGAGAAGATCGCGATGACCACGATCACGGACCTGGCGCTGGAGAGCGCGCGGGAGGACGTGGCGCGCGAGGCCGGCCGCGAGCTGGGCCTGGCGTTGGCGGCGAAGATCGACATCGACGTCATGGCACTCTTCGAGGGCCTGGACACGACGGTCGGCAGCACGGGCGTGGACTGCTCGTACCAGAACATCCTGGATGCGATCAACGCGCTGTCGTCGGTCACCGCCCCCAGCCCCTACCTGTGCGTGCTGCACCCGCAGCAGTGGTACGACCTGCTGACCGAGGCCAGCTCGCCGCTCACCACGGCGACCGGCTACGGCCGCATGGCCGAGGAAGTGGGCTACAACTACTTCGTGGCGCAGCTCTACGGCACCCAGGTCGTGGTCCATCCCAGCGTGCCGCTGGTTAACACAAACGCCGACCGCGCCGGCGCCGTGTTGTCGGACCGCGCCTTCGGCTTCCTGTGGAAGTGGCGACCGCGCCTCGCTTACGAGCGCGACGAGTCCCTCCGCGCCTACGAGGTCGTGATGACCGCCTGCTACCAGGTCGGTAAGCTGGACGGCACGATGGGCGTGGCTGTCGTGACGGACGCCTGACCCCCAACAGGATAGACAGGATGGGCAGGATGACGGATCAGTCACGGCCGTATCCTGCCCCATCCTGCACATCCTGATCCATGCCTTCCCTCTTCCCCATCTCCAGGAGGCACACGCATGGCAGAGCCGATCATTGACGCGACGGTTGCCGGTGAGAACTCCAACTCCTACGTTACCCTCGCCTTCGCGGATGCGTACTTCGCGGACACGCTGGAGGGGCGCGAGTGGCTCGGCTTCGGTCGCGAGGACCGGGCCCGGGCGCTGATCTCGGCGGCGAGGAAGATCGACGAGGAGTTCCGCTACTACGGTCAGCCCCACGACACCGCGACCCCACAAGCCCTGAAGTTCCCGCGCGACGGCGACCACGATGCGGACGGCAACCTGCGGATTCCCGACGGCGTCGAGTACGCCGCCTGCGAGCTGGCGCTGCATCTGTTGCGCGAGCACAAGTCCCCCGACCTGGTGGACCGCGAGCGGCTTCAGGAGCAGGGCGTGAGGCGGTTCAACCTCGATGGCATCACCGAGCAGTACGCGAACGGCGTCTGGGACAACTTCCCCCGCCGCGTCCGCAAGCTGCTGCGCCCCTTCATCGACTCCGGCGGCCGCACCGTCGTCGAGTAGTGGCACGGACTCGTGGCACGGGCGGCCCGCCCGTGAGAAAGCCCTACCGGCCCCCCAACCGCACCGTCGTCAGCGCCCGCGCCTGCGTTCCGTCCGCCGACCTCGCCGCGATCTCGATGACGTAGGCGCCCGCCGGCACGCGCAGGCCGTTGTCGGCGCAGCCGCTCCAGACGTTGCGCTGCAGACCGGCAGCCGTGTCCCGATCACGCAGGACCGTGGCGATGGGCCTCCCGGCGAGGTTACGCACAGTGACCGTCACCTCCGCCGGGGCACTGAGCGTGTAGACGACCTCAGCTCCGGCGCCGGCGGGAATCGCCGCCGCTGCGGAGAGCATCTCACCCGAGGTCTCACCGGTCGGGTGCACGCCCCCCTCCAGCGGATCGAAGTCCACGCGACCGAGGGCCCCGTCGTCGAGCCTATCGAGGATCTTCGCATCGATCACCGACCGCGTCCCGCTGCTGAAGTCGTTGCCCTCGGCCTGAATGGGATTGGGGGTGTTGTTGGCGATGTGGTACACGCCCGTGCTGCGGAATACGTTCCCCCCATCATCCCGGGCGGAGGCGTTGCGGAGGTTCCCGAGTCTCGGGCAGGCGCCGTCCCAGATTCCCACCCCCATCTCGCACCTGCGGAACGCGTTGCGGAATATGGAGGGGGTGGCGCCGGCGCCATTGACCGAGATGCCGGGGTTCAGCCGCGCGAAGGTGTTGTCCAGCACCTGGATGGGCACTTGCGACAGGTAGACGCCCGTGTCCGCACTGGCCACGTACGCGCCGGTGGCGGGCAGCACGCCGAAGCAGTTATTCCGCACGACCGTGCCGCCGCCGGAGCCCTGGAACTCCACGCCAATCTGCTTGAACGCCGTGGGCTTCATGGCGAAGAAGTTCACACGCGAGGCCGTGCTGCCTCCGATCGTCTGCGCCCCCGCGTCCGAGGCCAGCCGAACGCCTTCGGCCAGATCCCGTTGCTGAGTGCCCGCGGCGTTGGTGCCGAAGTAGTTGCCCTCGACCCGGTTGCCCTGCGCGCCTGAGCCCGAGAATACGATACCATCGCCCGTCGGCCCGCACGCGAACGTATTCCGGCAATCGGCCGTCGATCCCCCGATGAGATTGTTGAGCGCCCCTTCCTGAAGCGACATGCCCAGGCTCGTGTCGCTCACCCCCATGGGGAGGGACGTGCTGCCATCGGCGGCGAGCCCGAAGGTGCAGCTTCGCACGTGGTTGGCGGAGGTGTTGTACATGAAGATGCCCGTCCTCATCCCGGCGAAGACGGTGTCGCGAACCACGTTGTTCTGGGAGTTGGCGGGAGCATCCCCGTCCAGCCAGACCCCGGTTACCCCGTCGCCGGCCCCCAGGACGGCGGTCCCGGCAGCGTTGATCCCGATGTAGTTGGGCCCGACGACCGCACCCTTGGTGTCGTACAGCCTGATGCCACTTCCCGACGAATTGCTGGGTGACGCGATCACGTTCCGCTTACCCGGAGCGCCGACTCGACCGCCGTTCGTTCTCTGCAGGTAGACCTGATGGTACGTGTTGGGCCGAGGTGTCGTACCGTTCCGGGCCACCCCCAGATAGCAGCCCTCAATTCGGCAGTTCGGGGCCGAGGAGACGTACACGCCATTCCCACCGAAGCGCACGATCGAGAGCCCCCCAATGATCGTGTCGCTCGCGCCGCTCACGTACAGGCCCTGCGTGTAGGCCGTCCCCATGTTGATGCCGTCGAGGGTGATGTCGGGTGCGCCATCGTCGTCCAGGTCGCCGTCGATGGTGGTGGAGCCCTCGGTCAGATACGGCAGCTGACTCGCCGGTGCAATGGTCGTCCCCTTGAGGGCCGCGGCGAAGGTGATCGTGTCCGGCGTACCATTCGTGCTAGCCGTCTCCATGGCCGCCCGTAGAGTCCCTGGGCCCGAATCGCCCGTAGTCGTCACGGTCAGCGTTGCGGCGAAGCTCCAACCTGACCTCAGCGTCATCGCGATCGTCAGTAGCACCGCGCCCCTGATCCTCATCTCGCCCGCCTCCCTTCACTGACAGCCCGAGTTGCCCGCCATTCGCACAGGCAAGTTTCGGGGCGAGACAGTGTTCCTCCTGCCACCGAGCCCCCAGACAAGGCCCGTGCGGTACGCCGTCTCTCACTCCTCTCCCCTCGCTCCTCGCTTCTCTCCCCTCGCTCCTCGCCCTCCCCGGAGGTCTCTGAATGGCCGCCTATCGCATGGTCGATACCACGTTCTACCGGCCGACGTCGCACCCGGTGCCGGGCGCTCCCGCGCAGGGCGAATGGGCCAGCGGCGGGTTCGTGCCCGTGCTGGAGTGCCGCGGCTCCTTCCGGCAGAGGGAGGCCAAGCTGGTGGATTCCCCTCTCGGGCAGGCGGAACGGGCCCGGTACTCCTGGCGGAGCCGCCTCCCTCAGGGGTTCAAGCCGGAGTGCGGCTGGCAGCTTGAGGTCGAGGGGTGCCGCTACTGCATCATCGCCATCCAGGTTGCGCCGGAGAAGACCTGGCAGTTGGACGTGGAGCGCATCGCCTAGTGGCATGGCCGGCTCGGCCATGGCTGAGGTGGACCGCTACGGCCCAGCCCCCGCCTCGCGCTTGGCCGCGACGATGGTGGCCCCGCGTTCGTAGGTGATGAGCCGCTGGCAGACCTGCGCGAGCTGGCGCTGGCGGAACTGCGGGTCCTGGAGCATCTGGGCGATGTTGGGCATGAGGGTCGGCAGCCAGGTGCGCGCCAGGGTCCCTCGCTGCGCTTCGAAGGTCGCCTCGTCGAGGGCGCGCGTCTGGTCGAGCAGCTCGCCGATCTTCTCCGGAGTTGCCCCTCCCCCACCAGCCTGGGAGGTCATCTGGGAGAGGGCCTGGGTGATCTGGGGCCTGACCTGGTTCCACTGCGCCTCCGGCAGGCCGCGCATCCGCGAGATCGCATCGACCGCGCCATCGAGCGCATGAGCCGGGGACCCGTGCCAGACCAGCGCCTCCTGCTGCTCGGCGGTGAGGAGCTTCTGCAACTGGTCCGTGGCCTGCTGCAGCGACTGCTGCCAGCGCTGCTGGGCTTGTTGGAGAACCTGCTGCTGGTCGCCGAGAGCCTCCTGGGCCTCGGACACCGACATCCCGCCGAGCACGCCGGCGAGGATCTTGGTGAGAAGCACCGCCAGGTCGGGCCCGACCAAGCCATCGGCCTCGAGCTGCGTCTGCAGCTGCTGCAGCGTGCCCAGTTGCTCATCGGTGAGCCCTGCCGCAGTCAGCAGCTCCGCATAGGCGATGTCATCTTGCGCCATCCGCAACTGCTGCGGCTCCGGCAGGTTCTGCCCGTAGCAGACGCCGC
>VGFC01000457.1 GCA_016869045.1 Armatimonadota bacterium
TGGGATACCGATGCTGCGCGCGCTGCTTGCGCTGTTGGGGGTGTTGCTGGTGGCCGCATCCGGGTCTGGTGCTGCCGTCTACCATGTTGCCGTGGATGCTCCCGGTGCCGCCGACGAGAATCCCGGCACCGAGGCGCAGCCGTTCAAGACCATTCAGCACGCGACGGACGTCGCGCAGCCGGGCGATACGATCTACCTCCACGCTGGCCGCTATCCGGAGGCGGTACAGGTGAAGACGGCGGGGCTTCCCGGCGCGCCGATCACGGTCCGGGCCTTCGACGATGACGCAGTGGTGCTCGACGGGGCCGACCCGATCCCGCCCGACCAGTGGCAGCGCGTTGAGGGCTTCGAGCACATCTACTCGATCCCGCTGGAGCGCGATCCGGGCCAGGTGGTGGTAGACGGGAAGCCCATCTACATGAAGCTCGACAAGGTCGCCGACTTCGAGTGGAAGCTCGGGACGCTGACCGACGCGGATGCGGGCCTGTGGCAGTTCGACCCCGATGGCAAGCGCCTGCTGCTGAACCTCGGCGGCGGGAATCCGGCCGAGGGGCACATGGTTGAGGTGCCCGTCCGGCCGCATGCCTTCATACTCGCCGCGAACTGGCGGATCGGCGGGCTGCAGGTCCGACGGTACGCCTCCACCGCGATCTACATGAGCGGTGACGACGACGTTGTAGAGGACTGCCTGGTCACCGACTGCGGGGCGGGCATTGTGGCCTGCGGCTGGGACCGTCGAGGCGCGATCATCCGGCGCAACACGGTCATCGGCATGCTGGGGAACGGCATCTTCCTGCAGGATCGGCCGACCCACTGCCGCGTCGAGGACAACCTCGTGATCCGCTGCACCCTCAACCCCTGGCATCAGGTGTGGTGGATGGGCAGCGTGAAGATGAACTCGGCGAGCGACAGCCTCTTCGCGCACAACGTGGTCCTCGAAGCGGGCAACCCCGAGACGATCAACGGCTGGGACGGCTGGGCGCTCTGGGGCGACATCAACATCGTGCGCGTGATGTACCTGGGCAACACGTGCGCCCACAACAAGGAGGCCGGCATCTACGTCGAGTTCGGGATGGGCGACACGCAGGCGTACTTCAACACGAGCTACCGCGACGGTCACGGGATCACGTGCCGCCAGTCGCAGCGCGGGATGTACATGCGTAACTACATCCAGTCGCCGCGTTCCAGTGGGCTGGCTGTGTGGAGCGGCGCCGAGCCGTACCCCACCGTGGACCACGTCTTCGCGCACAACCTCGTCCGCGACGCCGAGCCCTCGCTTCGCCTGCAGATCGAGCACCCGAACTTCAGCGACTACAACAGCTACCAGCCCCGCGAGAACGCGCTGTTCGCCGACGGCGAACAAGGGCGCAAGTTCGCGACGCTGGAGGAACTGCAGCAGGCCACGGGCCACGAACCCAACGGCGAGGTCGGCGACGTTCAGCCGGCGGACGTGGGGCTGGGGCTCGTGACCTTCCGCGTGTCCGACGCCAAGGACCCGGACGAGCGCCTGATGATGATCGGGAACCTCGGCTGTGAGTTCGAGGACCCGGCCGGCGTGAACCTGCTGCCCTACTTCTGGCGTGCGGCCACGGGCGACGGCGTCGAGCGCCAGTTCGTCTACGCCGCCTACACGGGCCTGCCCGGCGGCGTCGATACATTCGCCTACGGCGGCGCCGGCGGCACGCTGACCCTCCGCGGCGATCCCAAGATCGCCCATGGCGAAAACCGGTGCCTGGAGGTCAACGGCTTCGAGCCCTCACGCATCCCGCCGGAGGGCCTGGGCTTCCGAACCCCCAGCCTGCCCGCTCGGCCGGGCGACACGATCGGCGTGAGCTTCTGGGTGAGTGGGAAGGACCTGGAGCCTCAGGGCGACACCGCGTTGTCCGCCTTCGTGGAGTTCACGGACGCGACCGGCCAGCGCCGCGTGCGCGCCGACGTGACGGGCGGCGTGGTGCTGCGCGGGACCTTCGGCTGGCAGCAGATCGTGGGTACGGTGGTCGTGCCCGAGACCGCGCGGCGGCTGACGCTCTTCTGCGGCCTGGCGCCGGCCACGGGCACGTTGTGGCTCGATGACTTCACCCTTGACGCGCAGTAGCGGAGGCCGACATGAGACTGCACCATGTGTCAGTCCTTGGGCTGTGTCTCGTTCCGCTCTCGGGCCTCTCTGCCCAGGAGCTGCTGAAGAACGGGGACTTCGAGGAGTTCTCCGAGCAGGGGGTGCCCGTCGGCTGGTCACGCTACGGTGGCGGCGTGCCGGAGAGCGTATTGGCGCCCGCCGACGAGGCGCACTCGGGACAGCGCAGCCTCCGCCTGCTGGACACCGGCCCGAACGAGCGCGACGGCCGCTGGTCGATCGGCGTGCAGCAGGATGTGCCCGCGAAGCCGGGCGAGCAGTTCATCGCCTCGGTCTGGGTGAAGCCCATCGCGCGCAACCACGACCAGGCGGTCATCCTGCAGCTCACGTTCCTGCCGATGAATGCGTCGTTCCCGACGTTCATCGCCCCGAAGATCGACGGTCAGTGGCACCAGGTGCGCACGTTCGCCGAGGCGCCGCCCGGCACCGAGTTCGTGCGGCTCTACATCTACACGATGCACTTCTGGACGAGCGAGACGCTGATCGACGGCGCCAGCCTGCGCAAGGCTGACCCGAAGGAGTTTGGTGACATGCTGCCCCTGGCCGCGTGGTCCACGAACGGTCCCGAGAAGGTGCGCGAGGTGCGGCGGCAGTGGCCCGTCATCGCGGACGGCAAGCCGACTGCCGCCATCGTTGCGCCGGATGAGCCCGGCTACCGCGAGGCCGCGCAGGCCCTCGCCGACGCCCTCGCCCGCTGGTGCAATCCCGCGCCGAAGGTGGTCCTCGTCCCACTGCCCGGCCCGGAGCTGCGCGGCTGGAAAGACCACCCCCTGCTCGACCTCGCCGCGCAGGCGCCGACGATCATCGCCATCGGCAACCTGAACACCAACCCCGTCGCCGCGCACATGCGCTTCAACCGCCGTGCGTTCGAGGACTCGCTCCTCCCCGGGCCAGGCGAGTACGCGCTACGCACAATCGCCGACCCGCATCTCTTCCCGGGCGATTCGTGCGTCATCGTTGTCGGCTCCAGCGACGCGGCCGGGGCGCAGGCCGGCGTCCAGGCCCTGACCGACCGCTTGTCAGCCCAGGCTGCCAAGGACGCGGCGAACGTCTCCCTGCCGTGGACGCTCGTCGTCAGCAACGCGAAGCCCCTCACCGACGCGCAGCGCGAGGAGCTGCTCTCGCGCAAGCTCCTCGGCGAGTTCGTGGAGTTCAACGGCTTCGCCGAGCAGTACCTGCGGACCGGCGATGAGGCCTACGCGGAGGCGGCGAAGCGCGCCCTGCTCGCGTGCTGGCGGCGCTACCAGGAAGACCCGCGCCGCGCCGTGACCTGGCCGGAGGAGACGGCCTCGAACCAGATCGGCAGCCTCTGGGCCGCCATCGAGGCCTCACCCATCTTCACCGACGAGGACCGTCTGACCATCGCCCGCACGCTGCTCGTCTGCCTCAACAGCCTGCCGCGCCATTGCTCGTACTGGGGTAGTCTGGCCAAGAATGACACGATCATCTGGAACCACACGACCTTCCCGCTCCTGGGCATCTACTGGCTGACGCGCTACTTCCAGCACGCCTACCCCGACCTCGACGCCGACCGCATGGCGATGATGATGGCCGAGGTGCGCGGGGCGTTTCGCGGGCAGCTGAAGTGCTGGAAGCCGCAGTGCGATGCCGATAGCTACCTCACCATCGTGCCCGGCCACGAGATCGAGTACACGCTCGCGGAGAACGACTTCACGTGGTTCGCGAACGGAAACGTGCGGACATACGCCGACTACCTCAGCACGCTCTCCGACCCGCGCGGCGTGCTGCCCGGGTTGGGCGATTCCGGCTACGCCACCTCGCCGGGCTATGAGCTGAGCGGGCTACCGATGGCCTTCTGGTACTACCAGGACCCGCGCTTCCTGTGGCGGCTGAACCGCATCAGCCAGGGCGGGAAATGGTCGAACCCCTACTGCCGGACCGTCGAGCCGCAGCCCTGGCAGGACTGGGCCGGCGTGACCGTCGTCCCTCTGCACGAGGAAGTCTACCGCTACACCCTCGACAAGGGCTACTACGACGAGGGCCCCGCGCCGCCGAACGTGCCCGTCGAGCAGACCTTCGATAAGATCGCCTTCCGCGAGAGCCTGGAGCCTGACGGCCAGTACCTGCTGCTCGACGGCTATTCCAGGGGCAAGCACTTGCACTGGGACGGGAATGCCATCATCAAGCTGCACAGCCGCGGCGAAAACTGGCTGATTGACGGCGATTACCTCGTCCGCAACACGACCGAGCACAACATGGTCAGCATCCTCCGCGACGGCCGCTGCGACCAGCTCCCTCCCGCCTGCACGGCCCTCCTCGGTCGCGGCCTCTTCGACGCGGCGGCGATGACCCAGACCGCGCTGATCGACTACAATGGCACGGACTGGCGGCGGAGCATCTTCTGGGATCGCGGCAAGTGGTTCGTCGTGATTGATGAGGTGGAGGCCAAACAGGCAGGCGACTACACGATGGACGTCGTCTGGAAGACGCTGCGCGATGGCACGCAGGAGATGTTGGATGGGCGGATTTTCAAGACGTCGCGCTGGAGCGGGCCGCGGGTGGGCAGCTTCGGCCTGGTACCTGTCGCGAACCCGGCGCCGGAGGTGGGGACCGCTGTGCGCTTTGCGCAGAACGAGTCGCAGCTCGACTTCCCGCTGGAGCTGGCGGCCGGGAAGTACGTGATGACGACGTGGGCGTATGGCCTCGACACGGGGACCGACTCGTTCTGGGTGCAGGTGGACGGGGGTGAGAAGATCGCGTTCCACATCCCCATCGGGCAGTTTGGGCCCAGCAGCGACGCACACACGAAGGACACGCCCACCCCCAACATCACGTTAGCGGCGGGGGGGCGACACCGCGTCACGATCTCGCTGAGGGAGAACCCGGGCGTGATGCTGGACCGCGTGACTTTCCACGACCTGCAGGGCAAGCTGGTCGCCGAGGTGCAGGCCGAGAGCGCGCCGCAGTTCGCGCCCGGCGAGATCGACATGGGCCCCTCGCAGCAGTTCTTCGTCGTGGGCGACGGCAGCGCGGCAGCGAAGTTCGTGGATCGCGACAGCAATGTGGGCCTGAAGATCCGCAAGCTCTGGCAGCGCAAGTCAGCGCACCTGGAGGCCGGACAGAGCCTCGCCGTGAGCAACCTGCTGTACGACGATTCGAGCGATGCGCCGGCGACGCTCGACCTGCGGCCCATGTCGCCGACTGCCGCCATCATCGTCGGTCCTCAGGGCTCGCAAGCGCTAGCGCGAGTTTGAGAGTTTGGGCCGACGGATCCCCAGGAATGGGGGTTGGGGTCGGTCGTTTTACATCACGGAGCGGGTATGTCGCTATCGGGACGGGGTCGATTGGGGCCCTCGAGGACGGTGGGGAGGGTCGGAAGGCCCACGGCCTTGAGTACCTGAGCGGCGAGCGGTGGCGGGCGGCTGACGGTCCAGAGCGTAGTGTCGCCGAGGCGGTTCTC
>VGFC01000458.1 GCA_016869045.1 Armatimonadota bacterium
GGAGGACGTGTTGTTCACCCAGGACGGCTGCCGGCCGATCCAGGGACGCCAGACGGAGTTCCATCTCGTCTGAGAGCGTGTATGAGAAGCACGGCATCGGGCGTGATGAATCACGCCCCTACAGTCGGGCACGATGAATCGTGCCCCTACATGACGGCGATGTATGGTCGTTTGTGGCGTAGGGGCGCGATTCATCGCGCCCAATTGTGTAGGGGCGCCATTCATGGCGCCCACCCTTTTCATACACGCCCTGAGAGGGCGAACCCGTCGGCCTGACCCGTTGTTGCTGGTAGAAAGGACCTGTCGATGCTGAAAGCCTTGGCGCATGTGTGCTTCCGCGTGCAGGACCTCGACGCCTCAATCGAGTTCTACGTGGACAAGCTCGGCCTGCGGCACGCGTTCGACTTCATCAACGATCAGGGCGAGCGGTTCGGGGTGTACTTGCACGTGGGTGGACGGAACTTCGTCGAGCTGTTCAAGGCTCAGCCGGGTGAGCCGCCGAAGCCCGGCTCGTGGCAGCACTTCTGCATCGAAGTCGATGACATACCGGCCACAGCCGAGGCCTTGCGGGCGAAGGGCGTGGAGGTGACGGACCCGTACCTGGGCGCCGATGGCAGTTGGCAGGTGTGGCTGGCCGACCCGGACGGCAACCGGATCGAGCTGCACGGCTACACGCCGGAGAGCAGGCAGGCACCCTTCGTGGAGTGAGCGGAGGCGCACCTGATGAGGAACACCCCGTGGCTTGCGATGGTTGTCTGGGGAATCGCGGTGCTTCCGCGCCCGGCCGGTGCGCAGGGCGACTGGCAGGCGCGGCTGGAGGCCGACTGGCTGAAGCAGGAGGAGCGGCGGCGCATGTCGCCGACCGTGGGCAACGCGACGACCAAGGAGGACGCCCTCGGCGCCGTGGACGGCGTGAAGGACGGCAAGTGGGGCTTTCACACTGCCCTCGAGAACCAGCCGTGGTGGCAGGTGGACCTCGGCCAGAGCACGCCGCTAGGCCGGATCGTGGTGTATGCACGGTGCGACGGCGGCTGCGAGGGGCGCACGACGCGGATGGTGGTCGTGGTCTCGGATGATGCACAGACCTGGACGCAGGTTCACGACTGCAACGGCGCGGCGTTCGGCGGCGTGCCGAACAACAACCCGCTCGTCGTTAAGCTGGACGGGAAGCCCGCGCGCTACGTGCGAATGCAGCTCCCGCATGAGGGCTACTTCCACCTGGATGAGGTCGAAATCTACGCGCAGGGCGACGACCAGACGAACATCGCCCTGTGGAAGCCCGCCGATCAGAGTAGCATCAGCCCGTGGTCGGTGAAGCACGACCGGCCGGGGGAGCCGATTCCCGATCTGTATCCCGTGAAGGACGCCGTGGCGCGTGGGCTGGCGCTGGCGGGGGAGGTTGCGGGGCGAGGAGTGGATACAAAGGCCGCCGAGGAGGCCCTGCGGCAGATCGGTGCCGAGGAGGCGAAGCTGCCCGAGAAGGGCGCCATCGAGACGCGCCGGGCGCTGTACCTGCAAGCGCGGCGAGTGATGCGCGAGGTGGCGTTGCGCGACCCGCTGCTCGACTTCGACCGCATCCTCTTCGTGAAACGCGCGCCGACGAGCTACAGCCACATGTCGGATCAGAACTACGGATGGTGGTCGCGGCCGGGCGGCGGCATCTACGTTCTGTCGGGCTTCAGGACCGGCGAGCCGCAGGTGACGTGCCTGACCGAGGGCTGGCCCGTGGGCAACTTCAACGGGCCGGACCTCTCGTATGACGGCACGAAAGTCCTCTTTGCGTACTGCAAGTACTACCCCGAAAGCGCCGGCAACCCGAACAAGGTCGATAAGGGGACCGTGCCGGAGGACGCCTTCTACCACGTGTTCGAGATGAACGTGGACGGCAGCGGCGTGCGGCAGATCACGCACGGGAAGTACGACGACTTCGACCCGCGCTACCTGCCGAACGACGACATCCTGTTCCTCTCGACGCGGCGGGGGCAGTCGCTCCGCTGCACCACCCAGACCGCGATGAGCACGCTCACGGCGGCGCTACCGGACTGCTATGTGCGCTGCGGGGGTGACGCGAGCCGGCCGGTTGCGGTGTACACGCTGCACGTGATGGACCCGACGGGCGAGCATCTGCGGCCGATCTCGGCGTTCGAGAGCTTCGAGTGGACGCCGTCGGTATCGAGCGACGGGCGCATCCTGTACGCGCGCTGGGATTACGTGGACCGCAGCAACATGCCGTTCATGAAGCTGTGGTCCACCTTCCCCGATGGCACGCACCCGAGCGCGGTGTACGGCAACTTCACCTGGAACCCGCACTGCGCCTTCGAGGCGCGGTCGATCCCCGGCTCGGACCGGCTGGTGTTCACCGCCTCGGCGCACCACTCGATCACTGCGGGCAGCCTGGTGCTGCTCGATCCGAACAAGGGTCTCGACGGGAACGACCCGATCACGCGCCTGACACCCGAGGTCTGCTTCCCCGAGGCGGAGGGCTGGCCGGCGAGCTACTACGCGAACCCCTGGCCGCTGTCGGAGAGCACCTACCTGTGCGCCTGGAGCAACGAAAAGCTGGCACCCCAGGGCCAGCCGAACCCGATCAACGCGATGGGGATCTACCTGTTCGACGCGGGCGGGAACCTGGAGCTACTCTACCGGGACCCCGACATCTCCAGCATGTACCCGCTGCCGCTGAAGCCACGAGCGCGCCCGCCGATGCCCGCGAGTTCGGTGCACGAACCGGACGAGGGGCGGATGCTGCTGCTGAACGTGTACGACGGCCTGCCGGGGATCGCGCGGGACGCGGTGAAGGCGCTGCGGATCGTGGGGGTGCCGGCGAAGACGCAGCCGAACATGAACACACCCAACCTGGGCGTGACGAGCGACGATCCGGGGAAGGTGGTGCTGGGCACGGTGCCCGTTGAGGCGGACGGTTCGGCGTACTTCCACCTGCCCGCGGGGGTCAACGTCTTCTTCCAGGCGCTGGACAAGGACGGCCTCGCCATCCAGACGATGCGGACGATCACCTACGCGCAACCGGGCCAGACGCTCTCCTGCGTCGGCTGCCACGAGCCGCGCGAGACCGCTCCCAGCAACGCAATCCAGGCGGCGCTGCACCGCGAACCGTCGAGGATCACGCCCGGCCCCGAGGGCTCCTGGCCCCTGCGCTTCGACCAGCTCGTGCAACCCGTGCTGGACCGGCAGTGTGTGCGCTGTCACCGGCCGGACAGCACGGAGGCGGCAAAGTCGCCGCTGGACCTCACGCCCGGGCAGGCCTACGAGAGCCTGGTCTCGTACGGCGCGCCGAGCCTGCGGGATCACGTGCGGGCGCGCTACGGCGGCGGCCGGTCGGTGGTGGGCGAGGGCGCAGCCGCGACGAGCGCGCTGCTCAAGCTCCTGCGGGCGGGGCACCGTGACGTGACGCTCGCCGTTGATGACACTGATCGGCTGGTCACCTGGATGGACACCTACGCGCAGGTGCGCGGTTCGTTCAGCGAGGACCAGGAGCAGCGCCTGCGGGACCTGCGAGCGGACATCTCGTGGATGCTGGCAGACCAAGGGGAATGAGGACTGCGTGGGATGCTTACGTGTAGGCGGGCCTTTACGCTGATCGAGCTGTTGGTGGTCATCGCGATTATCGCCATCCTGGCGGCGATCCTGTTCCCCGTGTTCGCGCGGACACGGGAGTCGGCGCGCGTGTCCGTGTGCAACTCGAATCTGCGGCAGCTCGGCATCGCGGCACACATGTACGCGCAGGACTACGACGAATGGTTCCCGTGTGACTACTACCCGTGCAACAGCAGCCTCACGCACATGCGCCTGGTGAGGCAGATCACCCCGTACGTCAAGAACATGCAGATCATGTACTGCCCCTCGGTGACGCGGATCAGCCAGTGGCTGCCCGACTTCGACAACACACCCGCCAACCAGGCGGCCGGCAACATCAGCTACTACTACTACAGCTTCGATCAGGTGCTCAGCACGGTGACTCCGCCCCGCCCGAGCTGGAGCACGTGGATCTGTTGGGGCTTCCTGCCCGGGCGAGGGGTCACCGGGCCGCGGGTGATGTCGGAGATGTGGGACACCAACTACTGGCTATGGACCGACGGCTGGTGCAAGCTGACCCGGGACACGTACGGCGTCAACATCCACCAGTCCCACGCCGGCTCGATCAACATCTGCTACCTCGATGGGCACGTGAAGTTCCAGGGCGGAGAGGCGCAAGCCGTCTTCCGATGATCCCCCGTCGGTGAGACGTTGGGAGGTCTGCGATGAGCATCACTGGCCGCACACTCCTGTGCGCCTTGGCGCTGGCGTTGGGTGCGAGCGCCCTCGCTGACGACTACATCGAGGGCCTGAAGGCAGAGTGCCGCAGCTACCAACAGATGACCGGCCGGTTCGCGCCGATCTACGAGCCGCTCGCGCAGCAGATGGTGGAGGACTACTCCCTGAAGGACGGCGTCGCCCTGGAGATCGGCGGCGGCATCGGGACGTTCGCGATTGCGCTCGCGAAGAAGACGAACATGACGGTCTACGCGCTCGACATCGACCCGCAGGCCTGCCGGTTGTGCGGGTACTTCGCGGACGAGGCCGGCCTGGCGGGCCGCGTCCTCCCGATCGAGGGTGATGCGCAGAACATGCCCTTGCGGAACAACCTCGTCGACTTCATCTTCAGCCGGGGCTGCATCCCCTTCGTTCCCGACCAGGTGGCGTTCCTACGGGAGTGCGAGCGGGTGCTGCGCCGCGGAGGCGTCGGGTACGTCGGTCACGGAGGCTTCGGGCGACTGGTGGACCCGGACACGCGCGCGGAACTCGTGAAGTGGCGCCTGAGCAGCTTCGAGACCAACAAGCCCGAGGGCTGGAACGGCCCGGGCGACCGCTTCCCCGAACTCGCGAAGAAGGCCCACCTCAAGCACTACCGGCTCATCAAGGAGCCGGACGTCGGGTGGTG
This sequence comes from Armatimonadota bacterium, assembly GCA_016869045.1. GTDB lineage: Bacteria > Armatimonadota > Zipacnadia > Zipacnadales > VGFC01 > VGFC01. Next base: position 4,940 of record VGFC01000458.1, read on the forward strand.
GCTCGAGTTCCGCAAGTGAGGCGTGGCGACCGTCACGGCGGACTGCCCGACTCTACCCGCACCCAGTCAACCGCGACGTACGCATCGAGGGCCGCAAAGCCCACGTGCACCGGCGCCCCGCCGAGGGCGCTGAGCAACGCAGGACTCGTGCGGCACTCGCGCAGAGGGCGGCCGTCAATGGCCACCCGGACAACAGCCCCCTCCACGCGCACCTCCCACTCGTGCCAGGCATCGTCACAGGCGGGATTCGGACCGAGATCGGCAGGCTCGCACCGCAGCCCGCGCAGGCATTCCTGGTAGTAGGCCCGCCGGGCGTCGTGGAGCCACACACGCGCGAAGTGACCGGGATCGGCGTAGCGCATGATAACCGACACACGGTGAGTAGCGCCCGCGTAGACGCGCAGCCGGGCCCGCAGGACGTAGCGGTCGCCGACCCCGTCCACGGGAGCCACGAGCGGCGCCTGCTCCGTTCCGTTGTCGGCAATCCGCAGGACCCCGCCATCCACCATGCCGTAGGGTGAGGGCAGCCACCGCGATAGCGGTGGGGTCCGCAGACGCGCGGCGAGGTCGGC
>VGFC01000459.1 GCA_016869045.1 Armatimonadota bacterium
AACGTGACGCTGGACTACCGAACCAGCCCCCTCGGTCAGCAGGAGGTCGAGGTCGCCGATGCCAAGGGACGCACGGCCCAGCGAATCACCAGCGGGCCGGCCCCCGCCAACGGCCGGGCCTTGGCCAGTTGGAAGCCTCTGGCGGCTAAGGGCGCCGAGGAGGCTGCCGAGCAGATGATCCTGGTGCGCAACACCCTGGCGACACCCCTGGGCATGCAGGTCTCGGAGGCGTCCGCCCCGCTGCCACCCGAAGCGGGGCAGAACGAACCGGCCGGCGCCATCGCCCCCGGGCCACCGGCCATCGCCGATGTCTCGGTGGAGGAGATCTCCGTGTTGGGCGACCTGCTGCAGGTCCGGGCCCACGTGGCGCCCGTCGTGGGCGCCGACGGGGTGACCATGCCAGCGGTTAGCATCACGGTCACCGACGAAGCCGGCAGACTCATCAAGACGCTCGACCCGACGCCTCCCGCGCCGGGCAAGGACTACGTTTTCGCCTGGGACGCCACCGACGAGAATGACCAGCGCGTGCCCGACGGCCGCTATGTGCTGCGTGTGGGAACGCAGACCGACTCCAGGCAGGGCTCCGCCCGCTCCGAGCTGCGCTACTGGGTCGATGTGCCCATCGCGAAGATGCAGCGCCGCCTGGCCGTGCTCGGCCCGACGGCGGTTGAGACCCTCCAGGCCGGGCTGGCTTCACAGACGCCTGGGTCGGTGCTGCTCGCGTACTTCGCGCCACAGGCCGGTCGCCTGAAGGCCTTCGTGGTGGACGGCCTCGGCTGCGTTGTCCGGCACCTCGTGGATCAGGATGTCCCCAAAGGCCCCGACAAACTCCCCTGGGACGGCAAGGACGACGCCGGTGAACTGCTTCCCGACGCCCCTTACACCGTGAACTTCGAGCTGGACGGCGGCGACCAGGGCGCGTGGTGGGGCGTGGTCACGCTGGACGAGTTGCCCCAGCCGGCAGGAGATGGGGGACAGTAACAGGGGACACAGACGACGCGGCGCGACGCCAGCCACTGACCCTACCGGCGCCACATTCCCCAGTCGCCTACCAGCAGGATGAGGCCGAGCTTCCCCGTTCCGCCAGCCTCGGGCGAGGACGCGACGCCCGCTCCGGCGAACCCCCGCGCTGTCCGCTTGCCGGTCGATTCACCATACGAAGGGTTGCGCACAACGATGATCCGATGCTTGGCTTGGATCGCAGTCGCCTTGTTCGCCGTCACCTGGGCGATGGCTGACGACTGGCCGCAGTTTCTCGGGCCCGCCCGGGACAACCGCTCCGCAGAGACTGGCCTCCTCAAGCAGTGGCCGGAAGGCGGCCCCAAGCTGCTGTGGCGGGCTGAGGGCCTTGGCGCGGGGTACTCCACGGTCGCCGTGGCGGACGGCATGATCTACACCACGGGCGACATCGCGGGGGAGCTGGTCATCATTGCGCTCGACCTGTCCGGTCGTGAGGTTTGGCGGCGAACCAACGGACGCTCCTACGAGAAGTCCGTTCCGGGCAGCCGCTCGACCCCGACCGTGACCGAAGGGAAGCTCTATCACCTCAACGGCCACGGAAATCTGGTCTGCCTCGACGCGAAGACGGGCGCACCGGTCTGGGCGGTGGACACCTACCAGAGGTTCGCGGGCCGGGAGATCACGTGGGGTGTCGCCGAATCGCCCCTGGTCGATGGGCCGAACGTCATCTGCTGTCCGGGCGGCGAGAGCGTCTTCATGGCGGCCCTCGACAAGGAAACCGGTGAGACGCGCTGGACGTGCACGGGCGTCGGCGACCAGCATAGCCACGCTTCCGCCAGGATCATCGAGTACGGGGGCCTCCGGCAGATCGTGACCATGACGGCCACCGCCGCCATCGGCGTCGCCCCTGATACCGGCAGGCTGCTGTGGCGCTTCCCCCACCCGGCCAGAGTCAACTGCGACACACCCGTGTACGCTGACGGGCGCCTGTTCCTGTTCGGTACCTGGGGCTTCGGCGCTACCGGGGTCAAGCTGACCGTGGACGGCGAGAACTGCTCGGCCGAGCAGATGTGGCACACGGAGGACCTGGACAACGAGCACGGCGGCGTGATGTATGTGGACGGGTTTCTGTACGGACAGGCCGATGGCAATCACCAGCACCGGCACATGGCCTGCCTGGACGCCCAGACCGGAGCCACCAGGTGGAACGCCGACGACCTCGCCGGCCAGCTCTCCTCCGTGCTGACCTTCGCTGAAGACCTGCTCTACATCGTCACCGATGCCGGGGAAGTGGGCCTCGTCCGACCCAACCCGGAGCGGCTGGAAGTCATCAGCCGCTTCCGCTTGCCCCAGGGCGGCGTGGGCCCGGTGTGGGCCTTCCCGGTCGTCTGCAACGGGCGGCTCTACCTCCGCCACGGCGAGTTCCTGTATGCCTACGACATCCGGGCCTCAGACGGTTGAGCCGCCGGCGGCTGGTAGTTGGCCGCGAAGATTCCCAGGCCGACGAGCGCCGTCGCGAGCACGATGTCGTGGGTGATCGGCTCGCCCAGTACGAGCCAGCCGAAGAAGACACTCGCGATCGGGGTGAGGAAGCAGAACGAGGTGACGCGGCTGGGGTTGTTGCGCTCGATGAGGTAGGTCCAGAGCACGAAGCCGAAGACGGTCGCCACGAAGATGATGTAGGCGGTCGCGCCGAGGAAGCTGACGTCGAGCGGCCGGTGCGGGATCGGGCCGCGTTCGACGACCAGACTCACGAGCAACAGCAGCGCGCTCGAGATGGCGACCGACCAGCCGGTGATCGCGGCGGGGCGAATCTGCTTCACCGTGTGTTTCGTGATGATGTTCTGCGCGCCCCAGGAGACCGCAGCCCCCAGTGCCAGCAGGTCGCCGAAGCGCGTCATCCCGTTGGCCACGCTGAATGACTCGCGAAAGACCACGAAGACCCCCGAAGCAGCCAGCAGCAACCCGGCCACCTTCCCCAAGCTCAGCCGATCGTGCTCCACGAACCAGTGCGCCAGCACGGCCGTGATGATCGGCTGCGTGTTCACGATGACACCCATCCGCCCGGCCGTCGTGTAGGTGAGCCCCCAGAAGATGGCCCCCTGCTGCAGGAAGAGCATCACCGCGATGGCGGCCATCGAGCCGCGGGCCTCTCGCGGCACCCGCCAATCGACGCCCGCCGCGCGTATCAGCGGGAACAGGCAGGCGGCGCTCACCGCGAAGCGCAGACCCACGTACAGAAACGGGGGCAGGTAGCGGAGCCCGACCTTCATCAGCGCGAAGCCGAGGCCCCAGATGACGCAGACGCCGACCACACCGAACACAGAGCGGGTGGACAAGCCAAAGCACCTGCCGGCAGGATGAACGCCAGAGGATGTGACGCAGGGGAGCCGACTGTCAAGACCGAATCGCTGGGCGGACGAGGTCGGGATGGCAACTCCATTGCACGGTGCCCTTCGGGGAGGTGGCACCATGAGCAAGGACAGCCGTCCCTGTCCGTCCTGCGGAGAGCCGGTCTACCCCACCGATGATGTGTGCATGTCGTGCGATGCGCATCTGACAGCGGCAGCCCCCGCACCGGCACCTCCGCCGGGACCGGTTCCCCGCGCGCCCCTGCCCAAGGTGTGGCACCACCAGCTCGTCGAGAAGTGCGGGCGCTTCTGGGATGTGTTCCCGTGGTTGGGCACCGGGTTGATCGTCCTGGGTGGGCTGCTGTACACGCTGGGCGCGCCGATGGCCGTGGTCTACGTGCTCGCGGCCCTCTACGTGGTGTGGGAGCCCCTGTTCATCGTCTGGTTCATCATCGACATCAAGTACCTCGAGGCGGACTGGTACTGGGTCCCCCTGGCCTTTGTGTGCTGTGGTTACCCGTGGGTCCTCCTGTTCTACTGGTGGAAGACCAGGTGACCGGGCACGGTGACGGCCGAACCGAAGACGCGTAGGGCTCGTCAGGACCGCAGGGACGGCGGGGCGATCAGGTCATGAGGGGTTGGGGCAAGGGGGATGGGACCAAGCGTTCGGTTATCCGGCCAAGGAAGCGCGGACGCCTGAGGGCCTCAAGGCTGCGGACGCGAAGCAGGAGCGGGTGGTGGTCGTTGGCGTCAGCGCGGGGGTGTACGGCAAAGGGACTCGGAGGAACGGCGTCTTCTACGGCTGCGGCGCCCGGTAGGTCGTTGCCCTTGTGGTCGGCGCCGGCCAGCGGGCAGTACGGGACCGACGGTCGGAAGGCCTGAGTCAGCAGCCCCAACGCCATCAGCAACGCCAACCCCACACCTCGAATCTGCAGCGGCCCGTACCGCACAGAACTGATCGCGGGGGAGTCCTCGGCAACGGCCGCGTCCGGGTCGATGGCGCGAATCCGCGCCATGATTCCGACCGTGGCCTGCTCGAAATACGACTCCCCCGGATCGGGTGCTTCGCATTGCTGAAGTGTCTGTCGTACCTGCCAGGCGACCTGCCACACTTCGGCGCAGTGCCCGCAATGGCTCAAATGCTGCCTGAGCCCCTCCTCTCCGTCTCGGTCGGCCTCCCCGTTCAGCACGTCCTCAATGAGCGCGTCCGCGTATTGGCAGGTCATGTCAGGTGCCACTCCTCTCGCCAACGTAGTCGCGAAGCTCGTCCCGCAGGCGGCGTCGCGCGCGGTGCAGGGTGGATTTGACCGCGCCCTCGCTGCAGCTCATCAGCCCCGCGACCTCGGTGATCTTCAGGTCCTCGACCTCGAACAACACCAGCGCCGCACGCTGCCGCTCCGGCAGCCGGGCGATGGCCTCCTCGATCTGCTCGCGCAGTTCGTCATTCTCGGTGACACGATCGGGCCCGGCGACCCCGGACGCCGCCGGCTCCAGCCGGCCGCCCTCGACGTCCTCCCAGGCCACGCGCCTCTCCCGCTTGGCCCGCCGCTGGCGGTCCAGGCAGAGGTTGGCCGCGATCGTGTACAGCCAGTTGGCGAACGGGCGCGCTGGATCGAAACGGCGCAGATTGCAGTAGGCGCGAACGAACGTCTCCTGCATGATGTCGTCCGCGTCCTCATGCGTGCAGGTCATCCGGTACGCCAGGCTATAGATGCGCCGGCGGTGCCGCTCCACCAACGTCTCGAAGGCCCGCAGGTCGCCCGCCTGCGCTCGGGCGGCCAGCGAGCGATCTTGGTCCACCATCCCGATTCGCCCCTTTGCAGAACGGCGCTTTCGGAGAGTATACGCTAGACCGTCAAGAAGGTTTACACGGCGGGAGTTGGGGAGTTGCGGAGCTGCGGAGTTGGGGAGTTGGGGAGTTGCGGAGTTCGGGAGATCAGGAGAACGGCGAGGGAGGCAAGGCTCACGGGTCGAATAGCATGAGAGACCCGCCAGGAGGACAGGCATTCCTGTTGATTGCCAGCATGCGTAACGCTCGTTACGATGGGTGGGAATGTGACAGAGGAACAGCCTCCGCTGCCCCAAACCACCCACTACATCCTAAATGAGCGCCTTTGGTGCCGTTGATGATGTCAAC
>VGFC01000460.1 GCA_016869045.1 Armatimonadota bacterium
ACGAGTAGACAAGCCGAGGCGAGCTTAGTCATCCATGTCCTCCGTCTGGGAATGGTCGACCGGCACAGGACTTGCCCGGAGTAGTCGAGGCAAGGCGGCAGCTACGGGCGGTACCGGTCGGAAAGAGGCAATTCGCCCCGAGGCTCTCCAACCCCTCCTCCCGGACTCCACAGCCGACGAGGGGGCAAACATCGGCGGCACAGCGGAGGGAACGCGAAGAAGCCGGCCCGCGGAGATCAGGGGGATGGACTGCGTTGTCCGCGCGGCGCCCGAGCCTGCCTACCGGAACACGGTGAACAGGCCCGGTTCTACATCGGCCCGGCGGAGTAGGTCGGCCGCCTGCTGCAGAAGCGCTTCCGGCGTCACTGCGGTCGCTGCGTCGGCCTTCTGCGCCTGCCGGGCAGCTCTCTGAAGGAACTGGCTGATGGGCTTGACAGGAGGATTGTCGGTGATGGCCCAGACCGCGACCTGAACCGCGGCCGGCTGCACGCCCGGCTGACCGTACAGGGACGCCACGCGCGCGATCCGGGGGTCAGGACAACGGACGGCCACCATCACATCGTTGCGAGTTGGGGCGGGCAGGCCGATGTTCGTACACGCGGTCGGGATGCGCACGTCCGCGAACCGGCCACCGCCCAAGCCGACGGGGTTCTGCCCCAACGCACCCATGCCCTGCCGCCCGCCGCCAAGCTGGCCGAACCCGCCGCCGCCCAGTTGACCGAGTCCACCGCCCAACTGGCCCAGGCCTCCGCCCCGGCCGAAGGCGCCTCCTCCGCCGGCCCCAAGCTGCGCCCAGAACTGCGTGCCGGGCTCAATCGTGATCTCGCTCGGCCCATTCGGTACGCCCCAGAGGCGTCCGACCACCGACGAATCCCCGTTGCCACGGAACTCCGCCCTCACAAGGCCCAGCTCCAACGCCGTGATCAGGTCCATGCTGCCCAGCTGCGCTCCGACCGTCGGCGCCAACAGGCCGACACACACCAACACACACGCGATGCGCATCATCGTGTTCACCTCTCCCGCGCTGTTCGTCAGGGGCACTTACCTGCAAGAACGCCCGAGACGGGGAGGAGGGTTACCCGGCGATGACCTCGTAGTACATCGTCCTCGCCTCCGGGCCGATGCGGAAACGGAGGACGCCGTCCTCGTAGCTTGTCGGCAGCGCGTCCCCGCGCGTGCCGTCGGGCAGGATCGGCTTCACCGTCATCTCTGTCTGACGCGTCCTGAGGGTTACGGTTCCCGTGATCGGCTCGACGAGGATCGGCCCGGCGCCCTTGTCGATGAGGCGCCGCCGGAGGGCGTTGTACTTCATGCCGCTGTTCTCGGCGCGGCCGACGGCGGTGAGGAGGAGGTGAGAGGAGTCGGCGATGGGCTGATCGGTCAGCGAGGCCAGGGCAACCGTCGCGAACTCGGTCTCCACGTTGAACGTGACGCCCGAGAGCGCGATGTCACCCCGGCCGCCGGGGAAGCCGTACACGGCCTTCGCGCGCGGCGTGTCGATGGTCCCGTAGCGGTCCGCCCAACTCCGGTAGAGCTGCCCCGTGTCCGAGCGCACGCTCGTTGCATCGCCGGGCAGCAGCGTCTCGCCGAGCGGCGCCACACGCCCGGCGTTCGGCGGGGCCTCGCCCAGCACCACGCGCGCGCGGTGCTCCTCACAGAGCCCATCCGTCAGGCCGCACTTGCCCCACGGGCCGGGTGAGTTCGCACTCAGCGCCTGGTCCTCGGGAATCGTGAAGATGACCGTCTCCTTCGCCACGTCCACATCGGCACGCCGGAACAGCAGCGCCGCTGTCGGGAAGAGCCCGAAGCGCGCGGGATCGTTGAAGGTCTCAAACGCGCCGGAGAGCGTGTCGATCGGGACCTGCGAGCTATGCCGGTAGGTGTAGACGGTCAGCCCGCCCCAGTCCTGCAGCGCGGCGGCGGCGGCGATCAGCAGCGGGTACTCCGCGCGCCACTCGTTCGGCCACGGCTGGTCCCACTCGGAGACGAAGAACGGCTTGCCCAGCATCGAGTTGAACGCGAGCCCGCCGATGGTGTTGCTCCGCGAGGGGGTCTGCGCGTTGTTGCCGAAGGAGCCGTCGCTGCGCGGGTGGTCCCAGTAGGTGTGCGAGTCAGTGAACGGGCGGTCCTTCAAGGCCCACAGCAGAGCGGCGTTCCGGCTCCAGTTGCTCCCGGTCATCGGGACCTTCACGCCGACCTCGTCCCGCAGATAGCGCTCCATCTCGGCGTAGAAGCTCGCCTGGACCTCGGCCAGGAAGCGCACCATCGGGTCGGTCCACTTGGTGAAGTCGACCTTCTCGGCGGGCAGCTCGACACCCCATTCGCCGGCCCAGGCGCGGTAGCGCTGCTCGAGGTTGCTGCGGAACGGCTCGTCCGTGATTCCCTGGGTGAACACGTCGTTCTCGTTCGCAAACTCCATCAGCGCGATGGCGGGATCGTCCTTGTACGCGAGCTTCGTGTAGGGGTTGGCGTGGGTCCACAGGTTCTTGCTGAACTCCTTCTGTAGCTCGATGAGGCGCTCGTCGAAGTTCGAGTAGGGCTTCGCGCTGCGGTTGTCCGCAATGGCCTCGTAGCCGGGGATCTCATCCCCCGGCTTGAACTTGCGATTCACGAGCTGGTCCAGGTACACGTAGATTCCGGCCCGCTTGAGGCAGTAGATGAGATAGTCGAAGCGGTCCACATTCTCCGCGTCGAAGTGGCGGGAGTCGTTCTGCGTCTTGTCGATGAGGCTGCGCTCGCCCCAGTCCGTGTCGGCATGGTGGGTGCGGATCATGTTGATGCCGAAGCGCTTGAGCCGCTTGGCGATGCGCTCGGACTGCTCGTGGGTGGGGAAGTTCGCGCCCGCCGAGAACGTAGTGCCCCAGAAGCGAACGGGCCTGCCGGTATTGCTGAACACGAAGCGCCCGTCGCGGCAGGTCACGAAGCCCTGCGCTCCCGCCTCCTCCGTGGTCAGGAACGAGACATCTACCGGGCAACTGTCCCACGGCAGCGTGTAGGGCACCCAGCTCGACGTATCGGTCTGATCGGCGACGGCGTCCTCGTCCAGGACGACCTGCAGGCCCGCGTCCAAGGCGAGGGCGAAGGTGCACTCGCTTCCGGTGCCCGCTGCGATCGTCGCCTCCTGCGCCGAGCCGGGGAAGAGGAACCGCAGCTCGATGGTGTCGCCGCCCCAGCCGCGGTTGTCCTGCACGAGGAGCGACATCGGTCGATCGGTCTTCAGGCTGAAGCCGGTCGGCTTGCCCGCCGCCACCGTGACCGCCGAGACGCTGCCGCTGAACATGTGGCCCTCGTCGAGCGCAGGTGGGATGACGAGGTCACGCGGCTGCTCGCCCTCCAGGTGGATCGTCTCGCCCTCATAGACGGAGATTGGCACCGAGAACGAGACCTGATACCCGTTTAGGCGCCCGCCGTCCGGGAAACGGAAGCCGTAGCGCAGCCCCAGCGCGCCATCCTCCCGGCGGCGCGCCTGCTCGCTGACCTGGATGGCTCTGGCACGGTCGGGCGGAATCTCGAGGGTCCCCGTGAACGTGCGCGATTGGCTGTCGCCCGACGCGCTGAAGCGCCCCTGCGGCTGTGTGTTGTAGGCCCAGCCGACGCCGTGGATGGAGACCTCGATGCTCATCAACTGCCGGTCGCTCGCGACGACCGAGGCCTCGCCCGAGCGCCCGAACACAACCACCGGCCTCTTCCGATCGATCCGCATGGTGGGATGCATCTCCTTGACGAGGGCGTCGATGGCCTCGGGCTTCGCGACCAGCACTGTGAAGCTCCGCGAGGCCTGCTGCCCCGCGAGCACATCGCCCGAGACCAGCGCGAAGCGGAACTCGAACTCCGCGCCACCGTACTGCCGGTTGTCCTGGACGAGGAGGCTCCCCGTCGCGCTGCCGATGACCGCGAACTCCAGCCCGTCGCCGCAATCGACCGCGAAGCCCGCCGCGCTGCCGCCAAGTTGCGGATCGCCCTGCTGGAGCGGCAGCTCTCGCACCGTCGCGCCGGGCAGCAGCCTGGTCTTCGCCCCGCCGAACCGCTCCGTCGGCAGGAAGACTGAGACGTTGGCGCCCGTGAGGGGCGAATCGGCGCTGAACTCGAACCCATAGGCCGCCACCACGCGGTCGGCCTTCGCGTCCACGCTCTCGTCGAAGATCAGGACCCCCTTGCCCGGGTCGGGCAGCCCGATGGTGCCTCGATAGCGCCCTCCGTCGGCGCTCTCCATCCGGGCGCCATCCTGCCCAAACGGTGCCCAACCCGGCGTGTGACCGCTGATGGCCATGCGCGCCAGGGGGCGGCCATCGGAGAAAGTGAGGACACCGTTGGGGCTGGCCTGATGGGTCATCTGGGCCGAAGCGGCTCCAACGATCACCGCAAGCAACGCGCCACACACCATGGTGCGCTCTCCTTCGAGACCTCCGGGGTCACGGGCCATAGGCCCGCCGCATCCACCTTCCCCTCGCTGTCCGAGGTCCCTCCCCTGGCTCCGCCGAATAGCCTCCGCGCACTTCACCCGACGCTAGATGAGGCAGCACATGCGCACACGCACGCTTGGCCGCACCGGACTTGCAGTCTCCGAGATCACCTTCGGTGGAATCCCGATCCTGCAGCAGGACTTCGCCCACGCGGAACGCGTCCTGCGGACAGCTCTGGACGAGGGGATCACCTGCTTCGACACGGCACGCGGCTATGGGGACAGCGAGGAGAAGATGGGCCAGGTCCTGGCGGACCGGGACTGCCTCATCATGAGCAAGGCCCATAGGACCGACGGCGCCGGGATGCTCGCCGAACTGGAGAAGAGCCTCGCCGCGCTCCGGCGCGACTGCGTGGATGTCTACGCGATGCACCAGGTCGCAAGCGCCGATCAGTTGGGCCAGTGCCTGGGCCCTGGCGGGGCGCTGGAGGCGCTGCTCAAGGCGAAGCGGGACGGCAAGGTCCGTGCCATCGGCATCACGGGGCACCACCGGCCCACGCTCGTGTCAGCCGTCGAGCAGGCAGGTGACGCGATCGAGAGCGTCATGTTCCTGTTCAACCCGCTGGAGACCGATGCGCTGGACCGGCTCGTGCCGTTGTGTGTCGAGCGGGGCGTAGGGCTGGTCGCGATGAAGGCCGCCGGCGCGGGCATCTGGACCCCCGAGGAGGTCCTGGCTTCGACGAAGTGGTGCCTCAGCCATCCGATCACTTGCGCCAACATCGGCTTCTCCACGGTCGAAGAGGTGCAGGCGGTGTCTCCCCTCGGTCGCGAGGACCTCTCGCCGACGACCGAGGATGAGCGAATCGTCCAGTCGCTCCGCGACCAGTACGAGCTGACCTACTGCCGCCGCTGCGGGGAGTGCGCGCCCTGCCCGAAGGGCGTCAACATCTGGGGTACGCTGGTCGGC
>VGFC01000461.1 GCA_016869045.1 Armatimonadota bacterium
GTGCCGTTGATGATGTCAACGGGCATCTCACGCACCCATCGCGTCTAGGGATGCTCCACGTCTGGAGCGGGCCTCAATGATGAGCAAGCGTTACGCTGGTTTGGCAAACCACATTCCTGCCTGTCCAAGGACCCGCCGAACCGACTCCTCGAAATCGCGTGGGAGACGACCGATGACCAACAAGGAACGCGTCTACGCATCCCTCAGTCACGAGCAACCCGACAAGACCCCTTACTGCATCGGCTTCACGCAGAAGGCCTCGGCGGCGATGGTCGCCCGGTATGGGGACTTAGACTGGGCGAAGCTGATCGACAACTGCTTCCACGGAGTCGCGGCGAATCCGGGCCCCAAGCAGACGGACATCAGCGACACGATCTGGCAGGACGAGTTCGGCGTGCAGTGGGACCGGAGCATCGATCGCGACATCGGCAACGTCTGTAACTGCGTGATCCCCGAGCGCGATCTCGATAGCCTGGAGCTGCCTGATCCCCGCACGCCCGGCAAGTTCGAGGGCTTCGGCGAGCGCTGCGCGCAAGGCGACGGCCGCGCCGTGCAGTTCTCCATCGGCTTCTCCCTCTTCGAGCGAGCGTGGACGATGCGGGGGATGGCGAACCTCTTCATGGACATGGTCGATGCGCCCGAGTTCGTGGATGAGCTGCTCGACGCGATCTGCGACTACAACGTCGCGCTCGTCGAGCAGGCGGTGAAGTACCCCATCGACTCCGTGCACTTCGGCGACGACTGGGGCTCGCAGCGCGGCCTGCTGATGGGCCCGACGCTGTGGGAGCGCTTTCTGAAGCCGCGCCTCGCCCGCCAGTACGGCGCCGCGAAGGCCGCCGGCAAGTTCGTGACGATCCACTCCTGCGGCATGGTGCAGTCGGTCTTCCCACACCTCATCGAGATCGGGCTGGACTGCTTCAACCCCTTCCAGCCCGAGGTCATGGACCCGTATCAGATGAAGCGCGAGTTCGGGGACCGCCTGAGCTTCTGGGGCGGCGTCAGCACGCAGAAGCTGCTGCCCTACGGCACACCGGACGAGGTCCGCGCCGAAGCGCGGAAGCTGATGGCGGAGGTCGGCAAGGACGGCGGCTACATCCTCGCCCCCGCCCACGCCATCCCCGGCGATGCCAAGCCCGAGAACATCATGGCCCTCATCGAGACGGTGAACGACCAGTAGGACGAAATTAGGGACAGGCCCCAATTTCCGACGGACGTCATGTCGGAAATTGGGGCCTGTCCCTAATTTCGTCCGAACAGCACGCCGTCCCTCGTCACCAGCCCGGCCCTCAACTCAGGACGCTCCGCCATTGCGGCATCGACCCCGTGATCGGCCAGAAGCTCCAGGTACGGTAGCAGCGCCCCCGCATAGGCTCGCGTGGAGGTCTGCGGCACCGAGGCTGGCATGTTGTAGACACAGTAGTGGATGACGCCCTCCTCGACGTATGTCGGATTGTCCAGCGTCATCGGCCTTGTAGTCTCGATCACGCCATTGGCCGTGCAGTCCACATCGACGATCACGGCGCCGCGCTTCATCCGCCGCAGCCCCTCCCGTGTTACGAGGTGCTCGCCGGTCAGCGGGTCCCACAGCACGGCGTTGATGATGGCATCCACCTCGGGAAGCAGCGCCTCGACCTGCGCGCGCGTCACGGACTCCGTCGGCAGATGAGCCCTCGGTGCCGCCTGCGTGAGACGCTCCCGAACGCGGTCTGGCTCGCGGTCAACCACCGTTACCCGCGCGCCCAGCCCGCACGCGGCCGCCGCTGCGCTACGCCCGACCGTACCGCCCCCGATGATGAGCACATGTGCCGTCGCTTGTCCGCCGACGCAACCCAGCATCACCCCCGCCGAGCCCGGCGGCTCGGCGAGGTAATGCGCCGCCGTGAGCACCGCCAGCCGGCCCGCGATCTCGCTCATCGGGATGAGCAGCGGACGGTCGCCATTCGGCAGCGCCACCTCCTCCGCCGCGAAGGTCGTCACCTCCCGCGCCAGCAGCGCATCGACCAGCCACGGTCGGTACACCGCGTGCACGTAGCCCAGGTAGATCAGGGCCTCATGGAGCCGCGCCGTCTCCTCCTCGAGCGGCTGCTTCACCTTGGCGATCAGCTCCGCGCAGCCCCACACCTCCTCTGCCTCCGCCGCTACCTCCGCGCCCGCCGCCGCGTAGGCCCCATCCAGATACCCGCTACCCTCGCCCGCCCGCGACTGAACCACCACCTCGTGGCCCGCGCGCGCCAGCCGTTGCACGCCCTCGGGCGTCACGGCGACGCGCTTCTCTCCTGCAACGATCTCCTTCGGGATGCCGATTCGCATGGGACCTCAGCCTCCACAGAGGGGCCGTGCGCCCTCGCGCCGAACGGGCATCGCACGGCGGCGCTGCGTGCCGTCCGCCAGGAAGGCCACCATGGAAGAACTCACCGTACATCGCCGACCGGCGGTCGTGAACCCGGCCATGGTTCTCGGGTTCACCGGCTGGATGGACGGCGGCAGTGTCTCGACGGGCACGGTCGGGTACCTCGTGGACCGGCTGCAGGCGGAGCAACTCGCGGACATCCGGTCGCACGACTTCTACATTCTGAACTTCCCCATCGCGACGGTTCCCCTGTCTATCCATACGGACGAGGGGAAGGCCGTTCTCACGTCCGTGAACCCGATGGAGGTCGCGTCGGTCTTCCGGCCGAGCACGAAGATCGAGAGCGGGATCATCCGCGAGGTGAGCTACGCCCGGAACCGGTTCTACTGCGCCGACAGCGCCAACGTAATCCTGTTCGTCGGCGAGGAGCCGCACATCCGCTGGGGCGCGTATATGGAGTGCCTCCTGAGCCTGGCCGAGGAGTTCCGCGTGCGCGAGTTGTACTTCACCGGCAGCGTCGCCGGCGCGCTACCGCACACCCGCGAGCCGCGCCTGCGGGCCTCGGTGGCGGAGGAGCGCCTGAAGGCGAAGCTCGCCGGCCTCGGCGTGGGCTTCTCCGAATACGAAGGCCCGTGCAGCCTCGTCACCTCGCTGGCCCTGGAGGCGCGCGAGCGAGGCATCGACCTGCGCAGCCTCGTGGTGGAGGTCCCTCATTACCCGTTCGTGGACATGCCCGCGTACCCCAAGAGTATCCTGAAGACGACCTCCGCCCTCAACGACCTGCTGAACCTCGGCCTCAGTCTGGAGGACCTGCGCCGCTCGTCTGAGACGGTCGATCACCGCCTCGATGCCCTCGTCGAGGAGAACGAGTCCTTCCGTGAGCTGGTGACGAAGCTGGAGGCCCTCTACGACCGCGAGGAGTCCGATTCGGATGAGGGGCTGCTGAAGCGGCTGATGGAGGGCATTGACCTGGGCGACCCCAGGGAGGAGTGACCGGCCATGACCGCGCCGGGCAGCCGAATGCGCGCCGAGATCCACGAGCAGCCTGAGGCCATCCAGGCGACGTTGGAGACGGCGACTCCGATGGTCCGGGACCTCGCCGACCGCCTGCGGCGCGAGGGCGTGGAGTACGTGTTGATCGTGGCGCGGGGTACGTCCGACAACGCGGCGCTCTATGGCCTCTACATGTTCGGCGCGGTCACGATGAAGCTGGCCGCGACGGCGGCGCCATCCCTCCTGACTTGCTACGACACGCAGATCAACCTGCGCAAGACGTTCGTCCTTGGCGTCTCGCAGTCCGGCAAGGCGACCGACGTCATCGAAGTGCTGGAGGCGGGACGCGAGCGCGGCGCCCTCACCTGTGCGCTGACCAACACCTCCGACTCACCCATCTGCACGGCTGCCGAGCACGTCCTGCTGACCCACGCTCACGAAGAGACGGCCGTCGCTGCCACCAAGACGTACACCACGGCCCTCGTCGTCCTGCATCAGCTCGCGACCCTCTGGGCGGAGCGCCAGGACCTCGCCGACCAGGCGCAGCGCGTGCCAGAGCGGCTCCACGAGACGCTGCGCCTGGAGCCAGACATCATCGACCACGCCGAGCGCTTCCGCTTCATGGAGACCTGCCACTGGCTCGCGCGGGGGCTCAACTTCTGCACCGCCAAGGAAGCAGCCCTGAAGATGGCGGAGTGCTGCTACGTAGTCCCTTCGCCCTTCAGCACTGCCGACTTCATGCACGGCCCCATCGCCACCACCAGCTTCGGCTTCCCGTGCTTCTTCGTCAATCCCCTCGGCAGGACGTACGCCGCCGTGGGCGAGGTGGTCGCCGCCGTCGAGGCCCAGGGCGCCGAGATCATCATGCTCTCCAATGCCGACGACATGCTGCAGCGCGCGCGGATCGCCCTCCGCCTGCCCGACCTGCCCGAGGAGTGCTCGCCCATGGCCGCGGCCGTCGTCGGCCAACTCCTCGCGCTGTACATCGCGCTGGAGAAGGGCCTCGACCCCGACCAACCGCGCGGCCTGCACAAGGTAACGCAGACGCTGTAGCGTTGGTGTTGGCGCTCCCAGGATGCGTCAACGTCAGCAGGCTGCCCTGCGAGGGGTTCTCGAATGGAACCGATCCGCGAGCTGCCATACACCGATGACGAGCTGTTGGCCCAGGGACCGCCGCGCACCTACCGGGGTGCGCACCTGAACGAGGTTGCCTTCCCCCTCGGGGGAATCGGGACCGGCTGCGTGTCGCTGTCCGGCCGGGGCGCGCTGGTGGACTGGGAGATCTTCAACCGGCCGAGCAAGGGCTATCGGCCCGCCTACACGTTTCTGACCGTCCTCACGCAAGAGGAGGACTGCGAGCCCGTCTTCCGCGTGCTGGAGGGCCAGTTGCCTCCGCCCTACCAAGGCAGCCTCCACGGCCCGCTCACGTACTCCGGCATAGGCTTCGGACCGGCGCGCGAGCACGGCGCGGGCCTGCTGCGCTTCGCCGAGTGCGAGTTCACCGGCCCGTTCCCCTTCGCGCAGGTTGACCTCCGCGACGACGCGGCCCCCGTCAGCGCGCGGATCACAGGCTGGAGCCCCTTCATCCCGCTGAACGACCGCGATTCGTCGATGCCGGTCGCCGTCCTCGATGTGACGCTCACGAACACGCGCGGGCGGCCTGTCCACGCGGCCCTCGCCTTCAGCCTGGAGAACGTCTGTGGCCATCCGGAACTCGGTCAGTGCGTGAACCGGCTCGTGCGCGAGGACGGCTGCTCCGGTCTGCTAATGACCACTGAGAAGCACGATCCCGCCTCGCCGCGCTATGGCACGCTCGCGCTCCTCAGCCCGCATCAGGACATCACATGGGAACTCTCGCGGGGGCCCGGCCACTGGTTCGCGCTTTCCGAGGACCTGCTGTTCGGCTTCGGCGAGACCGGCCGCTTCCCCGACCAGCCTAGCATGGAGCCTTCGCCCGACGGGACGGGCGCCATCGGTTCGCTCGGGCTGATCGCCGACCTTCAGCCCGGCGA
>VGFC01000462.1 GCA_016869045.1 Armatimonadota bacterium
GATCGTAAGTGCGGCCCGAGCCGTACCCGTACATGAAGCCATCCATGAACGCCCCCGTCGCGCCGATGTCGTCGATCAGCACATCGACGCTCTTCATCAGGGCGTCGTGGAACGAGTTGCCCGGCGTCGGGTAGTAGATGTACCAGCGCCAGCCCTGCTCGTGGCGCTCGCGGCTGAAGTAGGCGCATGCGTCGTAGTCATAGGCATAGATGACCTGGTTGCCGGCGGCGTCGATCACGCGGGAGTCAGGGAACAGCTCGCTCGGCCGGTTCGTGGACACGAGGCTGTGGGCGATGTGGAACATGAGCTTCAGCCTCGGGTCCACCTGCCGGATGGCGTCGAACTCGGCCTTCAGCCGCGCCCGCTCCTTGGGCAGCCACAGGAAGTCGATCCCCTCGATCTCGATCTGCGGGTCATCGGCCACGTTCGTGAGGCAGCCGAAGGAGCCGTAGCGCACTCCGCGCAAGGCCAGATGCTCCGGCGTGACCCCCGTGCGCGGGAGGAAGGCGAACATGCCCTCCACTGTGCCCGTGCGCCCCAGATCGCGCCGCACGGCGTTGAGGAAGTCGTAGTAGTCCGGCGAGGCGCAAGGGTAGATGGCCCACTCGACGGTGTACTCCGCGCGCGGCGCGAGGCCGAACTCGGCGTCGGCAACGCCCAGCTTCCCGTCCTGCGCGTACACGGTGGAGTGCACGATCATGACGTCATCCAGCGGCACGACCCCGATGCCGAGGTCGCTCCACGCCATGAAGGTGGACGGGCTCTCGGCCTCCTTGCGTTTGACCGCGTTCGGGTAGCCCGCCACCCACGTGGGATGGAACTCCCGCTCCCCCGAGTCCACCCAGTTGTCGAGATAGAGGCCCAGGTCGTCATCGGTCTCGTCGCGGATGGTGTCCCGAACCACGATTCGGCCGGGCTCCGTGCGCACCCGGCGCGCGATGCTGTAGTGCTGCCCGCGAGCCGCGACCTCATCCTCCTCTCCCACGCGCCGAGCACTGACCTCCCACGTCGCCTCGCCGTCGCGATCCCTCTCCCCCGCCGCGAGGCGGTTGTACCCCCCGTTAGGCACCGAGTACGAGGACTCTACGCGGAAGGTGCGCCCGCCGGTCTTGAGCGTCAGACCGCCGCCCGGCTCGACGGTCAGGCGATAGGGCGCCGGGCCGGGGGTCGCGGGCAGCTTGGCCACGGTGAAGGTGTCGGGCGAAGGCACCCCGGGCGCCTCCGACGGGCGCTGAACCGGGGCGGTCGCCTCCAGCGCCAGCCCCTCGGGGGCGCGCAACTCCGCGCGAACGACGTACGTGGCCTCGCCATCCCCCGGAAGGTCTAAGCGGGCGAACGCCAGCCCCGCGGCCGTCGCGGCCTGAGGCTCCGATGACTGGAGCGTGCGACCATCGGGCGACCGCAAAGCAAAGGTCAGCTTCGCCCCCTGAGGCAGCGGGAACACGCCGCGGTAGTCGCACGTCGCCAGCACGCGGTTCTCACTGCGGAAGAGGTACGTCGCCACTCGCAGCCGGTCGAACCACTGGGTATCGACCCCGAAGCCGGCGGCCGAGCGCTTGTAGTGCTCCAGGACCTCCGTCTCGGTCAGCGCGCGGCTGTAGAGGCGGACGTCGTCGAGCCGGCCGCGCCAGTAGGCGGTACCCGAGTAGCCCGGGTCGGTGGCCGCCGGATCGGCCGCCAGGCGCCCCATCATCAGGTTGCGGCCGTGGGCGATCTGCGGCGCCTTGGAGGCCTTCGAGCCCGTCTTCTCCCGGTTCACCCACATGGACATCGTCGTGCCGTCGAAGGTCGCGACGACGTGGTTCCACTGCCCGATGGGCAAGCCCCCGCTGACGTTGTTGCCGCCACCGGAGATGTAGAACCAGGTGCGCCCATCCTTGTAGTGCGTCAGACCGAAGCTGTCGTAGTACTTGCCGAAGATCATCGGCTCAGCCGGCGGCAGCGTCTCGGGGTAGACCCAGGCCTCCATGCTCACCGCGGTGGTCAGGTCCAGAGTCGGAGCGTCGCCGCAGTCAACCCAATCATCGACGCCGTCGAAGGCGAGCGCGTAGCCATCGCCTCGCTTCACCCACTGGGCGCCGTGCAGCCGCCCCGTGTTGCCGTGGCCGCTGAGGTCCTGCACGACTTCGCCCGCGCCCTCGTCGAAGGTCCAGAGCCCGATGAGACCCGCGTCGTCCTGGGTCATCCCAGGTGCGGCCAGGTAGATCAGCGCAGCCAACGGGCCGATCCGCATGGTGGGGCGCCTCCTCCTGAGTCCCCGCAGATACGGAAACAGTGGGGCGGGCATTCTTGCCCGCCAGTGGCCATGGCGGGCAAGAATGCCCGCCCCACTGTTTCCGTGGTTCTGTGAGGCGCGGTGAGATAACGGTCTGCACTCGTGTTCGTCGCCCACGGCTGTCCGCACCTCCCCCAAGGGCACTGAACGACGAACGGGGAAAGGCGCGGCAGCAGTCGCCAGCGAGGAGCGCAATCCATGGCCGAGTCAGAGAGACCAATGAACTTCGCGTGGGTCGGATCGAGGGAGGGGATCAGCAGCGAGGTCCTCGCCCCGTGGAGCGCTTTGCAGGCGGAGGAGACGGACGACTCGATCAGCGTGAAGTGTTGGGGCCGACGATACGACTTCGCTACCGGGCCCTTCCCCCGCGCGATCGAGACCGCGGGATCGGAAGTGCTCGCAGCCCCGGTCAGAGTCCGCGCGGCGGTCGATGGGGAGCCCGTAGGATGGGAAGGCTGTCGCCCGCACTTGGTCGAGGCGCGCGCGGACCACGCGATCCTGGAGGCGACCTGCACGGGTGCGGGGCTGGAGCTGAGCGCGCGTACCTGCATCGAGTATGACGGGATGGTCCGGCTGGACCTCGCGCTGCAGCCGACGCGCGAGTTGGAGCTCACGGAGCTGACCTTCGAGGTTCCCCTGCGCGCAGAGCACGCCCGGTACTTCTACTGGTTCACGGGCAAGTGGGAGCTGCGCGAGAACGCCGGTCTGCTGCCGCCGGAGGGCCTCGTCGGCGGCTTCCGGCCGCTGGTGTGGCTCGGCGACGAGGAGCGCGGGCTGGCGTGGTTCTGCGAGTCCGATGAGCACTGGCGCCCGCGCGATCCTGAGCGAGTCACGCGGGTCGAAGCGCGCGGCGGCCAGGTGATCCTGCATCTGGGGATCACCGAGGAGCCGGCCCGCCTGTCGCCCGGCGAGCCGCCGCTGCGCTTCACGTTCGGCCTGCAGGCGACGCCGGTGAAGCCCAACCCGGAGACCGTGTGGGACTGGCGCATTTGCCATGGCGGCGACTACGGGATCGAGCGGCTCGACCCGGAGGCTCCGGCGACGCTGCGCTACCCGGCCGAGGGGAACTTCGATCTCGCCCAGGGCACGCTGGAGCTGCGCGTGCAGCCGCTGTTCGACACCGAGTGTCCGCCCCGACACGTGAGCTTGTTCACGCTGCAACTGCCGAAGGGCGACGGCTTCCGCTGGTTCTGCCCCGCCGGCGAGCCCCGAATGCGGCTGGTTCTCAACCAACAGCAGGACCATGTCGTTGACCTATCGGCCGCGCCGAGGTGGGAGTCAGGGCGCTTCCATCATGTCGCGCTGACGTGGGGCGAGGCGGTGCGGGTCTATCACGACGGCGAGTTGCTCGGGGTCGATCCGCGCCACGGGTCGCTCGTTGCCTCGCTTCAGGGAGGGGCGCTCATCTTCGGCGGGCCGGGGGCGCGCTGGCTCATCGGCGAGGTGAGAGTGTCCGACATCGCGCGGACTCCCCAGGAGATCGCTGCGGCCGCTGCCGGTGGTCCGTTCGCACTCGACGAGCACGTGGTCCTGCTCGACCGCCTCGATGAGGCTTTCGAGCCGGGGAGCATCGAGCACCTGGACGGAGGGTACGGGGGCTACTCCGGCACGATGCCCGTTCGCGCGGCGGGTGACTGGGGCTGGCAGGGCAAGCCCGGCGGGATCGTCGGGCTGGGGCGCTTCCGCGAGGGCGACTGGGGGCGCGCGCTGGAGCTGGGCCTGGACAAGCCGCCCCTGGACCACTTCGCGGAACTCGGCGTGCGGACGATCTGCATCCACGAGCAGTGGACCGACTTCGAGGGCTATACATCCACCACCCATGCCGAGAAGCTGCGCTCGCTCGCGCGCGCGTGTCACGAGCGGGGCATGCGGCTGTTGGTCTACTTCGGCTTCCTGCTCTCCGATCTCGCGCCCGAGTGGCCGGTCTTCGGCGACGAGGTCGTCGTCGAGCCGCGTCGGGTCTACGACCCCTACGACTATCCCCCGCAGCCGCACCAACTCGCGTACTGGGTGTGCTACCGCAGCCAGTGGCAAGACCAGTTGGCGGACGGGATCGCCAAACTGATGGATGAGTTCGACGTGGACGGCGTGTACCTGGACGGCACCGCCAGCCCGCCGCCGTGCAGCAACGAGCGCCATGGGTGCGGGTATGTGCGGCCGGACGGGTCGCGCGCCGTTACCTACCCCATCTTCGCGACCCGCGACATGATGCGCCGCATCTACACGGTGGTGAAGTCCCGCAAGCCCGACGGCCTGGTGAGCGTGCACCAGTCCACGTGCATGACCATCCCGACGCTGGCCTGGGCGACGAGCCTGTGGGACGGCGAGCAGTTCTGCCATCTCGAACGCGGACCGGCGGCCTTGGAGACGATCCCGCTCGACGCGTTCCGGGTCGAGTTCATGGGCCACCAGTGGGGCGTGCCCGGCGAGTTCCTGTGCTACGATCGTCCGTACACCTACGAGCAGGCGTGCGCGTTCACGCTCCTGCACGATGTGCTCGTCCGTCCCAATGGCCTTGGCCCGCACCTTGAGCTTGCCTCGAAGCTTTGGCGGCTCAGCGATTACTTCGGGCGCCGGGAGGCGGAGTGGCTGCCCTATTGGCGCAACGCGGAGTACGTGACCGTCAGCCCACCGGGCGCCCTGGCAAGCCTCTACCACCATCCCCGCGAGGGCGTCCTGATCGTCGTGTCGAACCTCGCGCCCGGGGCGGCGGAGGTCTCGGTCCGCCTCAATGCGGAGCGACTCGGTTTGGGGCGCGACGCGCAGACGCGCGACGGTCTCACTGGCGAAGGCGTTGCGTTGCGGGATCACGGCTTCACCGTGCGACTGGACTCGATGGACTGGCGCATCATCTGGGTCCGGTAGGAAGGCAGGCGGCACGCGATGGCGATACGGCTGGACACGGAGCTGCTGCGGGACAGGACGCTCCGATTGCTAGGCGAGACGGGGCTCAAGGTCGAGAGCGACGACCTGACCGCGCTGATGCTGGGGAAGGGCTGCACGCAGGCGCCCAGCGGGCGCGTGCGGATTCCCCCCGAACTCATCGCCGA
>VGFC01000463.1 GCA_016869045.1 Armatimonadota bacterium
GCGAGTCCGCGTCCATCGAGCGCGCGAGAGGCTGCGCGAGGCCCTGAGGCCGTACCTGAGCTGTGAGTCGCCGACGCAGGAGAGACCACGATGAACTGCACTGAGTTCGCGTCCGCCAAGCACGACCTTCTCGACCGCGCGCTTCCCGACGCGCCGGCCCGCGATGCCCTCGCGCACGCCGCGGAGTGCGCGGCCTGTGCTGCTGAGTTGCGGGACTTCGAGAGCCTCCGGGCGGCGCTGCTCGCTTGCGAGAAGCAAGAGTGGCCGGCCCCCTCACGCGTCCGCGTGATGGCGGCGCTGCTAGAGGCCGCCACCTGCGAGCGCATGGAGGCTCTGCCGAGGGACACAGGCCTGACGGGGCCAGTGCTGACGCTCATCACGGCCGACGCGATCCCGGGCGCGCTGGCCGGCTGAGACCATAGAGAACCACCGAGAGGGGTGAACGGGATGTCACTCGAGGTACTGCTGACCAAGACGATTGAGGTGAACGCATCCGACCTGCACTTGTGCACAGGCTACCCGCCGAAGCTGCGTATCGATGGCGTCCTGACCGACATGGCGGGCCCGCCGTTGACCGAGGAGGACATGCTCGCGTTCATCGGCGAGCTGCTGCCCGCGTCGCGGAGCGCGACCTGGGCGGAAGACCCGATGGCCTCGGCGGTGTTCAACCACTCCGGCCCGCGCGGCTCTCGCTTCCGCACGGTCGCGTACAAGCACTGCGGCGGGACCGCGATCGCGATGCGGCTGTGGCCATCACAGATTCCCGACCTCCAACGCATCGGCGCGCCGGAGGCTCTCGTGCAGCGCATCGAGGCCGCACGGCGGGGCCTTGTGCTCGTCTCCGGGCCGACGGGCAGCGGCAAGTCGACGACGGTGTACTCGCTCGTCGATCACCTGAACGCGCGCAGCGCCGCGCACATCGTGTGGATCAGCGAGCCGGCCGAGTACATCCTCGCGCCGAGGCGCAGCATGATCCGTCACATCGAGGTGGGCACGCACATGCCTAGCTTCGCCCACGCGGCGCGCGCGGCGCTGCGCACCGACCCGGACATCATCGTCCTGTCGGAGATGCGGGACCTGGAGACGGTAGCCCTCGCCCTGACCCTCGCCGAAACGGGCCATCTCGTGTTCTCGACCATCCACTGCCCGACGGCCTCGGAAGCCGTCGCCCGACTCGTGGAGGTCTTCCCGGCGGAGCAGCAAGCGTTCATCGCCCGCCAGCTTGCCGTCACCATCGAGTGCGTCGTGGCCCAGCGCCTCATCCCCCACGCCAGCGGTAAGGGGCGCGTCGCCGCATACGAAGTCATGGTGGGCACGCCCGCAGTTCGCGAGCTGATCGCCGCGCGTCGCTTCAACAACCTCGAAGCCGAGATCGCCTCGGGAGCGGAGGGGATGCAGACCCTCGGTCAGCACATGGAGAGGCTGGTGGCGGAGGGGACGGTGCCAAGTTCCGTCTAGCCGTCCAGGGGCTTCGCCAGCCCATGCTCCTCCAGCAGCTCCTGGTCCGCGAGAACGTCGGCCGCCGGCCCTTCGGCCACAAGGTGCCCGTCATCCATGACGACGACGCGGTCGCACAACTCGCGGACGAGGTCCAAGTCGTGGGTGGCGATGATCTTCGTGGCGGGCAAGTCGCGGATGAGGTCGATGAACTCCCAGCGACCTCGCGGGTCCAGCCCGGTCGTGGGCTCATCGAAGACGACGATCCGACAGTCCATCACGAGCACGGTCGCAATCGAGGCGCGTTTCTGCTCGCCGAGGCTGAGGTGATGCGGGGACCGATCCCCATGTCCCGTCAGCCCGACCGACTCCAGCGCCCGCGTGACCGCCTCGCGAACGCGCTCCTCGGGCCAGCCCAGGTTCAGCGGCCCGAAGGCCACGTCGTCGAAGACCGTGGGCATGAACAGTTGGTCGTCGGGGTTCTGGAACACGAGGCCCACGATCTGCCGCGCAGCCTGCAGGTCCTCGTGGACGGGCTTCCCGAACACGCGCACGCCGCCGTGCCCGTTCAGGATTCCGTTCAGGTGCAGGAGCAGCGTGGACTTTCCCGCGCCGTTCGGCCCGACCATCCCCAGGCACGCCCCCTCCGGCACACAGAGCGATACGCCCCGCAGGCCGTGGGTGCCGTCGGGGTATGTGTAGTGCAGGTTGGTGACCTCAATCGCGTTCATCGGCGTCTTCTCGTGTAGTCAGGCCAGCCTCATGGCACACAGCGCTCCCGCCACCACCAACACCGCCGCTGCATCGGCCGCGCGGAAGCGCCTGAGCGGGACAAGCAGTCGCAGCCGACCGTCATAGCCGCGCGCGACCATCGCCTGGCCCACGCGTTCGGCGCGCTCGTAACCTCGCACGAACAGCGAGCCGGCCATCGAGCCGACCACGAGAACCCGCCGCACCAGCCGCCCACGAGGGCTCCGGGCGTCACGGGCCTGGACCATCCGCCGCGCCTCATCGCCAAGCACGTAGACATAGCGCCACATGAAGGCGATGAGCATCACGAAGAGCCGTGGGATGCGCAGGGCCTGCAACGCGCGCACGAGGACCGGAAAGTCCCACAGGGCGACCGGCAGGCTGAGCGCGACGATGCTGAGCGTCGCCTTCGCCGCCACCGACGCCAGCAGGATGAGCAGCGGACCCGAGACCATCAGGTCCGTGCCCGGCAAGCGGACGGCACTGTCTGCCGACGGCCGCACGAGAAGGGTGGACATGGCGACTGCGATGACGAAGGGCAAGGCCAGCGCCAGGCGCTTCAGGAGCCACACGAGCGACACACGGGACGCGATGACGGCGATCAGGAGCAGACCGGCGTAGGCCACGAACCGAGGCCACTCCTCGATGGGCGTGGCGGCCTGCACGGTCACGAAGGCGAGCACGCACACGACCGCGACGCGCGGATCGACGCGCCGCGCCAAGGCCCGCCGGGTCGCCTGCTCAGGATGGTCGCACGGGCTCATGGGTCTCCGGATCGCCGCGTCGCCGGGAGCGGCTCAGCAGCCGCCCGATCGCCAGCGTTAGCAGCGCGACCGCGATGACGCCCACGGCTGTCGCGATGAATACGCTCGCCCGCTCGTTCCGCACACCGGGCGCCTGGTAGTCGGGTAGCGGAGAGGGCTGCTGGGTCTCGGCCACCGGGATCTGTTGGCGGTGGATGACACTCTCCAGGCCATCGGGCAGCGACGACGCGAAGGGAGAAAGCAGCCCTCCGACCAGCACCACGCCGGCGATGGCCCAGGCCCACCAGGGAATCCTCATGGCGCGGCCTCCGCAGTCGAGACGGCCTCCACGGCGCCGCGCGGCGCGCAGCCCAGCAGGTCCGGCCTCGCCCGCAGCACCACCGCCAGCGCGCCGACGGTGATCCCCGCCTCCAACAGCCCGATCGGCACATGCACGATGACCAGGGCCTTCGCCGGCGTCACGAAGTCTGTCTGGCCCGTCAGGCCGATCTCGACGCCGACCAGCAGCGCCCCGAGCACCACCGACGCCCAGGCTCCGATCGCGCCACCCAGCAGCACGCCCGCCCGGCCTGCGATCACCGCCCGCACGCCGCGGTAGATCAGCCATCCCACCAGCGTTCCGGCCAGGCCCATGTTGATGACGTTCAGCCCGAGCGCGGCAAAACCGCCGTCCGCGTGCAGCAGGCACTGGACGGTGATGACAACGGTCATCACGATCGTCGCCCGCCACGGACCCAGCAACGCCGCCGCCAGAAGCGCGCCCAGGAGGTGCCCCGAGACGCCGGCCGCCACCGGCACGTTGAGCATCTGCCCCGCGAAGACGAAGGCCGCCATCACGCCCATCAGCGGCACCTCCTCCGGCTTCAACGCGCGGCTCTCCCGGCGCACCGCGTACGCGACGGTTCCGGCCGCGACCACGTCGGCCGCCAGCCACACTCGCGGGTCGTTGATCAGTCCGTCGGGGATGTGCACCGCAAACGCCTCCGTCAGTCGTGCAGCTGCCCGCTCGCGGCCGTGCACACGAGCCTCCCGTGCTTCACGCCCGGCGCGGTGATGATCTGGTCGGCGAGCGCGCGCACCTTGGCCGCCTTCCCGCGCACCACGATCACCTCCAGGCAGTCGTGGTGATCCAGGTGCACGTGCGTCGTGCACGCGATCGCGTCGTGGTGGGTATGCTGGAACTCCGTGAGCCGCTGCTCGATGTCGCGGTCGTGGTGGTCGTAGACGATGGTGACCGTGCCCACGACCTGCGCTCCCGCGTCCTGCCACTGCTCGTCCACCAGGTAGGACCGCACGATATCCGCGATGGCCCGCGACCGGCTGTCGTACCCCACCTTCCCCAGCCGCCGGTCGAACGCCCGCAGGAGCCTTGGCTCCATCGACACGCTGAAGCGCGTGACCTTCTCCATCCCTCACCTCCCCATGTTACGCATCTCACCTATGGTAACACCGGATTTCGCCCCGCTGCCGCCCGACACCTTCTCCCAGGGGCGCGGCCCTCCACAGATTCTCCCGATGGCCTTCCCCCGGTTTTCCCCGGCCGTCGGCCCCCGTGAGGCGCTCAGCCCCCTGTGATCGTTGTACGTTACCGGGATAACCCGTATAATCCCCTTCGCCGCACCACATTGCGGGAGAGTCGCCATGCAAGCACTCCTACGATTGCGTCGGGCACTGGCCATTGCCTTGCTCTTGGGCGCCGCCACCCTGAGCGGATGCCGAAAGCCGGCCCCCGCCGCCCTGGGTGGGGAGATCACCGTGCTCGTGCCCTGCGGGCAGCTTGGCCCCTTCATGGAAGCCAAGCGGATCTTCATCGACAAGCACCCGGGCGTGAAGATCGGCCAGCGCGTGGAGAACATCAACGTCCTGCGCACGCGGATCCTCGCCGATAAGGAGGAGGGCGCCGATGTCTTCCTCGACATGGGCGACACCGTCGCGAAGGAGCTGCTCGAGAAGGGCAAGCTGATCCAGGGCACCGAGGTGTCCTACGCGCAGAACTACATTTCCCTGATCGTGCCCAAGGGCAACCCGGCGAAGATCAGTACATTCCCGGACCTCGGCAACCCGAAGGTCAAGGCGATCGGCCTCGCCGAGCCGACGGAGAACTCCAACGGAGCGTACGCGGTCGAGGCGCTCAAGAAGGCCGGGCTCTGGGAGAAGCTGGAACAGGCCCACAAGATCGTCACCACCAAACAGCCCGCCGAGCTGAAGGTCATGGTCGGGCAGCGGAAGGTCGATGCGGCCTTCATTTACGGGCCGTGCGTCCACGAGGTCGCGAAGGGCGAGACCGAGCCGAAGGAAGGCCCGCCGAAGAAGACCGAACTCATCGGCAACGTCCCCGAGGACCTCTACACACCCTTCTTCTGCATGGCGGCC
>VGFC01000464.1 GCA_016869045.1 Armatimonadota bacterium
TGCGCCTGGCCCGGGCGATCCGCGCGCAGTGGCGCGAGAGCCGGCCCATCATCAAGCCCGATGAGCTGGTCCTCGGCCGCTTCGGAATCCAGTCCACGGTCTTCTGGTCCGAGTACGGGGCGCTGCGGTTCGATGCCGGGCTCTGGCAGAGGCTGATGGACGAGCCCTCGACGATGCCCTACCAACTCGCGCTCTTGGAGGAGATCCGCGCCGAGTGGGAGGGCAACGACTTCGCGGGACTGGTCTACAAGGAGTGGCAGCGGCGGGGGCTGTCCGGTCGCATCCCGGGCAGCGGCCTCGGCCCGTGGCCCGGCCACGCGTGTCAGCAGTACCGCTTGTTCCTGGACCTCGGCGCGGTCGGCATGAGGGAGCGCATTGCGCGCGCCCGCGAAGCCAACCCAGGTCGCGATGCCTTCTACGATGGCCTCCTCGAGATCGTCGAGGGCGTCTGCGAGTTCGCCCAGGCAGTCCGCGCCGCCGCACGTGGCACGGGCGGCCTCGCCCGTGATGACCGCTGCCCTGAGCATCCTCCCGCGACGTTCCGCGAGGCCGTGCAGACCTTCTGGCTGGTCTTCTACCTGAACGGCGCCGACTCGTGCGCGCGAATCGACCAGGACCTCGGGCCCTACCTTGAGCGCGATCTGGCCGCCGGCCTCCTCACCGAGGAGGAAGCCCGCGAGCTGATCGCCTCGCTGTGGGTACGCTTCGATGAGTACCGCTCGTGGAGCGCCGTGATCGGCGGCGTGGATGCCGAGGGCCACGATGCCTGCAACACCTTCACCCGCCTGGCCCTCGAAGCCACCGAGCGCCTGCAGACCCAGGCGCCGAACCTCGCACTGCGCGTGCACGAGGGCCTGCCCGACGACGTCCTCCGCCAGGCCCTGCGCATGATCGCCCGCGGCGGCGGGATGCCTGCTCTCGTCAACGATGCGCCCATCATCGAGAGCCTTCAGGCGCGCGGCGTGTCGCTTGAGGACGCGCGGGACTACGCACTGACCGGCTGCGCGCAGGTGATCGTGCCCGGCCGCTCCTACGGGGGCTATGAGGACATCCTCCTCAACGGACTCAAGTGGCTCGAACTCGCCCTGCACAACGGCTTCGATCCCGTCGTCAACGAACAGCTCGGCCCGCAGACCTCCGAACCTTCCGACCTCCTGACCTTCCGTTCCCTCATGTCGGCCTGGCAGACGCAGATGCGCGCGGTGTGCGACACGTGCACAGCGATGGCCGGGGCCAGCCTGCGCGTGCTCGCCGAGCACTTCCCGAGCGGGCTGCGCTCCCTGCTCAGCTACGACGCGGTCGAGCGCGGCCTGGACATGCGCGCGGGCGGGTATCGCTACAACGAGGGGCTGGCCGACGTGCTGGGCCTCACGAACCTCGCCGACTGCCTGGCGGTCATCCGCGAGCTGGTCTACGAGCGCGGCGAGTTCACGCTACCCGAACTCGTGGCGATCCTCGACGCCAACTGGGAAGGCCACGAGCCCCTGCGCCAACGCTGCCTGCGCGAGTTCCCGAAGTTCGGCAATGACGATCCGGCGCACGACGCCTTCGTCGCTTCGGTGCACGAGACCGTCCTCCGGGAGTTGCAGAGCCGCCCGACCGAGATCGGCGAGGGCCGCTACAACCTCGACATCGTCGGCTGGACGGGGCACCTCGACTGGGGCCATCAGACCCTCGCGAGCGCCGACGGCCGTTGCGCCTACGAGCCGCTCGCCGACTCCTGCGGCGCCAGCCAGGGCCGCGACACTCACGGGCCGACCGCGCTGCTCGCGTCAGCCGGGAGGCTCAACCACTCTCGCCTCCACGGAGTCGTCGCCCTGACGGTGAGGTTCACCTCGCCCCAGGACACCGAGGGTTCCGTGGGGTCCCTCCACTCCCTCGTCCGCACCTACTTCGACCTCGGCGGGCAGCAGCTGCAGATCAACGTAGTGGACAATCGCCTCTTGCGCGATGCGCAGGAGCACCCGGAGCGCTACGAGTCGCTCGTCGTGCGCGTCGGCGGCTTCAGCGCCTACTGGACCCGCCTGTCGCCGCAGATGCAGGAAGCCATCATCTCGCGAACGGAGCACGTCCTGTGAAAACCTCGATCCTCGCGTTCGTCGTCCTGATCACCTCCTTCGCCCACGCCTATGAGTACCGTTATGTCGAGGGCGAGAAGCACACCCGCACCGAGGGCTCCGGCCTCCGCGAGGAGGGCTTCACGTCCTGGATGGCTCACCCGTCGCAGGGCGCGGTGATGGTGCTGGCCGAGGGCGGCTGGCTGGATTACACGGTCGAGGGGCTGGCCGATGCGGAGTACCACGTCTTCCTGCGCGGCCTCGCCTGGGCGAGCGGCTGCGAGGTCGATGTGTCGTGGGACGGCCAACTGGTCGGCCGCACGAAGTACGCGAAGCCCGGCACCGCGCTGAAGTGGTCGAACGAGATCGGCGTCGTGCGCGGTCCGGGCACGCACACGCTGCGTCTCGCCGCGGCGCCCGGCATCATCCAGGCCCCTTACATCGACGTCGTGCTGCTCACCACGCAGGCCGGCTTGCGCCCGGAGGACGATGACCGCGACTTCGCCTCCTTCGCGACGCCCTTCCCCTTCCTCCGCCTCGGCGAGCGCACGATCCCGCCGAACCCGCCGACCCAGCCCATCCCCGACCTCGGGGTCGAGGTCCTCCGCCTCGAGGCCGATCCCTTTGTCATCGGCGCGAACCCGCTACGGGTGGCGCTGAAGGCGCGCGAGGCTACCGACCTCACCCTCCGCAGCCGCCTCGCCGATGGCCTACAGATGCAGGCCCCGCTCCGCCTGCCGCCGAACGAGGAGGCCTCCGCCGAGTTCGCCTGCGAGGCTCTCCAGGCCGGGCGTGTTGACCTCACACTGTCGGTCGCCAAGCCCGATGGCGCCACTGCCTCCGCCAGCTACCCCGTGACCATCCCTCAGCCGCTTGCGGTCTCGCTCGACGAGTACGCCTACCCGACCACCGCCGAACGCGCGGTCTGGCATGCGACCTTCTCGGCGTCCGAGACCATCGCGCAGCAGACCTCCGCCGAGCTCACCCTCGTGCGCTTCGGCTCGGGCGCCCTTCTGCAGTCCTACACACTTGCCGGCGCCCTGCCTGGTATCGAGCAACCCTTCCCGTTGACCGGCCTCGCGCGGGGCCGCTACGAGGTCCGCTCACGCTTCCTGCGTCAGGGCGTCGAGATGGCCCGCGATACGCGCACGTTCATCATCCATGAGCCCTACGCGCTCGACCCTTGGGAGCCTGTGCAGCGCACGGAGCGTCGTGGCGACACGATCCTGCTGAACGGGAAGCCCTTCCTCGGTCGGTTGCTCTATCATGCCGCGGCCAATGCCGACGTGCGCGACCACGGGTTCAGCCTGCTGCAGTGCTCCGGCGGCGACCCCGATCCGCTGCCCAGCATCGGGCAGCACCTCGATGCCTGCGCGCAGAACCAGCTCTACGGCACCGTGGCGCTCTTCAACAACCGCTACTTCCTGCCGGGCGACCACTTCGACCTGGACCGCATCCGCGAGGCGGTGCTGCGCTACAAGGACCACCCGGCAACCTGGGCGTGGGACCTGATCGACGAGCCCGAGGTCAGCGTCTCCCCCGAGCGCGTGCTCGAGGCGGCGAGGCTGATCCGCGAGCTGGACCCGAACCACATCGTCTGGGTGAACCTGTGTCAGGTGGACAAGGGGCTGGACTACCTGGAGAGCCAGGACCTCTGGTCCTTCGATCGCTACCCGATCCCCAGCCAGGGCCTGGCGGGCTACCTCGACTGGCTGGCCGTCTCCGACGAGCACCTGCGCGGCCGGCGCCCGGTCGGAACCGTCCTGCAGACCTACCAGACCGGCAGCCCGAACCTCCGCCTCCCGACGCCCGACGAGCTGCGCTCCAGCGCGTACCTGCACATCATCCACGGCTACAAGTGGTTCGGCTACTACTCGTACTATGATGGCGAGCCCGCCGAGTGCCTGGCGCGCAACCCGCTGCTCTGGTCCTACACGCGCGCCCTCAACGGTGAGCTGTCCACCCTCTCTCCACTCATCCTCGCCGACGCCCCCTACGCGCCCGTGGCCTCCGACCAGCCCCCAACCTCCTTCCAGGCCGCCCTCAAGGAGCACGCCGGCCGCCGCTACCTCATCGCAGTGAACCTTGGTCCTCAGCCGCTTCGCGCCACGATGACGCTCACCGGATCGACCGCCGACCTCCTCTTCGAAGAGGAGCGCGCCCTCCCCCTGAAGGACGGCGCGCTCACCGACGACTTCCTGCCCTCTGCAACGCACATCTACCTTGTGCGGTAGCTTGCCTACCTCCCGATCTCCACGCTCTGCGCGATGCCCTCGCCGCGCACCTGCGGGTTATACATGTCGAAGACCCGCGGCGGCAGGGCGGTATAGGAGCCCGGGATCTGCGCCACCATGCGGTAGGCGAGCCGGTGCGCGCCCGGGCTGAGGTGGGTGAGGGCGAAGGCCATGCGGTCGTCGCGGATGACCTGGTCGGCCCACTCGTAGGTCCACTCCCACGGCTGAATGACGCCCCGGTCCATGATCTCACAGCCCGCGGGAATGAGGTCCTCGACCATCATGTTGTCGAACTCCCGGTCGCAGCGCACGGTGAGGATCGCCTCGATCACCTCGCCGCTTTCGAACGTGTACCGCTCGCGCTGCGGCAGGCGATCCTCTCGTTCCGGGCGCTCGTGTCTCGTAGGCGTTCCCTTGCGGTACGCGCGCTCGATCAGCAGGCCCGGCGTGGTCCGCACCGGGACATTCAGCCTGGCGCCGACGGCCTGGTCGAGCGTCACCGTGCAGTACAGTCGGCCCGCGCCGGTCTTGCGGATCTCCACATCGGCCCTCTGCGTACCCAGCACATCCGCTCCTGCGCTCAGCGTGGTCTCCGGGCGGAACACGTCCTGCCGGCCGAAGTGCTTCTTGGCGACCTGCTGCTTGTTCACCGTGACGACGACGTTCATGTCGGGCGTCATCTCAGACGACGTCGGCAGATACTCCGCCAGCGCGTACAGCACGAAGGCGGTGTCGCGCGTCGAGGACCAGCGGTTGCCCTGCCGCTTCTCCATCAGCCACCGGACGAGGTCGGGCAGGCGCGGATCGCCGGGACTCAGACGCGAGGCAGCCGAGATCAGCGCGGCTGCAGTCTCCATGTCGGAGCGCCACTGCCCGCCGTTCGAGTCGAAGGCCTTGCTGGCCTTGAAGTGATCCCACACCGGGCCGAGCAGCGCCCGCCCCTCGTCGCCGCGCCCGAGTTGGGCGAACAGCTGGGCGAGCATCGCTCTCCCCCAGTCGCTCAGGGCGGCGCGCTCGTA
>VGFC01000465.1 GCA_016869045.1 Armatimonadota bacterium
CACCGGGCTCCGAGCACGACATCGTGTTGCTGGCAGACCTGACGGGCAACGGCCTGCCAGACGTCATCATCGGGTCGAAGCGCGGCGACTACAACCTCATGTGGTACGAGAACCCCGGCTGGCAGCGGCACTTCATGGCGACTGCGCCGGACCTCGAGGCGGGCGGCGTGGTCTTTGACGTGAACCGCGATGGCCGGCCCGACATCATCGCCGGGCAGCAGTGGGGCCACAAGGAGCTGTACTGGTTCGAGTGCCCGCCCGACCCGCGTGACCTCTGGACGAAGCGCCTCATCGAGAACCGGTTCGAGAAGTACCACGACCAGGCCATCGGCGACATCGACTGCGACGGGGAGCCCGAACTCGTTTTCGTCTCCCAGAATAGCCGCGTGCTCGCCTACTACGACCTCCCCGACGATCCCACCGTCGAGCCCTGGCCGCAGGAGTGCTTCCATCTCATCGCCGAGGGGATCGAAGACACCGAGGGCCTCGTCATCTGCGATGTGGACGGCGACGGCCGCAACGAGCTGCTCGCCGGGCCGAGCATCTACAAGCTGAGCAACTGCCCCGGCGGCGACTGGCATGTGAAGCACTTCGCGCCGGACTTCGTGCAGACCCGTGTCGCCGCCGCCCACCTCACGGGCGACGGCCAGCTCGACATCGTCCTCGCCGAGGGCGAGAGCAACCCCGCCCGCCTCGCCATTTGCTCATCGCCGCTGTACGAGCCTCGGCTTCTGAAAACCGACCTCTTCCACCCTCACAGCCTCGCCATCGCCGACTTCGATCTCGACGGCCAGCCCGACCTCTTCGTCGCCGAGATGGGTCTCGGCCGGAACCCCAACCCTCGCGGCTTCATCTTCCGCAACCTCGGCGACGGCCGCTTCGAGGAGACCGTCATCTGGCACGGCATCCCCACCCACGAAGCCAAGGTCGCCGACCTCAACGCCGACGGCAAGCCCGACATCGTCGGCAAACCCTACAACCCGGAGCGGCATATCGACGTGTGGTGGAATGAGGGTTGAGCGGCGCTTGAGTTCTGATCGGGCCCGCGTGTTCACCCCTACCAGGACATGCGTAACCAAACTCATGAGCCGGAGCACTAAGGACGCGGACGGTGCCCCACCGTGTACTGTGGAAAGCCGAAGGGATGTGACCTGAGGTGGCCGACCTGTGTGTGACCCGAGCCATCCCGATGCGTGCCACGATTGTGCTGCTACTGGGCGCCCTGGGCGTAGCGAACGCGCAGGAGACGCCGGCACCTGCTCCGCGTGAGAATCCCATCCACATCACCTTCGTCATCCACTTTGACCCACTTCCTGCTCCGGGCGGGCAGGTGCTTTGGCAGGGCTACCAAGCGGAGCGCGACAACCTGGCGTGGCTCGCGGATTACCTGGCGCAGTTGGAGCAGGAGAAGGGGAAGGAGTTTGTGCCTCGACTCATGCTGGAGCTCGCAGGCGACCATGCGGAGTGGTATCTGGAAGACGAGGCAGGCCTGAAGCTTCTGCAACAGCTCTACGCGAAAGGCATCCACTCCTTCGGAACCCACTTCCATCGGAACTACAAGGCAGGCCACCATCTTTGGTACGAGGCGCAGCCGTCTCCGCAAGCAGCTCAGCGGGTCACCCATGACCACATCGCCGAGGTGGACAGACTCATCGGTCGGATAATCGGGAGCGCCGATCCCAGCGCAATTCGCAGGGCGAACCATACCATTACCGGGCATCTGGTTGACCAGCGGCTGGCGGCGCAGATGGGCTTTGACGTGCAGACAGGCGGGCGCAATGAGGCGATGAACCTCTTCTTTGACCACGACGTGTACAACCCCTGGCGCCCGGCGCTGGGATGGCCGTTGGCGGAAGACTTGACCAGCGGTTGGCTCACCATCCCGCAGGCCCCCGTTCTGGGAACGATCGGTGAGCATGCGCCGTTGCCCTCGGGAGTGCCCGAGGAATACACACGGGGGATGCGGAGCATGATCTGGCAGGACATTAGCGTCCCCGCCATGAAACGCAAATTTCTGCAGGTCTACCTTGAGTGGCGCTTGTCGGCGATGCGAGACCCGCAGCGCGCTGCCCAGAAAGTCTGGGTCTTTGGGTGGCACGAGCATACCAACGACCTCTTCCCCGATGATGCTGCGGGTAGGCGGCGCAAGCTGCGCGGTCCACTTATGGAGTTCGTGGAATGGCTCAACGCGAACTACGTCGCCAGGACGCTCCCGGACGGAAGCCTCATCACCCGGTACTCCAACACCGACGAGGTCCGAGAGGCGTTCTTGGCGTGGGAGGCGGCGCATCCGGGGCAGTCGTCCTTCAACTACCCTGTGCAGGTGAGAGATTGGAAGTTGTATCCGTACGAACTGAAAGGACTGGCGTGGGAGCTGATGTATGCCCACTACAACGAAGAGATCGCGGCATTCATGGACCGAGGCGTTCACGTTTGCCGCATGGCCAAGGCGGACGGTCGGAACTGGGAGCTGTGCGAGAGCGGGACGGTCTCTAGCGGACCAGTGAGGGACCTGTACCTTCTTTGGAGCAATAAGGGCGAGGTCGTCGTTGATGTGTCAGACATCATAGGCGGCGACGCACGTCAGGTGGAGGGCAGGAGTGGCAACGAAGCGGTGGTAGACACCAAGAACTTGACCGTCTCCGAGGAGCCCATCATCCTGGAAGGCGTCAAGTCGAAGCCAGGGGCCGAAGGCGACGGCCGCGTGCCCATCCAGTTCCGGATGAATGTCAACTACTTCGCCGACGAGGCCGAGGCGCGGCGCAACTGCCGCATGTTGCGATGGCACCTGGACCTGTTCAAGCAGGCAGGCATGAAAGCCAGCTACTGGTTCACCGGACTGGCGGCGGAGCAGGTGCAACGACTGGACCCGGAGTTCGTTCAGCTACTCAACGAAGCTGCGATGCCGATAGCGCATCACGGCGCCAATCGCCCGCCCAACCCACAGCCGATCCATCGCGTGAGGGGCGAGAAGTGGGAGGACGACGTCCAGGCAATCCTGGATTACGAATCGTACGCCCTTGACCCCCAAACCGGCGAGTTGGACCGGACAAAAGCCGGCGGGCTCAAGCAGATGCAGCAGATGTTTGACAACCGTATCCAGGCGACGGGGCGGTTCTTCGAGGCTTCGATTCTCTACGTCACAAAGCAGTTTGGCTGCCGCGCCATGGTGGGGTTGAAAGGCAACACCGGCGCCGCCACCGAGGCCGGTTGGCTCATCGGCATGAAGGGGATGCCCGATACTGTTTCCATCGGTCCTGAGATGCTGCGCGCAGCCGCGACGGGGCAGTTGGACCTAAGCCGTCTCATTGAAGGCTATATCACGCAAACCGAACAGCGGACGGCGGATCCGGGCCGAACGCCAGGCGAGGCCCGGCAATTCGGCGGCGAAGTGCAGTCCGTAGCTGTGCTCATTCACGACCACGACTTCCTGAGGGGCCCGCCGGTCCAACTCCGGCAGCTAGGAGAGGCCTACGCAAACCTTGTCCGCTGGGCAGCGAAACACCCGCACCTGAGGGTGGTGACGCACGAAGATATCCTAGAGATGATCGCCGACGATCAGACCAAGATCGTCTCGCGCGACGGTCTGCTGAAGGCCGCCGGGGCAATCGCCGCGTCTCCTGTCGCGCCGCCCGACTACGTTGACTTGGGCGGCGATTACCTGTCTCTCGCCGATGCCTTCCAGGCCTTCGCGCAGTCGCTGCGAGCCTTCGCCGAGTTGGGAGAATTGCCCGAATCGGTCAAGACAGAAGACGTGCTGGGACCGACTGAGGCGCACATCAGCGGCCTGCCTTCTATCACGGCGGCCATGGTTCTGCCGCAAGTGAGGGGACAGGAGGTCGTTGGCGCCGCCGAAGAGGTGTGCGCGGAGATGACGGACCGCATTCCGTCGCAGGTGAGCGTTGGCACGTTGAAACTCAACCCGGCCGAATTCCTCTTCGCAATGGCGCAGACAGTTTCCGCGATCGCCGACACGGGGACGCCTGCGCTGGTGTCGCTCCACGCAGTTGACGTGCTGCCCCGGAGCGTTCGTGAGAACCCCCTTGCCGACCCACTGACGAAGCTGCAGTTCTGGACCTTCAAGCCGGAGCGATGGAAGCGCCAAGCCTCAATCGCGATGCCTGGACCGACCCAGAGCGAGGGAGGCTGAGGCAGTCACCCTTGGGCAATTGATGAACGGTAGGTGACAGACTTCGCGCCCGACCTGAGGCAGACCTGCTGTGCCGCCATCGAGGTCGGTGGCGAGGGTGAACCGTATGACGGGGAGAGGCATCTGGATGTGTGGTGGAATGAGACTTGATCGACCTCAGCCGATGCGCTATGCTCTGCCTGGAACGGACCGGAAAGTGAGGGCGAGCCGATGGAGAGGACCTACACCGTCGTCGTCACCCGCGACCCCGAGGACGGGTGCTACGTCGTCACCGTCCCGGCCCTTGAGGACTGCTCCACATACGGAGACACTCTTCCCCAGGTCCTCGAACGCGCGCAGGAGGCAATCCTCGCCTACCTGGAAGGCCTCGCGACCCTCGGCAAAGACGCCCCGCCGGACGTGGATAGCGTCGCCGTGAGCTTGGGGGCTTCCCCCGAAGCGTCTGTGTACCGGGTCTCGGTCCGGGAGGAGGCCGCGGTTGCCTAAGCTGCCGCGCCTACCTGCCCGGGAGATACGCCGCGCGCTCGAACAGACGGGCTTCCATCTGACCCGCCAGCGTGGCAGTCACCTGATCATGACGAACCCGGCCACCGGCCACGTAGCCGTCGTGCCCGACTACGGCGCCCGCGAGGTGCCCGTGGGCACCCTTCGGGGCATCCTTCGGCAGGCCGGGCTCACCCCACAGGAGTTCATCGATCTGCTCGGCTGACCTTCGTGTGCGACTCGCCTCATGAAGACCAAGATTATGCCCACCATCACCATGATCGGCGCTGGCTCGATCACGTTCACCCGGCGGTTGTACAACGACATCATCGCGCAGCCGGAGCTTCGGGAGTCCACGATTCGGATGGTGGACATCGACGAGGAGAAGCTCGCGGCGATTGTCGGGTATGCGC
Organism: Armatimonadota bacterium; assembly: GCA_016869045.1. Classification (GTDB taxonomy): domain Bacteria; phylum Armatimonadota; class Zipacnadia; order Zipacnadales; family VGFC01; genus VGFC01. The sequence continues at coordinate 5,047 of VGFC01000465.1, forward strand.
AGGAGGTGGCGAAGCGGCTCGGGTACCCGACGCAGGTGGAGGGGACGACGGATCGGCGGCGGGCGCTGGAGGGCGCGGATGTCGTGATCTGCTCGATTGCGGTGGGCACGGAGAGCGATCGGCGGGCGGATGTGTTCATCCCGCAGCGGTACGGGGTCGAGCAGCTCATCGGCGATACGCTCGGGCCGGGCGGCGTCTTCCGCGCG
>VGFC01000466.1 GCA_016869045.1 Armatimonadota bacterium
GCCGCGAGGACCTCCAGGCCGAGGCGCTGGCTCATCCCCTCGACGATCTCCCACGGCTTCGCCTGCAGCAGCCTCATCCCGAAGTGAGTCAGCACGGCCTGTCGCGGGCGGATCGCGGCGATGATGCTCTCCGCGTCGCGCCAGTCTAGATGGTAGATTCGGTGCTCGGGGTTCTCCTCCAGCACGCAGTTGATGACGAGGACCTCGGCGGACGCGTAGTGCTCTGCCAGCGACTCGAAGTAGCGCGTGTCGGTCAGCAGCCCCAGCCTCGCCCCGCCGCCTTCGAGCAGGAAGCCGTACGTCTCCCCGGGGTGATCGTGGCGGGCGGCAACGCGGACCGTCAGGTCGCCGAACGGGTAGACCCCGCTCTCGTCGAGCGCCTGTGCGTGCCCGATGTACGAGAGGATGTACTCGCAGATCGGCGAGTCCTGGTAGAGCGCATCGGCGGGCGCCAGCAGCGTGCCGCGCGGGCGATGGCCGCCGTGGGTCATCGCTTCGATGACCACGTTCACATCGTTCGCGTGGTCGATGTGCTTGTGGGAGACGAGCACCACATCGACGGTCTCGGGATCGAGCTTCGGCCGGCTCCCATACGCCTTCACCAGCGCGCCCGGCCCCGGATCGACCCACACCGTCTGCCCGGCCAGTCGCACCCACAGCCCGCCCGAGGCGCGAAGCTGCTTCGACACCACGAACCGCGAGCCCGCGGTACCAAGGAACTTCGCGAATTCGGGAGGGTAGGGGGGCATGGGCCGGTTTGCAGGTTTGCAGGTTAGGAGGTTAGAAGGTTGGAGGGCCAGGCGGCGGCGTCCTGACCGACGGCCTCGGCGACCTCGGCGATGATCCTCACGTGTTCTTCGGGCACGCCGGGCGCGATCGAGCACGCGGTGCTCAGGACGAAACCCGGCGCAGTCATCCCGGTGCGCACGATCTGCTCCACGTCTCGCCGGATCGAGTCCGGTCGCCCGAAGAGCAGCGTGTTCACGCGGTCGATGTTGCCCTTGATGAATAGCCGGTCGCCCACGCGCGCGACGGCGTCCGCCAGCTCGACGTCGCCCTGCGGCGGCGGATCGAGGCACTCGATCCCGTCGGCGCCGCTCTCGGCGATCAGCTCCAGTCGGTCGCCGATTGCCCCGCACGTGTGCGTGTAGACCGGCACATCGGGTGCGGCCTCGTGAACGCGGCGAATGAGCTCCGTCTCGTAGGGCAGCACGAACTCGCGATACATCGCCCGACTCAGGAAGCCGTTCCCCACGAACGGGCTCGACAGCTTCATCGCGTCACAGCCGTTCCGCACCTGCGCCACCGCCCAGTTGGCTCCGTACTCCACGCCCCTCTGCAGAACCCGGTGCGCCTTCGCAGGATCATCGACGAGGGCCATCAAGCCCGCCTCCATCCCCAGGACCTCCAGCAGCTTGTCGAACGGGCTGATCGTCTCCCCATGCACGGCCCACTCCTCCCCGGCGACCTCCCGCACGGCCCGCAGGTTGCCGAGCATCCAGTCGGGCACGTCCTCCAGCGTGTCGATGGCCTCGGGGTCAAGCTCCGCGAGGGACGGCGGCGAAGCGGGGTGCATCGGGCGCGGAAGGTCGTCCGGCGGGTAGAGCGTCTCAGCGCCAAGCGGGTAGGGCGACCGGTTCACCGGCGCCTCTCGCCAGCGGACGAGGAAACCGGGGACTGGCTCCGATTTCCGTCGTGTGAAATCGGTGCCTGTCCCTGGTTTCCACTCCGTCTGCTCGGCGATCTTCGTGCGCCAGTCGGGGTCGCCGCCGGGAACCGAGACCAGGATTCCGTCGAACCCATACCGCTCCCGCATGGTCGCCAGCGCCTGGGCATAGACCTGCGGGTCGTGCCAGACCTCCAGCGGGGACCGGCCCGTCTTCAGGTAGATGTGCCCCATCGCCATCTGGCACATCACCGGCACGCGATCGGGCCGCTGTCGCCTCGTCGCCCGCGCGAGACGCTCCTTGCCGCTCATCGCTTCCGCTTTCGCCCGGGACGCCGAGGCTTCGTTGGCGTATCGGCCTTGCTGGGGGCTTCGGACGGCTTCCTCGGCTTCTCGTCGACCTCGAGGTGCTCCGTGGGCACGACGAAGGCCACCATGTTCCGCTTGCCCAGCATCTTGAGGAACTCGGTCAGCGAGACCTCCGCCTCGCGACGATGGATCTTGTGCTCGTCCATCAAGGCCTGGGCGATCTCGTTGACGGTGTGCTCCCCGTCGCACAGCTCCCACACGCGCGCGCCTACAACATCGAGACTGATCGGCTTGGACTTCGGCACAGAGAAGATGCTGGAGAGCACCTTCCCCATCGCATCGCGCCGACGGGGCAGGATGATCTGGACCTCACCGTTATCCAGCGCCTCCCACTTCAGGGCCGGATTGCGGACCGGCCGCGCCTGCAGCGCGTGCTCGCGGGAGAGCCTGGGCTTCTTGAACTTCCCGACGAGCCGCTCGTAGACGGTCGCCTCCCCCGACACCTCCGCCTGCAAGGCAGGCACGTCCTTGCGCTCACGCATGGTCTGCCTCAACCATTCACTCGGACTCGTCGCCCTGCTCGACCGGTTCCGCATCGCGCGGCGCCGAAGGACCCGCGCCCGCCAGCCACTTGGAGATCCGCAGCCCGATCACCAGCAGCGTCGCGCAGACGAGCAGGCCGAGGATGTCGGGGCCCTGTATCGAGCCCAAGCTGAACGAATCGCGGTCGAAGTCGAACAGCGGCCCGCCACGCCAGGCGTTCAGCGCGAGTCCCGTCGCGACAACCCCAACCAGGCAGGCCGCGATCCCGAAGATCGCGAAGGCCGTCTGTCGCCGCGTCCGGCCGTGCTGTCGCGCCACTCCCGCCAGCAGCACGATCAGCAGGCTGAGCGGGAACAGGAGCACCACGCCGAGTTGGACCGCCTCGCGAGTCTCCATGGGGTTCGCGCTGATGTTACGCTACGGGCTCTGTGCCGTCAAGGCGCGAGCCCCTGCAAGGCGGCCTCCCGCACGGCCCGCAGGTTCTTCTCCGGCGTCGGCGTGGGGAAGGCGCAGCCACAGGTGAGGATGAGGCCCTTACCGCCAAGCTGCGCGAGGGCGTCCCTGCCCTCTCCGCGGATCTCCTCCGGCGTCACCTTGTCGCCCGTTACCTCGTTGATGCCGCCGATGAAGCACGAGGCGGTCTTCGCGCGTGCCTCGCTCAAGCTCGGACCGAAGGCGCGGTCGCTCCAGCTCAGCGCATTGTGAGGGAGGGTGATTCCGAGGTCGAAGTGCAGATCGGCGCCGTGCAGGTGCGCGATGTTCAACCAGCCGCCCGCGTCGAGGCCCGCCTGCAGGCACTCTCGGTCGATGGGCAGCATGAGCCGCTCGTAGGTCGGCGGGTCGGTGAACTCGCCGCTGATCCCGTTGATCGCCAGGAAGATGCCGTCCAGCACGCCCTCCTCCTGAACGGTCACCTTCGCCCACCGCTTCAGCGTCTCGCCGATCACCTGCAGCCCGTAGGCGACCGCCTCCGGGTCCTCCTGCAGGTGCTGCAGCACGAGCGGCCGGTCGGCGGCAATGCGCTGCGCATACGCGAAGCAGTGGAAGACCGTGTCCACCATCGGCCGGTCGTCCGGCAGCCCGGCCTTGATCCGCTTCAGGGCCTCCAGATGCCGACCGAACTCCCCCTTCCGCACGTCGAGCGGCTCCAGCCGCCGCCAGTCCGAGGGCCTCTCAACTGCGGGCAGCGAGTCAGGCATGTCGTAGGGCGCATCGTGCATGACCTTCAGGAAGTCGACGTCATGCCTCGTGGCGAAGTCGATCTCCGCCGCGATGAACTCCTCGCCCGCCTTGTCCTCGATCCACGTGAAGTGGTACCAGAAGCTGTACGGCACGCGGTCCGCCTCGCCGCCGGTAACCCCTGCCTGAACCCGTTCGCGCTTGGTCATGTCGCTTCCGTCCTTTCGGGTGGCATGGGCGGCCCGCCCATGCTACCCCTTACCAACACCCCCGCGGGCAGGGATTTCCTTCCGTCACACCCAATTGGCTCCGGCGGGACGTCGCCTGACTTGTCCCGGAGGTGTACCCGTGTTCGCCTTACTCGCGACACTCGCCTTGCCTCCCCAGGCGTTCGCCCAGCCCGCCCCCACCTCCTGGACTCTCCTCAGCGACTTCGAGGGCACGCAGCGGCAGTGGACGGCCGAGTCCGGCCCAGTGGAGAGCGTGCGCGTGTCCCAGGCGGAAGCCTACTCCGGGAAGCGCAGCCTGGCGGTCGCGCTCTCCCTGAACCCGCAGCCGCCGATGGTGCGCGCTACATGGCAGACGGACATCGGTGACCTGCGGCTGTCGCCTGACAGCCGCATCCGCTTCCGGATGAAGGGCAGCGTTCTTGCCCAGAGACCCCATGGCGGCATCATCCTGGTCGAGCTGGGCGGCCGAACAGGCGGCGGCGATTCCCACTGGATCCTCGGCATCCCCGGCGAGACGTACTCGGACCCGACCTGGCACGAGTTCCTCAGCCAGCCTCTCCGCGAGGCCACCAACCCGGAGTGGGCGCCCGATGCCGACGGCAAGGTCGATCCGGCGCGCATCGGGCGGCTGCTGTTCGTGGCGCAGGAGGAGGCCCCGCCGGAGCTGCTCAAGCCCTTTACGGTCTACCTCGATGATGTGGAGGTGAGCGACGCCGTGGCTCAGCAGCCGACCTACACCGACGCGGCCGTCGAGGCGAAGCCGGACCATGTCACACCGATCTGGCGGGGCTTCAAGGGGCGCAAGCGCGAGCACCCGGCGACCGTGACGTTCGAGGACGTGACGGGCTGGCGCGTCGCTCACGCAGAGGGCGACCGCGTGCAGATGCTGCGATCCGAGGAGGAGCCCTGTTACGAGGACCTGCGCTATCAGGCGAAGCTCGTGTATGCCTCGGCGGGAGGCTCGGGGCGTTTCGAGCTGTTGCCGCCTCGGCCCATCCCGCTGCCCGCGCAGTGGAACGCGGTGAGCGCGTGGGTCTACGGTAACAACTGGGACTGGACGCCCAAGCCCGATACGCCGCAGGTGCACATCTGGGTCCGGCTCACGGATGCGGCGGGCCAGACGCATCGGCTGCGGGTGGGCGTCGTGAACTTCCGCTTCTACGGATGGCTGCAGAAGCGCGTGCGCGCTGAGCCGCTCGGCGACCCGAACCACCTCTTCTGGGGCGGACCGTCCGACGGGATCGTGCACCACCCGGCGAAGCTGGAAGCCATCGAGGTCCACAACGGCACGAACGTCGAACCTCGTACGATCT
>VGFC01000467.1 GCA_016869045.1 Armatimonadota bacterium
GCTACGAGGAGATGCTGCCGGATGAGCTGCGGGAGGTGATCCGCGCGGCGCCGGTGGCGTATGTGCCGCTGGGGTCGCTGGAGTGGCACGGGTACCACCTGCCAGTGGGGAACGATGCGATCAAGGTGCACGAGATCTGCCTGAAGGCGGCGCAGGTGACGGGCGGGGCGGTGCTGCCGGCGTTGTTCTGCGGCGTCGGCGGCGGGCACAAGGGGTACTTCGCGTCGATCATGGTCGAGGAGGCGTGGATCGAGCCGCTGCTCAAGCGGCAGTTCGACCTGCTGGCGGAGCACGGGTTCCGCGTTATTGTGGCGGTGACCGGGCACTACCCCGGAGAGCAAGTGCAGATGGTGCGCCGCGCGGCCGAGGCGCACATGGCCGGATCGCGCGCGGCGAAGGTCTTCGCCCTGCCCGAGTACGAGGCGTTCCCGAGCGACCCCCGGCGAGGGGACCACGCGGCGCAGTGGGAGACTTCGATCCTGTGGCACCTGCGCCCGGAACTGGTGGACATGGGCAAGCTCACCGATGGGCGCGAGGACCCGCTATGCGGCATCTTCGGTGATGACCCGCGCGAACATGCGTCGCCCGAGCTGGGCGCAGAGACGGTGGAGGGGATCATTGCGGGGATCGTAGCGATGGTGCGGGAGGCACTCGGATGAGCCGGGGTGCGGCTTGGGGACTGGCGGTGTTCGGGCTGCTGCCGGTGGCCGCTTCGGCGATCGGCCAGGAGGCGCCCGTGCAGCCGTTCCTGTGGGCGTATGGCGCGGACAACCTCGGGTCACTCCCCTATGCAAAGGGACTGGGCCTGAACACGGTGATGCTGGAGCTGAAGGCGCCGCTCACGCCGCAGGAGATCGCGCGCGCCAAGGCGACGGTCGCGGAGGCCAGAGACTACGGCCTGCAGGTCATCGTGGGGATGCCCCTGACGCTGAGCGACTTGTACAGCACGTCGCTATCGAACGGCCGGTACGTGGAGGGGGTGAGCGAGTATGTCCGGCAGGTCGTGCCGGCGCTCATCGACGAGCCGAACGTCATCGGCTGGGCGACGGGCGATTACCTCGAACGCGACCTGAAGCTGTCCGATAGCGAGTTCCAGTCCTACTTGCTGCACAAGTACGGGTCGGTCACGCACATGAGAGAGGTGTGGGGGGTCAAGGTCGCGTCGCAGGCTGAGCTGACGATCGAGAACACGCCGAAGCTGGATGACGAGCTGCCCTTTGCGGCGGGATTGCCGTCGGTCGATCTGGCCGACTTCCAGGCGCTGAAGTACCGCGAGATGATGCAGTTCTGGGCGGACCTCGTTCGCGATGTGACCGGGGGCAAGGGGCTGCTGTTCACAGGCCGGGTGACGCTGTACCGGTCGCTGCCCTCGGTGCCGGACGCTTACGATGTGATCGTGGTGTCGATGCCGCCGGAATTGCTCGAACGGGACCGCGCGACCCACAACGTGCAGGCCATCGACATCGCACGGCGGGGCGGGAAGCGGCGGGTCATCCCCTGCCTGCGGCTGTTCCTGCCCGGCGACGACGAGAAGCTATCGCTCGGGCAGGCGGTGAGCGAGTGGGCGATGCAAGCGGCGCTTCACGGTGCGGACGGCCTCTCCTTTGAGGCGCCCCCGGACATTCTGGGCGACCTGATGGTGCAGAAGCAGTGGAAGGAGGCGCTGGGATGGATGGTCGATCAGCCGGCCTGGCGCAGCCGCCCTCGCGGTACGGCGGCCATCCTGTATGAGCCGTATGCGGATGGCTTCACGTCGCTTGAGGTGCCCGTGTATGGCTACATCAAGGGCCTCTCGAGCCGCGAGCCGAGCGACCTCATCAACAGCTTCAAGCACGGCACGCGCTACGGCCTGATGGACTACGTGACCCTCGCGGATGTGACGCGCGGCGACCTGGACCGCTACAGCGTCATCTTCGCTCCCATGGCCTTGAACCTCCCCGAGGACGCGCAGTTGCGCCTCGAGGAGTACGTGAAGGGCGGCGGCGTGCTGGTAACGGACATCGGGGCGGGGTTCGAGCAGAGCGGCTCGTGGCAGGTTCTCACTCCTCGGCTTGCGCAGCTGTTCGGCATCGCGGGCTTCCACGACATGAAGGGCCTCGCGGGCAACCTGACGGTTCACCAGCCGGTCCCGGCGCTGCCGTCGCTCCCGTCGGGGGCGAGCACGACGGGGGACTTCGAGAGCGGGACGCCGGGCCGGAGGGTCGGGAGCGCCTCCTACGCCGTGAACGGCTGGGCGGGCTTCGCACTGATCCCCGACGGCACCGTGCCGTTCGCCCGCCTGTCCATGTCGGCGACCCAGGACAGGAAGCCGCTGTTTGCGGGTGTGGTTGCGCGCGACACGGGCGCCGGAACCGCCCTCTTCGCCACCCACCGGCTCTGGTCGAGTTGGCTCCCGGAACACCGGCTGTTCGAGCCGTTCCACGCCGACCTCTGGCAGCGCCGGGCGCGGATCGAGCTGCTGGACGCGAAGTTCATCTCGCCCGCGATGGGGATTTCCGAGAACGAGGACGGCTCGGTCTTCCTATACAATCCGGGCCAGGCGCAGCGCATTCAGGTGGCGCTCTTCGCGGCGCAGCATCGGCTGTTCGCGGGTGCGGTGTGTCAGTTCACCTCGCGACTGGTCGAACCCACCGGCCTGCGCACCGGCGCGGTGCTGGCGACGCTCGACATGCCGCAGCGCACGTCGATCGAGGTCGCCGCGACGCCGATCGAGGTTCGCCCCTATGGGGAGGCGACGACGGCCTGTCTCGAACGCTACGTGCCCGAGGGAATCGAGTTGGCCATCGCCGGCGAGGGATCGGGGCCTACCGGCAGGCCGGGGCGGCTATCGATTTCCCGCGGGGCGCAGGAGAGCGTGCGGATCACGATCGGTACGGGCCGCTATCCGGTCGCACCCAAGTCGAAGCACAAGGTCTGTGTCACGGAGACCGCAGGCCGGACGAGTGAGGACGTGCTGACCGCGGATGAGGAAGGTCGGCTGCGGATTGAAGCGACCATCGCAACGGCGCGGGTCACTGTAGCGCCCGCGTAGCACGGGAGGCAACACCATGGGTCACATCGATGCGCACGTGCATGTCTGGACGGATGACCTCGCGGCCTACCCGCTCGCGCCCGGGTACACGGTCGAGCAGATGAGGCCGCCGACCTTCACCCCGGAGGAACTGCTCGCTCACGCCCGGCCGTGCGGCGTGGACCGCATCGTGCTCATCCAGATGAGCTTCTACGGGTTCGACAACCGGTACATGCTCGACACGATGGCGCGCTTCCCGGGAGTGTTCAGCGGCGTTGCGGTCGTGGATCACACGCGCGAGGACCTCGGCGAGGAGATGGCAAGCCTGCGCGAGTGCGGCGTGCGCGGCTTTCGCGTCTACCAGTGGGTGGGCTCGGGCGTGGCGCCGCTGGATGCGCCGGAGTACGAAGCACTGTGCGGCCTCGCCGGCGACCTGGGGATGGCAGTCTGTCCGCTGATCGACCCGCCGCTGCTCGGAGGAGTGGATGGCGCAGCTCGGCGCTTGCCAGGCACGACCTTTGTGATCGACCACCTCGCGCGGATCGGGGCGGGGGGCAAGCCCATCGACCCGGCGGATGTGGGCGCCCTCTGCGCGCTGGCCGAGCATCCGAACTGCCATGTGAAGGTGTCGGCCTTCTACGCGCTGGGCAGCGGCAAGGCGCCCTACGACGACCTGGTGCCGCTCATCCGTCGGGTGTGGGAGGCCTACGGCGCGGAGCGCCTGATGTGGGCCACAGACTGCCCCTACCAGGTGGACGACGAGACCTACGAGGACAGCCTGGCCCTGGTGAGGGACGGGCTGCCGTTCCTCAGTGAGGTGGACCGAGAGGCGACTCTGCGAGGGACGGCGCAGAGGGTGTTCTTCGCTTCCTGAGCATGACGGGAGCAGAGGAGGAGGAACTTCGGCCCATGAGGGCCATACTACAGAGGTGAGAGGACGCGACTCCCTGGGGCCGTCGGGCCGAGGCGTGACGAAGGGGGTGATCCCGGTGTCCGACAAGCCGCTGCGTAGTGAGTTCGAGTACTTCCTCGAGCATCAGGACGAGTTGGCCGACCGCTATGAGGGAAAGGTGATCGTGATCAAGGGCGGGGAGGTCATCGGCGCCTTCGACTCCGTCCACGAGACCTCGAAGCACCATCGCCTGGGCACCTTCCTGGTCCAGGAGTGCGGTCGCGGTCCGGAGTGCTACACTGCCGTCTTCAACCGCGTCCGGGCCCCGGCTGCGAGCTGACGCGGCATGACGAGGCCCACCCCTCCGCCCAAGCCCCAGTCGTTCACGTACACCATGCCCGGCCTGGCGAGAGTCCTGCTCACGCCGGTACACGTGGGGAAGCCCATCCGGCCGGAGCGCCTGCCCAGGGCGACGATGCCGCCGCGGCCCAACGCCAGTGCGATCTGGGACACGGGCGCCACGAGCACCGTGATCTCGGAGAGCCTGGCGGCTCGGCTCGGCCTGAAGCCCATCGGACTCGTGCGCTGCAAGACCGTCGGCGGGGAGCGCGACAGCAGTGTGTACCTCGCCAGCCTCTGCCTACCGAACGGCACCGTGTTCCCCGAGATCACCGTGTGCGAGGGCGAGATCTCGGGCGGGGAAGTGCTCGTGGGGATGGACGTGATTGGGTGCGGCGACTTCGCCGTGACGAACTTCGAGGGCAGGACCACGCTCTCGTTCAGGTGCCCCTCGGCTGCGCGCATCGACTTCGAGAAGGGGGCACACGGCGGCTCTCCCAATCGCGAGTGCGAGTGCGGCAGCGGGAAGAAGTACAAGCACTGCTGCGGGAAGGCGCAGGCGTAGCGGGGGCGGAGGAGCTAAGGCGAACAGGGGACAGTCCATGCGTCTCGATCCCGCAAACGGGATCGAGACTTGGACAGTCCCTGCTTCGCTACGCTAGCCCAGCCAGATGGGGCTGGACCAGGCCATGTGACCATCGACCTGGGTGACGCGGAGGTAGAAGCACTGGCCCATGCCGGGCTGGGCGTCGCGGGCCCACTGGAACTCCAGCGAGCGCCCCCGGCCGCGCCGGGCCTCGACCACCACGCCGTTGCGGATGACCTCGGCCTTGGCAATGTCCGCCGTCCCCTCGACTCGGGCGTGGAAGCTCGCTGCGCCGCCCGGCCACTCCTTGATGACGCTGCCCATCGGTGCTGAGCCGACCGAGAACTCCAGGACGATGCGCGCGCCGGTGGTGGCGTAGGTGCGGCGGACCCACATGGCC
>VGFC01000468.1 GCA_016869045.1 Armatimonadota bacterium
CCGGGAAGGCCGGGGATGGGTGGCGGCATGGCCCCCGGAATGCCTGGAATGGCCGGAATGCCCGGAATGCCGGGGATGGGCGGTGGCATGGCCCCCGGAATGCCTGGAATGGCCGGAATGCCCGGAATGCCGGGGATGGGCGGCGGCATGGCCGCCCCTGGAATGCCCGGAATGGGCGGGATGCCCGGAATGCCCGGGATGGGCGAGGGCATGGCCGGAATGCCCGGGATGGGCGAGGGCATGGCCGGAATGCCCGGGATGGGCGAGGGCATGATGGGAATGCCGGGGATGCCGGGGATGCCGGGGATGCCGGGAATGCCGGGAATGCCGGGCGCCCCGGGGGAAGGTGGGATGCCGGGAATGCCAGGGGCCCCGGGGGTCGGGATGGGCCCTGGGGGCGGTGTCCAACCGGTGAAGGAGCCGCCGCGCAGGATCGCTAACCTGCGAGCCATCCTTGTCACCGACAAGGGCCTCATCGACTCCGGCCTGATCCCCGTCAGCGACTTCCTGGCCCTCAGCCCGGAGTTCTCAGACAATGAGGGTTGGGTCCGCCTAGTGGTTCCCCTGGGGGACTTCAAGCCCGTACGCGATCGCACAGGCGCGGCACTCCAGCAAGTTGCGCTCCTCGCCGACGCCAAGGGTGAGTACTACATTGGGTCGCTGCGCCTGGTTCAGGAAGACCAGCCGCTGAAGGCCGATGCCGGCCCGGACCGTGTCGTGAAGAAGGGGCAGGACGTCACCTTCTCCGCAGCCAGCCAGCCCGGCACCGCGAAGGCCCGTTACGCGTGGGACTTCGATGACCTCGTGCAGGGGATCGAGGAGGACGCGCTCGGCCAGCGCGTGACCCACGCGTTCGAGGAGCCCGGCTTCTACAAGATCACGCTGACGGTCACCGACCCCGATGCGAAGCGACTGCCGAGGGTCGATCGGGTGAATGTCACCGTGCAGTAGGAAACGAGCATGGCGCGGAGCCGAATCGCGGTCACCGCGAACCGCCTCAGTCAGTCCACACGGCCCTCCCGCCTCGGCGGGGGGGCCGTTTTGCGGAGCAGCCCGTGAGTGCGCCCACAACGTGGCTCATCCGAGGTGGCCGTCTCATCGACCCGGCCTTCGGCCTGGACGCGCCGGGCGACCTGCTCATCATCGATGGTTGCGTCGCCCAGGTCGGGGAGGTCGCGGCGCCCGTCGGGGTCCCGGCACTGGACGCCGCCGGCATGGTCGTCGCTCCGGGGCTGATCGACATCCACGTCCACCTCCGTGAGCCGGGCTTCGAGGCGAAGGAGACGCTCAAGACCGGATGCCGTGCCGGAACCGCCGGCGGCTTCACTGCCGTCTGCGCCATGCCCAACACGCGGCCGGTGATCGACCGGCCGGAGCGCGTCGCCGACCTTCTCGAGCGCGCCGCGTCGGCCGCGTGCCGAGTCTACCCCATCGGCGCCGCAACGCTCGACAACCGGAACGAGGAGTTCGCCGACTTCGTCGCCTTGCGCGAGGCGGGCTGTGTCGCGATCACCGACGACGCCTTCCCCCTCCAGCGCTCGGACCAGATGGCCGAAGCCCTCCTCCGCGCGGCCGAGGCGGACCTGCCCTTCATCGCGCACTGCGAACTCACGGGTCTCTCGGCGGGAGGGTCAGTCGATGCCTCGGCAGCCCAGCACGCGCCGGGTATCGCGACCCAGGCCACGCTCGCCGAGGCCGCCGCGATTCGCCTCTGGGCCGCCGCGTATGAGCGCGCCGCGGCCACTGCGCCTCGCCTGCCCCGGCTTCATCTGGCGCACGTCAGCAGCGCTCTCGGCGTCGAGGCTCTGCGTTCCCTGAGAGCGTGTACGAGAAGGCCGCCGCCAACAAGGGACAGTCCCGTTTTCGGCGGTGAGGCTGCCGAAAACTGGGACAGTCCCAACGTCTCCACCACCCTTCTCGTGCGCCCTCCCGAAGGCACGGGCTGCCGCATCAGCGCTGAGACCGCCCCGCACTACGTCACGCTGGACTCCTCAGCCATCGCGCAGTTCGGCGCGAACGCCAAGATGAACCCGCCGCTAAGGTCGCCGGCAGACGTCTCGGCAATCCGTGAGGCACTCGTCGATGGCACGATCGACCTGCTCGCGACTGACCACGCGCCCCACACATCGGAGGAGAAGGCGCTGCCGCTCGACCAGGCGCCCTTCGGCATCATCGGCCTGGAGACCGCCCTCGCCGTCTCGCTGAGCGAGCTATCCGGCGCCCTCATGCTCCCGGAGCTGCTGGCGAGGATGTCAACGCGTCCGGCCCAGGCGCTCGGCCTAGCGGGCGGGTCACTGCAGGTGGGGGCGCCCGCCGACGTCGTGGTCTTCGACCCCCAGGCGAAGTGGACCGTCGATCCACAGGCGTTCCTCAGCAAGGGCCGCAACTGCCCCTTTGCAGGACGCGAGGTCTATGGTAGGGTGTGGACGACGTTCGTGGGCGGCACACTGCACATCCAGGCCACGGAGGGGGACTGACGACGCGACTCTGTGGTTCTGAGTTTCGTTGTCTGTCGCCGAAGTCGCGGTGGTGGGTCAGTCTGGATAGTGAGCGAAGGATCAGATGGGGGTCGTCTTAGCCCACCGCGCCCTTGCGGCCTTACGTGCTATCTCCGACCGCCGCTTCTTGGTGAGCTTCTGAGCACGGGCCTTGCCGCCCTTGAGGCCGCCGAGGCGGCCGAGGGCGACCGCGTGAGGGTTCCGGTCGTCAGGGTTTTCCTCCGGTTCGGGGGAGATCGCCTGCTGTACCACGCGGAATGCGACCTCGTTGGGGTCCTCGGGTGCCTGCTTGTGTCTGCTTGACCGCTTTTGCATGGATGGAGTATACTGCGTGGGGGTGCACATGTCAACGGCTATCGGAGCGGCTGCGGCCCATGAGGACTGAGGCGATCTCCCGCAGGCGCTACTGGATTCACGAACTGGCAAGGCTCAGCGGCTCCTTTGGCGACGATGCAACACGCATGGCCGAGGAACTGTCGGCAGAGGTTTCGGATGAGGGAGTAGACGCCGTTCTCGATCACCTGCGACTGTGCGGAGCGGTGCCAGAGCACTATGGCCACGACTCGTCCGAGGAGAAGCTGTACTCGAAGTACACCGATGCCGTAGTGCGCGAAGCGCTATCCGCGATTGGGCTTCGGAGCACCATCATTACCGCAAGGGCAGATTCGGCAGACGTTCAGGCCAGGGCTTCTGGGTACTCGCTTGTAGCCGATGCAAAGGCCTTCAGGCTTAGTCGAACTGCCAAGAACCAAAAGGACTTCAAGGTGCAGGCGATGGACGGCTGGCGAAGCGGGAACACATACGCTACCGTCGTGTGCCCTGTGTACCAGCTCCCGAGCCGAAGCAGTCAGATATATCGACAGGCCATCGCCGAGAACGTCTGCATACTGACCTACTCGCATCTTGCAGCGCTAGTGAGCCTTCGCCGCTCCAAAGGGCCAGAGGCGTCACGGGCCGGGCTGAACGAGATCATGGCGACGGTCTCGGTTCTTCCTCACAGCAAGAGTGCCCTCGATTACTGGACTGGGATCAACCGCGCCTTGGTCGGCGCGCTTGGGGATGAGCATGACCTATGGCGTCAGGAGAAAGTGGCGTCGGTCGAGGCTCTAGCGGTCCTGAGGGACGAGGCGCTCTTCTACCTGCGCAAAGCGCGGGACGAACTACTCGCCCTCTCGCACGAGGACGCGATCAAGGAGTTGATCCGCGCGACAGGGATTGAGTCGCGCATAGCGTACGTGGAGGGGATAGGGCATGGGCCTCTCCTTGAGGTGCAGTGATAGCCGCACAACTGCGCTGGACGTAGTTGTGCGGGCAGACGGAATAGCGGCAGTGGCCGACATGCCGGAGTGCAGCGTGCACTGCATTCTGAGCGACATCCCGTATGGGATCGGCATTGACCGTTGGGACGTGCTCCACGAGAACACCAACTCGGCCTTTCTCGGGACGAGTCCGGCCCAGGCCAGAGCGGGCTCGGTGTTTAGACGCCGTGGCAAGCCACTGAACGGATGGTCGGCTGCCGACCGGAGGATACCGCTCGAATACCAGAAGTGGTGCGAGTCCTTTGCTTGCCATTGGCTACGCGTGCTGAAGCCAGGTGGCTCTGCGCTAGTGTTTGCTGGGCGCAGGCTGTCCCACCGCTGCGTCGTGGCGCTGGAGGATGCTGGGTTCACGTTCAAGGACTCGCTGGCGTGGCTGAGGGGTTTTGCCCCCCATCGGGCACAGCGGCTGTCGGCCGTGTTCCAGCGTCGCGGTGACCATGCTAACGCTGCGAAGTGGGCTGGATGGCGTGTGGGCAACCTCCGACCGATCTATGAGCCGATCCTCTGGTTCACAAAGCCGTATCCCATCGGGACGACAATCGCAGACAACGTCCTAGCTCACGGCGTCGGCGCCTATAACGAGACGAGACTGGTCGGGTACGAAGGGGATCAAGACAATGTCCTGAGGGCGGGATTCGGCCCTAGCGAGGGCAAGCATCACCTCGCTCAGAAGCCACTGCGTCTTCTCTGCGCACTCATTGAGCTAGCCACAACGGAGGGCCAGACGGTACTCGATCCGTTTTGCGGGAGCGGATCGACATTGGTCGCAGCAAGGAGGCTCGGTAGACACTACATTGGCTTCGACCTTGACGAACTTGCGGTGGCGTCGGCGAAGAGAAGGCTATCATCCGAAGAGGCAGAATGGCTGGATGACGAGCCGAATCTCTTCACGATGCTGCGGGACCGTAAGCCAAGCGATCCGCCATAGAGACCCAGCGTACGTACCAAGGGGGCGCGGGCAAGTGGTGTCCAGCGGATCGAAGCGGCCTCCGCCGGAGTGCCGGTTCCCGGTTGTGTGTCTTTCGTGCAAACCGACCCGCTGCCCCTCGTTTCCTGCCCTTGACGGGCGGGAAACGGGACAGTCCCGAACAGCCCGCCGCGTTTCGAGACTACCTCATGTGCCCGAATCCCCTCAACAGAGGAGACCCCGATGCCTGAGCGACGCGCGATGCTGGCCCTGGAAGATGGCACGGTATTCGAGGGCACGGCTTTCGGCGGCGTGGGAGAACGCTGCGGCGAAGTTGTGTTCAATACCAGCATGGCCGGCTACCAGGAGATCCTGACCGATCCGTCCTATCGCGGGCAGATCGTCACGATGACCTACCCGCTCATCGGCAACTACGGGATCAACCACGAGGATGTGGAGTCGATCCACCCGTGGGTCGAGGGGTTCGTCGTCCGCGAGT
>VGFC01000469.1 GCA_016869045.1 Armatimonadota bacterium
CCGACGCACAGACCGCCTCCCTGCTGGACGACGTGCGGGTGGTCGATCTCGCGCCGGCCGTGGACGCGCTGCTGAAGCAGCAGCTGGATGATGCCCGCGCCGGACTGGAGCGGCTCGTGGCAGATGCTGCCGCGCTGCCTGCGTCGCCGCGTGCGACGCCGTGGAAGCAGATGGTCGCGAGCCAGGCGGAGGGCCTGCCTGGGGACCTCGACTCATGCGCCAAGCTGGAGCCGGGCAGCGCGGAGTTCGCCGCGGCCCTCGGTCCGCCGGCGGTGCGGATCGCGCGGCTGGCGGATGCCGTCGCGGCGCTGAAGCGCAAGGCCCTCGATACGAGCGGCCTGCTGGTCTATGGCACGCGGCCGATGGCCTCGACGATGGTGCTGCCGGACACCGCCGAACTCCCCGGTGCACTCACGCACAGCGTCGAGGTGACGGCCTGCCCGGGAGAAGCTGAGCCAATCAGCCTTGTGCTCTGGGCGCCGGAGGACGTCAGCGGCCTGATGGTGGAGGCGGCGCCGCTGCGCGGGCCGAGCGCCATCCCGGCGAGCGCGCTGGACATCAAGTGGGTGAAGTGCTGGTATCAAGCCGGGAGCGCGCCCCACGGCGTGGCTCAGGACCGCCGCCGGAAGGTCCTCGTGCCCGAGTTGCTGCTCAACGATGACAGCCTCGTCCGCGTGGACCTCGGAGCGCAGGAGAACTACCTGAAGCTCTCTTACCCCGAGGGCCCCAAGTACATCCCGGTCACCGACCCCAAGGACGTGCCTTGGGGCTGGAAGGCGTCGCTGGAGGAGTTCCCCGTTCGCGATAGCGCGCAGCTCCTCCCGACCGACCTCCCCGCGGGCCAGAACAAGCAGGTGTGGGTCACGCTGACCGTGCCTGCAGAGGCGAAGCCCGGCGAGTACCGTGGCGAGTTCCGCTTCGTGGCGCAGGGCAAGCCCCTCGGTCGGCTACCACTGGCGCTCCGCGTGCTGCCGTTCACCTTGCCGGCGCCGCGCGCCCACTGGGACCCGCAGGAGGGGTTCACCTACAGCCTCTACTACTGGGGTGAGATCGACCCCGAGGGCAAGGGCAGCATCGGCTACAAGACCAAGAGCGAGCAGCAGTTCCGCGCCGAGCTGCAGTACATGTGGGATCACGGCATCGTGGCCCCGGCGATGATCTGGTCGCCGAGCATCATCTATGAGAACGAGCCGCTCTTCCGCCGCCACCTGGAGATCACCCGCGAGGTCGGCATGAGCGGCCGGCCGTTGTACTTCGCCGACTCGGGGGTGGTTCAGAACCCCACTGCGCCCGCGGAGCTGGAGGCCCTCCGCGAGCGCGTGCGCCGCACGGTGGCGCTGGCGAAGGAGTACGGTTTCACGGGCGTCTACTTCTACGGCCTCGACGAGGCGACGGGCGACCGACTCGCGTCGCAGCGCACCGCGTGGCAGGCGGTCCACGAGGCGGGCGGCAAGGTGATCGTCTCGGGCTTCCGCGGGCAGTTCGAGGCGGTCGGCGACATCCTCGACCTGTGCAACTGGTGCGGCCCGCTCGACCCCGCCCAGCCGCCCCTATGGCACGGGCTCGGCCACCGGGTCTGGAGCTACGGCAACCCGCAGACGCCCGTCGAGGACCCCGCAGTGTACCGCCGCAACTACGGGCTTCTCCTCTGGAAGACCGGCTACGATGGAGCGTGCACGTACTGCTTCATGGACTCCTCAGGCACGCCGTGGAACGACTTCGACTGCGACAGCTACCGCGACCACAACGTCGCCTACCCGATCACCGATGGGGTCGTGGGCACACTCGCTCTCGACGGCCTGCGCGAGGGCGCCGATGACGTGAAGTACGCTACGCTGCTGCGCATGGAGATCGACCGGGCCGGCGCGAGTGTCCCCGCCCACGAAGCCGCCGACTGGCTGGAGGGCCTCGACCCGGCAACCGCCGACCTCGACGCGGTCCGCGCGGACCTCATCGACCACATCCTCGCCCTCCGGGAGGCGCGCTGACCTCCGCCGGGAGCGCGGGCGTCCCGCCCGCTGGCGCGCTGTGGCAGCAGGTGATTCCGTGTTGGCGTCCAACCTACTCCCCAAGGGGGGATGAACCATGCCACGAGGGACTCAGCTCACCGTTGTGTTGGAGAACAAGCCAGGGCAGTTGGCGAAGATGGCGGCCGCACTGAAGAAGGCGAAGGTCAACATCCAGGCGATCTCCGTAGTGGACAGCGTGGACACTGGCGTGATCCGCATGGTCGTGGACAGCCCGGCGAAGGCCAAGCAGGCGCTCGCTCAGGCGAAGATCACCGTGACTCAGCAACTGGTGCTGGTCGTCGACCTGTGCAACGAACCGGGCGCGCTCCAGGGGCTTGCCGCCAAGCTCTCGGCCGCGGATGTGAACATCAACTACATCTACGGCAGCGTCACGAAGACGGGCGCCGAGGGTCGCCTCGTCCTGGGCGTGGACAAGCTCGGACAGGCCCTGAAGGCGACCTAGACAGGAATCCGCGATTCCCGTCCGAGCGGTTCTCGTGTAGGGGCGCGATTCATCGCGCCCGCCCATGTCGGGGCGCCATTCATGGCGCCCAAGAACCGATATCGCGGACGCCTGTCCAGCAACGATTGTGGCACGGCCGGCTCGCCCGTGAGGATCCGCGAAGAAGCCACCGAATGAGACGCCGACGCTTCCTGCAACTCGGCGCCGTCGGGGCCTGTGGCGGCGCGTGGCTGGTTGCGCCCCGGCTCCCGGCGCAGACCCCCGCAACCGAAGGTGAGACCCGCATGGATGTTCGCACATACCTGTGCCGGGTTGCCCGGCGCCTCAGCGATTCGACGCTCTCCGACTTTACCGACGCGGCAGCCCACACGCGGCTCCTGCCCGGGAAGCGCCGGCAGTTCATGGACATGATGGGCCTCGGCGAACTACCTCCTGCCGAGGAACGCACGCCTCCGGCGGTCACTGTAACCGGCGTGCTGGAGCGCGAGGGCTACCGAATCGAGAAGCTGTACTACGAGGCCCTGCCCCGCTTCTACCTGACCGCCAACCTCTACGTGCCCGCAGGAATCACCGACCCCGTGCCCGGCGTGCTGTATGTCTGCGGACACGCGCAGCACCAGAAGTTCCACTACCAGGGGCACCCCCGCCGCTTCGCGCCGCTCGGGTTCGTGTGCCTGATCGTGGAGACGGTGCAGCTCGGCGAGGTCGCCGGCTTCCACCACGGCTGCTACAACAAGGGCTGGTGGCAGTGGTACAGCCGGGGGTATACGTCCGCGGGGATCGAGCTACTCGGCGGGATGCGCGGGCTCGACCTCCTGCAGGCGCGGCCCGAGGTCGATGGCTCGCGGCTCGGCGTCACGGGCATCTCGGGCGGCGGGGCGTCCAGTTGGTGGATCGCCGCGGGCGATGAGCGGATCAAGGTCAGTGCGCCCTGCTGCGGGACCGCGACGCTCGCGTCGCACATCACCGACAAGACCATCGACGGGCACTGTGACTGCATGTGGTGGATCAACAGCCGCCAGTGGGACCTGCCCGATGTCGGCGGGCTGATCGCCCCGCGCCCGCTGATGATCGCCTCCGCCGATCGCGACGGGATCTTCACCATCGAGGCCATCCGCGAGGTCCATGCGCGCCTCGCGAAGCTCTACGAGATGCTCGGCGTCCCGCAGAACATTGCCCTGGTCGAGACGCCCGGACCGCACTCCTACCACGAGAGGTCGCGAACCGGGATCTTCTCGTGGTTCGCGAAGCACTTGCAGGGGCGCGACATCCCGCCCACGGAGATCGGCGACATCGACGGCCTGCCCGACGGCCCGGAGACGGTCGAGGCGTTGCAGGTCTACGTCGGCGAGCCGCCCGCCGACAACCGACTGCCGCGCATCCAGGACGAACTCATCCCCCTCGCCGCGCCGCCGGGGATCGCCAAACCCGAGGACGTGGCCAGGAAGCGCAGCGAGGTCGTGTCTGCCCTGCGCGAGCACACCTTCGGCGCGTTCCCGAAGCAGGAGTGCAACCTGGACACGCGGGTCGAGTTCGAGTTCGCGGACAACGGCACGCGCGGCTACCGATTCACGTATGTTCCCGAGGAGGGCTGGCGCCTGAGCGGCCGGCTGCTCGTGCGCGCCGAGCAAGGCGAAGCGGGCGCCTGCGCGCTGATTCTGCGCTCGCCGCGCGAGGAGCGGCTGACCGCCGAAGGCCTCGCCGGCCAGCTCGGCCGGTGGCCGGTGAAGGCCATCCTCGAGCCGCGCGGCACGGGCGACACGGGCTATGACGAGCAGCAGCAGTGGCACCTGCGCCGCGCGGCGGCGTGGTGTGGGATGACGCTCGCCAGCATGCGGGTCTACGACGTACTCCGCGGCCTGCAGGCTGTGCGTACGCTCGCAGAGATCAAGCCGGACGAGATCACCCTCGTAGCGCGCGAGGAGATGTGCGCGGTCGCGCTCTACGCCGCGCTGCTGGACGGGCACGTCGCGGGCCTGACACTGGTCGATCCGCCCGCAACCCAGGATGGACCCTCCGAGCCGAACGGCCGGGGCCCCGCCATCGAGATGCTCAACTGCCTCCGCTACACCGACCTCCCACACATCGCCGGACTCCTCTGGCCGGCGAAGATCGCCATCGTCGGCGAGTGCCCGGACACGTACGAATGGGCGCGGGAGATGTATGCCCGGCTGGGCGCACCGGGGGAGTTCCCGGCGGCGGCAACGCTGGATGAGGTGTGAAGGAGCCCTATCTGCCGCTACCGATCGTGTCCGTCGTGCCCGAGAACCCCGGCCCTCCGGCCGCGACATAGCCGTGGCTGGCGCCGGACTTGTCTGGGCTCACCCAGAAGGCGTACAGGCTCCCTCCGCGCAGGTGGAAACGGAAGCGCACGGGCTTGCCTGCGAGCTTCGAGAGGTTGCGGCCTCCCCACGTCACCGAGATGAGCGTCTTGTCGGCGTGAATGGGCTTGCACGCCGCAAGGCCGAAGCCCTTGATGACTCCACCCGACTCGTCCAGCACCTCGACGCGCAGCTCCCCCTCATCCGCGTCCGCGTTCACGAAGAGGTACTTGCCGCCAAAGCGCACGGTTCGCGTGGTGAGCGTGCCCTCCGCGTCCTCCGGCGCATCCATCGACGCGAAGCCATCGCGGCGCAGCTTCGCCAGGCCGGTCGCGGAGACGCCGGAACCGGAGCTGCCTTGCACTCCCGAGCGA
>VGFC01000470.1 GCA_016869045.1 Armatimonadota bacterium
CCAAGAACGCCTCCATGTCCCCTGAACGCCCTGCGGACGCGGTGACCTCCCAGCCAGCGCCTCGCGCGTCCGGCCTCTCCCTGCGCAGCATCCTCCTCGCGCTGCTGTTCCTCGCCGCCGGCGGCCTGTGGGTCCGACAGGTCTCGCTCATCAGCCACACCTGCCAGGTCGCCGAGGGGACTCCCTCCGTGCCGGCTCTCGCGGTCCTCATCCTCCTCGGAGCAGTTGCCCTCGTCGTAAGCCGTTTCCGTCACTCCCCTCTCCCTTCAGGAGAGGGGCCGGGGGTGAGGCACAACCGCTTCCGCCGTGAGTCCCTCCTCATCTACCTGATCCTCAGCCTCTCCCTGCCGATGTCCTGCGCGAACGTGATGCGCCAGCTCTTCCCGGCGATCACGGCCTTGCGCTACTTCGCGCAGCCCGAGAACAACTACGCGCACTTCGCCGAGCAGGTCCCGGACTGGCTGGCGCCGACCGACGACGAAGCCGTGCGTCGATTCTACGAGGGAGGGAAGATGCCGTGGGGCCCGTGGAGGGTTCCGCTGGTCACCTGGTTTGGGGTGTTCCTTGCGTACGGGCTGTCGCTGTACTGCCTGGTGGCGCTGTTTCGCAGGCCGTGGGCCGAACATGAGCGCCTGACCTACCCGCTCGTCGAGTTGACGCTCGAGGTCGCGCCGGGCGGCACGGCCATGCACAGCGCGCGGCCGCTGCTGACGCACGGGTTGTTCTGGGTGGGTTTCGGCCTCAGCCTGCTGTTCAACGCGACGAACGTGGCGAAGGCGTTCTCGCCGCAGGTCGCGGCGCTCGGCGTCGGCTATGACCTCGGCAGCATCTTCACGCAACGCCCGTGGAGCGGCCTGCGCCCGCTGTACCTCGCGCACCGGCCGGACATCATCGGCCTGGGCTACCTCGTGCCCGTGGACATCCTCTTCTCCACGTGGTTCTTCTACCTCGTCCTGCGGTTCGAGACGTTCTTCGCGCTGCTCTTCGGCTACGAGAAGGCCGGCTTCCCCTACGAGTGGCCGCAGGGCTTCGGCGCGTACGTCGGCCTGGCCGTGGTGATCCTGTACAGCGCCCGCCATCATCTCAAAGCCGTCGTATCTCAGTGCGTGTCGGGCTTGGAAGCCCGACCTACGAACGGCAACGAAGAGGCCCTCCCTTACCGCCTCGCGCTGTTCGGCTTCCTCCTCGGCTTCGCACTCCTCATCGGCCTCTGCATCGCTGCCAGCATCTCCCCCGCCAAGTCGTTCATCTACTGCACCCTCTCCTACACGATGGCGCTCGTCTACAGCCGCATCCGCGCCCAGACCGGCGTCCCGATCAGCTACGTCCTGCCCCGCCGCGACGTCTCCCAGGTCCTGCAGGAGCTCTGGCCCACCGGCCGCGCCCTGTCCGCGTTTCAGGTCCGCGAGGAGACGAACTTCGCGGTGCTCACGGTGCTCAACCGCCTGACCTTCCCGCACATCGCCGCCTTCGAGACCGAGGGCATCCGCATGGCGGACCGCGCGCGCATCCGGCAGGGCCACCTGCTCACGGCAGTCGTGTTCGGCCTCGTCGCGGGCGTGCTCATCGGCTACGCTACGCACCTGACCGCCTACTACACGTACGGCTGCAATGTGCTGGACGGCGGCACGACCCAGGGCGGCTGGCGCACCCGCCAGGCGCTCATCGAGTACGAGAAGCTCCAGGCCCGCACCTCCGGGCCGACGCCGTGCGACTGGCCGCCCGTCATTGCGCGGGGCGTCGGCCTCCTCATCACGACCGCCCTCCTCATCCTCCGCGCCCGCTTCCTGCGCTTCCCCCTGCATCCGATGGGCCTCGCCCTCGCCGCCACCTTCGGCTATCACACGTGGTTCGCGCTCTTCGTAGCCTGGCTCTGCAAGACCCTCATCCTCCGCCTCGGCGGCGCCCGCCTCTACCGCACCGCCGCCCCCGCCTTCTTGGGCCTCGCGGTCGGCCACTTCATCCTCGCCGGCGCCGTCTGGAGCCTCATCGGCATCCTCAACGAGGACGCCGCAAGGCGGTATCTCGTGTGGTTCGCGTAGAGGGATTGTATGTACAGAGCATTTACATTCCCGCCGCGACATGGTAGGCTATGCTCGGTGAGGGCATGACGCCACGGATCAGTGATGTGATCCTTGTGGACGACGAGGACCTCCTGGCGAAGCTCCAGCAACGCGGGACTAGCGAGGATGACGTGCTGGACGCGCTCCTGGTTGCGCCAGGCTCAGGGGACGATCCGCCGGTCTGGCTCGCGCAGGCGGGAGGCCTCCGAGGTGGGCAGGAGTTCCTCGTTCTGTGCCGAGTGCCTCGGTCCGGACGGTGTCTGGAGGTCGCCTTTGAACTGGCGGCCGACGGCACTGCTTGGTGCTACCACGCGATGGATATGCGCCCGCGCGACCGACGACGTTACCCGAAGAGGAGGTAGGGATCCATGGCAGGCAGACGCGAGCAGACCCGAGCCCCTCGCCGCGCGCCCACCCCGACCGTGCGACGTATGCCCGACTTCGCCTCCTACCGGGAGGCGGCAGCGTGGTTGGAGAGCGAGGAAGCCGAACGCTTCCTCGCGGATGCTCCTCTCGTTCCAATCCGCTTTGTACCTATGGACCCTACTCTCATCCCGGTGACGATCCGCCTGCCCGCCGAACTGCGCGATCGCATGCGCCGTCTGGCGTCTGAACAGAGCATGGGCTACCAGACCCTCGCCCGCCAGTGGCTGCTCGAACGCTGCGCCAAGGAGGAGGCCAAGGCTCAGCGCAAGCCGTCGAAGCGCAAGCCGAGAGCGCCGAAAGCGCAACAGGTCGATCAGGCCGCCGGCTAGCCGGCGTATGCCCGGGCATTGCGCCAGGCCGCAGTTCGGCAGGATGCGACGATGAGAATCCGCAACGTCTCGTTCCCGCTGTCCGTGGCGGAGAAGATCGCCAGCCGGGGGATCACGGAGGAGGAGGTCTACGAGGCCCTCATGGCTCGTGCGGACTCCGGCGAGCAGGAGCTACTGCCGATCCGTCGGGAGGAGGGCCTCCGGGGAGGCGAGAGCACATGGGCGCTGTGCCGTGTGCCGAGTTCCGGGCGGTACCTGTCGGTAGCCTTCGAACTGACTGCCGACGGCACCGCCTGGTGTTACCATGCAATGGAGATGACACCCGCCCAGAGACGCCAGTTCTGGAGGCAAAGACGATGACCACCGTTGCCAAGACCCGCACCCGAGGACGCCGGTGCCCACTGCCGGAGCCGCCGCGCTTCACCTCCTGGGAGGAGGAGGCCGCGTGGCTCGAAAGCAAGGAGGGCCGGCGTTACATGGCCGAGGCGCCGCCCCTGGAGGCCATTCGCTTCGTCCCCGCGGAGCCTGGCCTGGTCCCGATCACGATCCGCGTGCCCGCCGACCTGCCCAACCGTCTACGGCGCCTCGCCGAAAGCCGAAGCATGGCCTACCAGACCCTCGCCCGCCAGTGGCTCCTCGAACGCTGCGCCAAGGAGGAGGCCAAGGCTCACCGCAAGCCGTCGAAGCGCAAGCCGAGAGCGCCGAAAGCGCAACAGGTCGATCAAGCCGCCGGGTAGCAGTCGCACGCCAGCGGGTTCCGCGGGATGGTGGGGAGCGACGATGAGGTTCCGAATCGAGGACGTCTTCTTCCCTCCAGGTGTGCGCGATAGGATCTACGCACGCGGAATCGATGAGGACATGGTCTTCAGAGCGCTTGGGGCTGATCCCGCGCTAGGCGATGTGACACCCGAGTTCACACCCGTGGGCCTTGATCGGGACGGTCGTCCTCGCTACGAGGGGCTGGCGCGTGACCCGCACTCGGGTATGTACCTCGAGATCGGGTTCGTCCTACATCCTGATGGAAGGGCGCGTTGCTTCCACGCAATGCAGATGCGAACATGGCTACGGCGGCACTTCGTAAAGGGAAGAAGGTAGACGGGCCACCCGAAGGCCTCTCCGATGAGCAGATGGCTGAGTGGCTCGAAAGCGAAGCGGGCCTGGCGTACCTCCTGCAGGCGGAATGGAAGCCCGCACGCTTCGTTCCGGCGCACCCCGAGTTCATCCCGGTGACCATCCGGCTGCCCGCCGAACTGCGCGACCGCATGCGCCGCCTGGCCTCCGACCGGAGCATGGGCTACCAGACCCTCGCCCGCCAGTGGCTCCTCGAACGCTGCGCCAAGGAGGAGGCCAAGGAGCGCCGCCAGGCCGCCAAGCGCAAGCCCGCCAAGCCCCGTCGCAAGAAGCCCGTCCCGATGAACCACGCTGCCGGGTGACGCCGTTGCCGTCAACTCCGGACTCTGGACTTTGGACTCCGGACTGCCGTTCACCGGACTGCCGTTACCAAACAGGGCGCCCCTCTTCGGGACGCCCTTCGTGTCGTCGATGGGGTGGGCGACGG
The DNA here is from genome assembly GCA_016869045.1 of Armatimonadota bacterium. GTDB lineage: Bacteria > Armatimonadota > Zipacnadia > Zipacnadales > VGFC01 > VGFC01. Next base: position 4,377 of record VGFC01000470.1, read on the forward strand.
GATTTGAACCCGCGATCTCCAGATCCACAGTCTGGCGCCTTGCCGCTTGGCCACGCCCACCACGTGAGCCGCCATTATAGGCACGTACGCTCAAGAACGCAAGACACCGGGGACACCATTGAATGGTGTCCCCCGGTGTTCCCCGGCCCTACCCACCCAGGTACGCGTGCGCCAGGCGCCCCGCGCCGTACATGAGCGCTAGGCAAGACACCGGGGACACCATTGAATGGTGTCCCCCGGTGTTCCCCGGCCCTACCCACCCAGGTACGCGTGCGCCAGGTGCCCCGCGCCGTACATGAGCGCGAGCCCAATGCCGAGGGCGAGCGCGCACTTCCCCCAACTCCGGCTTTCGTGCGTGATCGAGGGCAGCAGGTCGGTGAGCGCCACATACAGGAAGGTGCCCGCACTGACCGCGACCGCCAGGCTCTGGAACTCGTGCGCGAGACCTCGCAGCAGGTAGAAGGCCAGGAAGGCTCCCGCGGGCGTCGAAAGCGACAGCGTACCGATCAGCGACAGCACGCGCCGCTGACGGAAGCCCCCCGCGAGCAGGATGCTGGACAGGGAGAAGACGACCGGGAGGTGGTGGGCGATGATCGCCAGGAAGACGACCGGCCCCAACTGGGGGATCAGCGACCCGCTGGCAAGGACGACGCCGTCGATGAAACTGTGCAGCGTCAGGCCCACGTAGAACGTGTACCCGATCGCCTGAAAGTGATCGCAGGCCTCGTGGTCGTGCTCGCAGTAGTGGGTGGCGATCAGGCGCTCAAGCAGGAACACGAACAGCAGCCCG
>VGFC01000471.1 GCA_016869045.1 Armatimonadota bacterium
GGGGACAATGTGGAGCTGACGATCGAGCTGATCCAGCCGATCGCGATGGAAGAGGGCGTGCGCTTCGCGATCCGCGAGGGCGGCCGCACCGTCGGCGCCGGCGTGGTCACGAAGGTCCATCAGTAACGGCGGGAACGGCGGTAACGGCAGTTTCGGGTCTCGGGTTTCGGGTTTTGGGGTTGTGAGGTCTCCAGTCTGCAGTCTGCAGTCTGAAGTCCGGAGTCCGCCGTACAAGGAACGAGGCACAGAGATGCCGTCCGAGAAGTTCGTCTTTCAGTGCAAGGAGTGCAAGGCCAACAACTACGTGACTGCCAAGAATCGGCAGAACGTCCGCGACCGTCTCACGCGGAAGAAGTTCTGCCCGCCTTGCGGACGCCATACCGAGCACACCGAGTCGCGCAACAAGACGATTCAGTCCAAGTAGCGTATGGACTGTAGAGCAGGGCGTGCAGGGCCATAGCTCAATTGGCAGAGCGGCGGTCTCCAAAACCGCAGGCTGGGGGTTCGAGTCCCCCTGGCCCTGCCAGTCCGTTGCACGGCGTGCGTGAGAGGCGTGGGTGGGCGCCATGAATGGCGCCCCTACACGATTGGGCGCGATGAATCGCGCCCCTACATGGTGGGCGTGGTCGATCGCGCCCCCACATGGTGGGCGTGGTCGATCGCGCCCCTACATCACGAACGCCGACTGAGGGCTGCTCGCCTCGCCCCTTGCGAGGCGCTGCCGGGAAACGGGGCCGCACCCATGGGTCTGGCTACGAAGTTGGCGTCGCCGTTTCGGTCGCTGTCTCAGTTCGTTACCGAGGCCTGGTTCGAACTGAAACGGGTGGTCTGGCCGACGCGCGAGGAGGCGCAGTCCTTCACCGCGGTCGTGATCATCGCCGTGACGATCGTCGCCATCTGGGTCGGATCGCTGGACGCGATCTGCGCTTACCTCGTCTCCGCCTTCAAGGTCTACGGACCGTAGCCCGGCGCGCTGAAGCCGCGCAGAGAGTGTCTGCAATGGACAAGCGGTGGTTCGCAGTTCACACGCTGACCGGCCAGGAGTACAAGGTCAAGGCCAGCATCGAGAAGATGGCCGAGTCGCGTGATATGCTGCACGTGCTGGATAAGGTCCTCGTGCCGATCGAGGAAGAGAACCGCACGGCGCGCGGCAAGCGGCGCGTCGTGAAGAAGAAGCTCTTCCCCGGCTACGTGCTGGTGCACATGGCCCTCAACGACGACACGCGACACCTCGTGCGCCGCACCGCCGGCGTCACCAACTTCGTCGGCTCCTCGGCCAAGCCGGTTCCGCTCACCGACGACGAGGTTCAGCACCTGCTGTCCCAGCTCGTGGGTGAGGAAGCCGGGAAACCGAAAGTGCTGTGGAGCGTCGGCGACGGGGTGCGGGTGACGGCCGGTCCGTTCACCGAGTTCACGGGCAAGATCACCGAGGTCTCCCCGGAACGCGAGAAGGTCAAAGTCAGCATCTCGATCTTCGGCCGCGAGACGCCCGTCGAACTCGAGTTCACGCAGATCGAGAAGCTGTAAGAGGCAGGTTTCGAGTTTCGGGTTTCGAGTTTCGGGTTCGAGCCCCGGAGTCTGAAGTCTGCGGTCTGAAGTCTGAAGTCCGAGGTCGGAGTAAGATGGCGAAGAAGATCATGACGTACGTCAAGCTGCACGTGCCCGCCGGCAAGGCGAACCCCGCGCCCCCCATCGGGCCGGCGCTGGGCCAGCACGGCGTGAACATCATGGATTTCTGCAAGACGTTCAACGCGAAGACCCAGCACCAGATGGGCGACATCGTGCCGGTGGTCATCACCATCTACACGGACCGCTCGTTCACCTTCATCACCAAGACCCCGCCGGCGGCGAGTCTCCTGCTGAAGGCCGCGGGTTTGGAGAAGGGCTCGGGCGTGCCGAATCGCGAGAAGGTCGGCCGCGTCACGCAGGACCAGGTGCGGCAGATCGCCGAGCGCAAGATGGAGGACCTCAACGCGAACGACGTGGACCACGCGGTGAGGATCATCGCCGGAACGGCCCGTAGCATGGGCATCGAGATTGCCTAGCCCCTGTAGCCCCTCTCCGGGACGGAGAGGGGTTGGGGTGAGGCAGCACACCACCTCATCCGTCGGCGCAGGGCGGACTGAGGGAGCCTCGCTCAAAGCGACGGAGGCGAACCGGGAATGGCTCGTCACAGCAAGCGATATCTGGAAGCGGCAAAGCTCGTAGACAAGCTGCAACTGCATTCGGTGGAGGATGCGGTCGATCTGGTCAAGCAGACCTCGAAGGTCAAGTTCGACCCCTCGGTGGATGTGGCGATTCGGCTGGGTGTGGACCCCGCCAAGGGGGAACAGACCGTACGCGGCAGCCTGACGCTGCCCCACGGCACCGGAAAGACGCCGCGGGTCGCCGTTTTCGCGAAGGGCGAGGCGGCGGAGGCTGCGGAGGCGGCGGGCGCTGATCGCGCGGGCGCGGAGGACCTCATCGAGGCCCTGGATGGCGGCTGGTCGGAGTTCGACATCCTCGTCGCTCACGCCCCGCTCATGCGCGATGTGGGTCGGCTCGGGAAGAAGCTCGGGCCGCGCATGCCGAACAAGAAGGCCGGCACGATCGCCGCGACGCCTGAGGAGCTCGGCGGGATCATCCGCGAGCTGAAGTCAGGGCGGGTGGAGTTCAAGATGGACCGCGGCGCGGTGCTGCACGTTCCGGTGGGGCGCGCCTCGTTCGAGAAGGACCAACTGCTGGCCAACCTGGACGCGCTGATCTCCGCCGTGGTGCAGGCGCGGCCGAGCGCCGCCAAGGGCCGCTACATCATTGGGATCGTGGTGTCGTCCACGATGGGGCCCTCGGTCAAGATCGACGTACAAGACGCCCTGCGGCGTGCCGCCGCGTAACGGAGGGTCCAGCCAGGGGCATGCGCGCAAGGGTGCGCGCGATCCCAGGAACAACACGGCAAGCAGTAGTGGCCGTACAACCGAATGACGCGCCGCCGTAGACAGCGGGGGCTCCACGCGAGCTGAAAGGTGCAGCGCACCCACCCGCCGAGGCCGGCACCCGCGGTCCGTCACGGACCGACGAGAGATACTCTCAGCGGGAGCCCGGTCTTGGGCTCCCGCTTTCGCATTCATGGGGATGTCGAAGCGGGCGCTTCGACCTACACGAACGGTGTCGGAGCAACGCTCCGACCTACGACGAAAACGGAAGGGAGGTGAGTAAGTGCCTACACCCAAGAAGGAGTCGGTCGTCGCGGACGTTCGCCAGGAGCTGGATGGCTCATCGGGAGTTGTCGTCATCTCGTTCACGGGGCTGTCCGTGCCGCTGATCACGGACCTGCGCAACAGGCTGCGGCGGGCCGGCGCGCAGATGATGGTCGCCAAGAACCGCCTCGTCAAGATCGCCTTCGCCGACACCACGGCCGCTGCGCTCGGCCCCACGCTAACCGGCCCGAACGCTCTCGTCTTCTGCCGCACCGACGTGCCGCCCATCATCAAGGCGCTCGTGGAGTTCCAGAAGGAGAACGCGGGCATCGAGCTGCGGGCGACGTACCTGGAGGGCAACGTCTACAACGCGCGACAGACCCAGTCCCTCGCGACGATCCCCTCGAAGCCGGAGCTGCTGTCCGAACTCGTCGGCGCGCTCGAGTCGCCGATCAGCGGACTGGCGTTCGCGCTCCAGGGGATCATCAACGACTTCGCGTACACGCTGGACGCCGTTGTCGAGCAGAAAGCAGGCCAGGCGGCCTAGAACCCAAGCCACCCACGTCGGAGCGCCGTCTGGCGCGCCCGGGGGCGCACACACAAGGAGAGTCCGAGGATGACAAAGGAAGAGTTCATCGAGGCCATCAAGGCCATGACCGTGCTGGAGCTGAAGGAACTCGTCGATGCGATCAAGGAGGAGTTCGGCGTGACCGCCGCGATGCCGGTGATGGCGGGCATGATGCCGGGCGTCGCCGCCGGCGGCGCCGCTGAGGCCGAGGAGGAGCCGACCGAGTTCAACGTGGTCATCACCTCCGCCGGCGAGCAGCGCATCCAGGTCATCAAGGTCGTCCGCGAGCTGGTCAGCGGGCTGGGCCTGAAGGAGGCCAAGGCGCTCGTCGAGTCCGCGCCGGATGCGGTCGTCGAGGAGAACGTCTCCAAGGAGCGCGGCCAGGAGATCAAGGCCAAGCTCGAAGAGGTCGGCGCCACCGTCGAGCTGAAGCCGGCCGGCTGATACGCCGATCCCCGTCGCACCTGTACACGCGCGCCCGCCTCGCCCTGAGGCGGGCGCGTGGTCTACACGGCCGCCGCGAGCCGCCGGATCAGGTCGGTGGCGGCCTGGGCGTAGTACGTGGTCTTGAACGCCCGCACGTGCAGCAGCAGCGTGTTCAGCCAGTAGAACAGCCTCCGCAGCCGCGTGACGACCGTCTCCTCGCCCAGCCAGGCCGAGACGATGCGCGAGGCCTCGTTCTTGGTGAGCCTGACGATGGGGTTGATCGGGCGGTCAGCCATCGGGCTTCACTCGCTGACCTTCACGCTGATCTCCACCGTCCACGCGGCGCCCGCGGTGACCTTCCCCGACACGGGGTACCCCGCCAGCAGGTAGTCCTCCGTCCCCCACTGACGGTGATCCACGAGCGACATCGGCAGCGAGGTCTCGATCTCGATGGTCAGGCCGTCCTTGCTCAGCGAGAACTGCTTGGAGCCTGGGAGGAGGGGACTCGTGCTTCGCTGCTCCGGCAGCGTGACGGTCTGCGTGCCGTCGCTCGCCGTGGCGCCCGCGCAGGATGCTACCGGGAAGAAGAAGTAGTGCCGCCACATGCGCAGGTCGAGGTCCGTGGCCGCCGCGAAGTCGAAGCGCAAGGTGAACCGGTTGTCGGGCGCAACGGTGCAGACCTCGGAGTACGTCGCCCGCTGCTCGCCCTGGACCAGCGTCCCGGCGAAGGTCAGCCGCGCCTCGGTCGGCGTCGCCGCGACAATGGGCGGGCTCGGCGTCTCCACCTCGAACAGCTTGAACGGTTGCGCAGCGACCACCGGCCAGCCGCCTGTCATCACTGACCGACCGCCGATCAGGATCCGGCGCAGTTCGCCGCTGGGGCTGAACCGCAGGTCCAGCCCGCCCGGGGTCCGGACCGCCACCGTGCCATCCTCGAGTTCGAAGGCCCGCAGCTCC
>VGFC01000472.1 GCA_016869045.1 Armatimonadota bacterium
ACCCGGGCTGGCAGGGATTCATGGCTGACCACGCGACCGACTGGATCAAACGCGTGGGGCTGGACGGGTACCGCGTGGACTGCGCGGGCGGCGGGCCGCCGAACTGGCGCCCGTACGGCGACAACCGGCCGAGCATGTCGGGGCTCGCCGGCGGCCTGGGGGTGCTGACCGCCGCGCGCCAGGAGATGGAGACCCAGAAGCCCGAGGTCTTCCTGCTCGCCGAGGCGGGCGGGCCGCCGTTCTCCCGCGCCGCGAACTTCACGTACAACTGGGCCTTCCTGTTCAGCGTCGCGCCGGCGCTGGTGGACGAGGGCGCCGCAACGTGGGTGCCGCGCGTCTCGGAGTGGCTCGAGCAGCAACGCTACAGCTTCCCGCGCGGATCGAGGCAGATCATGTGCCTGGAGAACCACGACACGGTTCGCGCGCTGCTGAAGTTCGGCGTGGGCACGCAGAAGGCGCTGCTGGCGCTCGCGGCCTTCTCGGATGCGACGCCCTTCCTGTACCATGACCAGGAGATCGGTTACGGGCCCTACCTCAAGCGCCTGTACGCAGTCCGCCGCGAGCATGATGAGCTGACGCTCGGGGATGCCTCGTACACCGCGATTCCCGCAAGCGACGCTTCCGTGCTGACGATCCTGCGCACCTACGAAGGGCGCACTGCCCTCGTCGCGATCAACTTCAGCGGGCAACCCGCAACCTGCACGGTGGACCTCTCGGGATGCCCGGGCCTCGACCCGAAGCAGCGGTTCTCGCTGTGGGATGCCTTCGGCGAGAGGCCGGTCGCGGGGGACCTGAAGCCGAAACTCGACCTTCTCCCCTACTCCCCGGCGGTGATCCTGATCCGGCCTGCGGGCGAAGCCCCTCCTGCGCCCCCAACACGCGCAGGAGGACAGGCATCCCTGCCTGCCCGCTACCCGGAAGTGACGCGTGACGGCGACCGCGTTACCGTCTCCAACGGCGTGTATGAGATGCGGATCGGGCCCGAGACCGGCGGCCTGATCGAGTCGTTCACCGTGAACGGGCAGACGCTGCTGGGGCCGATGCGCTTCGGCACGGCGGGGAGGCGGCTGTGGCTCGGAGGCGACCTCGTGCTGGGCCCCGACACGTTCCGGAGCGTGGGGATCAAGTCGGGCGGCGAGGGGGCCGAGGTCATCGTGCGCGGAGTTGTGAACCGCACTCTTGGCGGCCAGACGGAGCCCGCGCTCGACTACCAGCTAACGTACTACTGCTTCGCAACACCGAGCATCTCTTGCAGACTGACACTCACCCCCCGCGTGAACATCGAGGGCGTGCTCGGCTCCCTTGCGACGACTCTCGCCTTCCCCGGCGCGACGCGCTGGTCGGCGAACACGTTCGAGGGGCTCCTGTACGACGATCTCATCCCGCGTCGCCTCGATGACCAGCCGTATCACTCGATGTACGTCCGCCCGCACAGCGACCGGCTCTTCTCGTCGGAGTCGTTGCCGCTCGATCCCCAGCACGGCTTCATCGGCGCCGAGTGGCCGGACGGCACGACGCTGCGGGTGGCTGCTCGCGGGTGGGCGACGGGTGTGCCGAATGCGGTTCTGCTGAAGGAGAGGCTGGGTGACGCGACCGGCCTGCACGCGCTCCTCAGCTGGGCGGACGGAACGAAGCCACTGACGCTGGTGAAGGGGCAGACGTATGAGGTCTCGTATGGGCTTACGGTATCGGCGGCCTCGCCGATGCAGGAGACGGCACCACGGGCGGAGCCGCACGTGCCACAGCTCACGGCGGAGGGCAGTCGGTACATCGTCGAGACGCCGACCCTCAGGGCGGCCATCGCGCGGTCGAAGGGCGGGTCGCTGGAGGAACTCTCGCTGCGGGGCGGCGGAGGCACGGTCGCGGGGACGAACGTCTACTCCGACTACGGCATCTACGGCGACTGGACCGATCCGAGCGGGGTGAAGCACCGCACGACGGCGCTCTCGCGGCTCGATGTCGAGTGTGAGCCGACCATCGAGTGGCTGCCCGACCCGCTGCGCCTGACCTTCGAGGGCGTTTTCCGCGATGCGAACTGGTCGGGCCGGCCGATCCCCGAGCCGCGCACGCAGTACCGCGTGTCCTACGAGTTCACCGACGAGCCCTTCGTCTCGGTCGAGTGCTCTGCAAGGCCGCAGGTTACGAAGGCGCAGGTGAAGGCCTTCCTGGCGCAGACCCTGTCGCTGACCGGCGCCGGGCCGTGGGCGGTTGTCGCAGGTGAGACGCCGCGTCTGCTCGCCTCGGGCAAGCCGCCGGGGCCCGGCGACCGCGTGTGGCAGTCGATCGCCGACCCGCTCACCGACGCGGATCTCCCACGCCTGTTCGTCGAGACGCCAGGGCCGACGTGTGTCGAGTTCTCGGACTTCGCCGGCCTGCAGGACGTGCAGAACCTCTTCTACCTGCAGGGGAGGGCGGACTCGGTGTTGTTCATCGCCTTCCTCGACGGCCAGCCCGAAGACCTCGTGCCGCGTTGGTTCACCGTTCGCTACCGCATCACGCCGCATCGCGGGGCCCTCGGCGAGGTGCTAAGGACGCTCGGCCTGCCGGAGCCGCAGGAGGGAACACGATGAGGACGCAGACCAGCGGGCGCCATGAATGGCGCCCCTACATGATCGGGCGCGATGAATCGCGCCCCTACACTGCGGGAGGCGAGGGGAAGCAGCCATGTAGGGGCGCGGTTCAGATTGTGTTGAGAAAGGGCCCCGTTCAGGAAGGACGCCCCTCATGCGCGCCCCACGTGACTCGTAGGTCGGGATGCCAATCCCGACCATGCCTTTGTCAACACAATCTTCATCGCGCCCACGGTCTCCTGATCCTGGCCCTCCTCGTCTGTGCGTGGCCCGCTCTCGCTCAACCCCCGACGGTCGAGGAATCGCCGACGCAGATCGTCGTCTCGAATGCGTACTACCGCGCCACGGTTCAGCGCGCGTCGGGCACGCTGGCGAGTGTTGCGCTTCCCGATGGCACGGAGGTGCTCGGCAGTGACCGGCTGTACAGCGACCACGGGCTGTATCCGGAGCCGTACATGGTCAGCAGCGACAAGGAAACGAACGCCGCGGTCGAGCTGCAGCGCGAGGGCGAGCGCGTCACGATCACGAGCCGCGGCGTGCTTCGCGGCGACGGTGACCTGCGCGATCCGCAGCGGCGGATCGAGTACACGTTCTCGTATGTCTTCGAGGCCTCCCCGACGATTCACATCCGCTACAGCGCGACGCCGGGCTTCACCGTCAAGGAGCCGAACGGCTTCTTCAGCTACCTCATCGGCGTGCCGCAGTACAGCGAGTGGTTCGCGAAGTCCGCCGAGGGCGTGATCTTCCAACCCGCGGGTTCGACGAGCACGCGCACGTACCAGTCCTCCATCGAGCCCCTCTCCCCCACCGACCCCTGGATGGGTGTCCTCCTCCCGGACGCGACGATCCTCGCCTGGTCGGGCTTCCAGGGCGACCCGGCCCCGACGAATGTCTTCATGCACGAGAGCGGCCAGGGCTCCACCGGCGTCTTCGTCGCGTGGCTCTGCGGCCCCGGCGTGAAGGACCTCGTTGAGGGGCAGCCGTGGACGGCCGAGTTTGACCTGCACGTGTGGCCGCAAGCGTTGAGGGACAGACTGGAGCTGCCGGGGTTCCTCGGGTGGTAGCCGAGCCGGCTGTCTACCCGAGTCCCCGGAACAGAGGGGGAACGACCCATGCAACCTCGCGTACCGCTCGTCTCGCTCGCCGTCGCTCATGCCGTTGTCCTCGCGAGCGCGCGTCCCGCCCTCGCGATCCCCGTCTTCGCCCGCCAGTACGACTTCCGCTGCGTCTCATGCCACGATCCGTTCCCGCGGCTTAACGACTTCGGCGAGCGCTTCCGCGTGGACGGCTACCGGCTGCCCTGGCCGGAGGAGAACGAGAAGACCGCCTTCGAGGGCCAAGTGCCGGTCTCGGTTCGAGCGAATGTCGGCCTCAGGGGCCCCTCGGACTGGGAGCCTGGGACGCAGTTGGGCCTCCAGCGTGTGGACATCCTGTCGGCCGGCTGGCTGGGGCGGAACGTCAGCTACTTCGCCGCCTGGACGCCCGGGATCGGCGACGACGCCTGGTACTGGAACGAGCCGGACAAGTTCGAAGTGGCCAACGTTCTATTCACCGACGTGGACTCGACGGGGCTCGACGTACGCTTCGGGCGCTTCGAGCCGGCCTACATCACTGCGAGCGGCCGGCGTAGTCTGAGTTGGGCGCCCTACGAGATCTACGACTACGCCTTCCCCGCCGGGCCGTCGGCCTCCGATACGCGCGACGGCGTCGAGGTCACCGGCCGCTCGGACCTGGGGTTCAGCTACGCGTTGGGCTGGCTCGATGGCCGATCGTACAACGGTGATCGCATGCCCTTCGAGTGCTACTGCCATCTGGCCACGGTCTTCGGCGAGGGCGAGGGCCAGACGTCCGGGCAACGGCTGGGCTTCACCGCCTACCTCGGCCACGTCGAGCCCCGGAGGCCCTGGTGGGTCTCGACTGCCACCCTCCAGCGTTTCGGCGTGGACCTGGCATTCAACGTCTCCGATTGGCATCTCAGTGGGCAGGGGATCTGGGCTCGCGACGGCGGCCTCTCCTACTGGCAGATCAACGAGTTTCGCGGCGGCTACCTGGAGGCGGACTACCTCCCCGGCACTCGCACCAGCGCCTTCACTCGCTACGACTGGGTGGACGATGGGGGCAAGAACACTGAACGCTTCACCATCGGCGGCCGGTACAACGTGCAGGATAACCTCGCGCTCCACGTTCAGTACTCTTGCGCCGATTACCCCTGCTGGGGCTGTGAGGACTACGGGCACGACAGCCGCTGGATCGCCGCCCTTGACTGGGCCTTCTGAAGCAGGGCGTATGTGGCCGGCGGGGAAGTTGCAGGCAAGCCGAGGGAGGTATATGGGAATGGTGGGCGGGCGCCATGAATGGCGCCGCTACACTCGGGCGCGATGAATCGCGCCCCTACACTACAGGGAACCGCGGATCGCCGTCATGTAGGGGTTAACATGAAACGGTCCGCCGTTGGGGAAGACTCAGAGCAATGACGCACCGAATCCCCCACGAAAGGCGGACCGTTCCATGACCCACATCGCAATGGATGTTCATCGGAAGCGTTCGGTG
>VGFC01000473.1 GCA_016869045.1 Armatimonadota bacterium
CGACACGGCGGCAGCCGAGGCCATGCCGGGCGTGACGGTGGTCCACGACGGCGACTTCGTGGGCGTGGTTGCGCCGACCGAGGTTGCGGCGGCCAAGGCTCTGGAGGCCATCCGGGCCGAGTGGGAGGCGCAACCACTCGTCAAGCCCGGTGAGCTCTACGAGCATCTGAAGAGCACCGCCCAGCAAACGGATCGGGGCGGCAACGCGGCTGGGTCGATGGCGGATGGCCTGGCGGCGGCTGAGGTGAAGCTCGAGCGCTCCTACACGGTCTCCTACCTGGCGCACGCCGCAATCGAGCCCCGATCTGCCATCGCCGAGTGGGGGAACGGCAATCTCACGGCGTGGACCGCGACGCAGTCACCGTTCGGGGTGCGGTCGGCGCTGAGCCGCCAGTTTGGCCTCCCCGAGACGCAGGTCCGCGTGATCGCGCCCGACACGGGGAACGGCTACGGAGGCAAGACGCCGGGCCAGGCGGCAAGCGAGGCGGCGCGCCTGGCGAAGGTCGTGGGCCGACCGGTTCGCGTGGCCTGGACGCGCGAGGAGGAGATGACGTGGCCCCACTTCCGGCCGGCGGGCGTGATCGACATCACGAGCGGCGCCCTGCGGAACGGGAAGCTGGTCGCCTGGGAGTACCACAACTACAACTCCGGCCCAGCCGCGCTGGGCACGCCGTATGCGGTGCCCAACCAACTGGTGCAGCAGCATCCGTGCGATAGCCCGCTCGCACAGGGCGCGTACCGGGGTTTGGCGGCGCCGGCCAACATCTGGGCCCGCGAGACGCACATGGATGAGATGGCGCACGAGCTGGGCCTCGATCCGCTGGCCTTCCGCCTGCTCAACCTGACCGACGACCGGCTGCGCACGGTCCTGCAGACCGCGACGGCGCGCTTCGGCTGGGGCCAGACGCTGGCCACCGGCGGGCGCGGCTTCGGACTGGGCTGCGGCATCGACAAGGGCGGGTACACGGCGACCTGTGCGGAGATTGCCGTGGACGCGGCCACACGCCAAGTGCGCGTCGTGCGCATTCTGACCGCCTTCGAGTGCGGCGCGATCATCAACCCGCTGCAGCTTGAGAACCAGATCATCGGCGCCGGGACCATGGCGCTCGGGCCGGCGCTCTTCGAGGCCCTCGAGTTCGACGAGCAGCGCCTGCTGAACGCGAGCTACTCGGCCTATCGTCTCCCTCGCTTCAGCGACCTGCCGCGGATCGAGGCCGTGATGGTTGACCGCCGGGACCTGCCCTCGGCAGGCGGCGGGGAGACGCCCTTCGCCGGCGTGGCGCCCGCCATCGGCAACGCCATCTTCAACGCGACCGGCGTGCGACTCCGGGCGCTGCCTCTCGTGCCCAAGGGCGTGCCGGCCGCGTAGACAACGGCGGGCCGGATCCCGCCTCGGCGGGATGCGGCCCCTCCCAACGACCATGACCATCCTCGCCCAGACGACGCGCTTCATCGATTCGGGGCAACCGTTCTGCGTCGTCCTCGTGCTGTCGGCCGAGGGTTCCACGCCGCGTGAGGCGGGTGTGAGGGCCCTGGTGGGGGCCGACGGCCGAATCCACGGCACCGTGGGAGGAGGCGTGCTCGAAGCCGAGGCGCAGCGTGCTGCGGTGGAGGCCTGTCGGTCGGGTGAGCCGGCGGTGCTTGCCATCGACCTCACGGGCGATGAGGTTGCGGGTCTGGAACCGGTCTGCGGCGGCACGGTGCGGGTGCTCGTTGACCCGACGGCCAGCAAGGACGCAGAGGCCTACCGCGCGGCGGCGCAGGCGCAGGGAGAACGTCGGCGCGGTTCTCTTGTGACCTGTGTGCGCGAAGGGCCGCCGGTGGTCACGCGGGTGACGTGGCATCCCGAGGCGGCGGTGAGCCCCGAGACGCAGGCGCCCGGTCAGTGGGTACTGGTCGAGCAGATTGCGCCAATGCCCCAGCTGCTCATCGCAGGCGGCGGACACATCGGTCAGGCGCTTGCTGCGCAGGCGGTGCTGGTGGGCTTCGAGGTGACGGTCATCGACGACCGGCCCGAGTTCAGCGACCCCGCGCTGTTCCCGGCCGAGGCGCGGACGAGGTGTGCCGACATCGCTCCGACGCTAGCCTCGATGGAGACGGACGCGGAGACGTACCTCGCCATCGTCACGCGAGGACACCGCTACGACGCCGAGGCCTTGCAGGCCTGTCTCTCGAAGCCCGCGGCATACGTGGGCATGATCGGGAGTCGGCGGAAGGTGGGGCTGATCCGTGAGGCTCTGCTAGCCTTGGGCTCGGCCACGGCGGAGCAGCTGGACGCTGTGCACGCCCCTATCGGCCTTGACATCGGCGCCGAGACGGTGCCGGAGATCGCCACGAGCATCCTCGCGGAGATGATCGCCGTCCGGCGCGGGCGAGAGCCATGATCTGCGCCATCGTGCTAGCGGCCGGCCATTCGCGGCGCATGGGCACGCAGAAGCTACTCCTGCCCTTCGGTGCGTCCACCGTGATCGGGCACATCGTGGATCAGGTGCTCGCCAGCGAAGTCGCTGAGACCTACGTTGTCGTCGGTGGCGACGAGGCCGCGATTGCGGAGGCGCTGGGCGACCGGCCGGTTCATCTGGTTCGCAACCCCGAGCCGGACGCGGAGATGCTGACCTCGGTTCGGTGCGGCCTACGAGCAGTGCCGCACGATTGCCGCGCGGTCGTCGTCGTGCTCGGAGACCAGCCAGGCCTGTCGTCCGAACTCGTGGACGCGCTGATCGACGCGCACTTCGCCTCCGGCAAGGGGCTGGTTGTGCCCGGCCATGATGGGAAGCGTGGGCACCCGCTGCTGCTGTCGATCGGCTATCGCGAACAGGTGCTGACGGAGTATGATCGGGTTGGCCTGCGCGGGCTGCTGCGCGACCATGCGGTGGACGTGCTGGAGGTGCCCGCTGGTTCGTCGGCGGCGACCTCCGACATGGACCATCCAGAGGACTACTGGCGCGAGCTGGGACGAGGTGGGGCCTCCTGAACCTCGGCCGGCAGTGAGGCGTTGGTGATGATGGGATCATCCCCTGTGAGGTGAACCACTTGGGCGGCATTCACGCGACCGGGATTGCGTTGGCGACGGCGACGCTGCTCGCATGTGCGGCAGCCCAGGGCGGGGCTCAGGTCATCCGCGAGGGCGCGCTGCAAGCAGGAGACGAGGCGCCGGACTTCACGCTGAAGGCGCTCGATGGCTTGGCTGAAGTGCAGCTTGCGAGCTACCGGGGGGAGTGCCCGGTGGCGCTGGTCTTCGGCAGCTACACGTGACCGCCGTTCCGGCGCCAGTCTGGCGTCATCGAGCAGCTGTACCGCCAGTACCGCGGCCGCGTGGCGTTCCTGTTGGTCTACATCCGCGAGGCCCATCCGCAGGACGGCTGGCAGGTCAGCGCCAACCTGCAGGACAACGTGATCGTGACCTCGCCGCGAACCACCGGCGAGCGCACCACCGTCGCGAAGTCGTGTCAGCTAGGCCTCCACCTGTCGCTGCCGATGGTGACCGACGGGATGGACAACGCGGTCGAGGCCGCCTATGCGAGCTGGCCGGATCGCCTCTACGTGGTTGGCGCCGACGGTCGGATCGCCTACAAGGGCGCGCCCGGGCCGGGCGGCTTCCGTCCCGAGGAGATGCGAGCGGTGCTCGGCCAGCTCCTGGCCGGCGGCGGGGCCCCCACGAAGCCTTGGGTTACTCCGGGCGCCGTGCCCGGCTCGGCCGCGATCACCCATCCCGGTCAGCCGCTGAGACCGTACGCGCTCTTGCTGCCGCAGGCGGTCACCGCCGACGGGCGGTCGCTCCTCGGCGACGCGAAGCCGGTCGAGTGGCGCGAAGTCATCCCGGGACGGCTGGTGAAGTACGAGCAGCAGCTGGGCCAGGACTGCGTGCTTACGGCTCAGGCGCAGGTCGATGAGGCAGGGGAGGGGATCGTGCTGAAGGTAAGTGTGAAGAACCTCAGCGATCAGCCGCTCAAGGCTTTGCGCGTGGCCGGCCAACTGGCGCGGCCCGACGGGGAAGCGGAGCCACTGGCCCTCGAGTTCGTTGACTGCCCGCCCGGGGAGACCTGCGAGGCCACTAAGACTGTACGGTTCTAGTCGAAATTAGGGACAGGCACCAATTTCCGACATGACGTCCGTCGGAAATTGGTGCCTGTCCCTAATCTCGCTTGAGCCGTGCGCCGGCCCAGTTCGCGCAGTCGGCGAAGTAGTTGTCGCCCGCGTCGGTGACGACGAGCCGAAGTTGCTTGATGCCCTCGACGGACACGTCGATCTGCGCCGAGCCGCGCAGCCCCTGCATCACGCCGCTCTCAAAGACCAGTCGGTCATCCCCGTAGACCTGGAAGACCACCGTGCCGCCCTCCTCGGCCGCGCAGACCTCGGCGGCGAAGCGCGTGTAGGCCCTGTTCAGATCGTAGACGATCTCCGACGGCGCGTGGGTGCCGATTCCCTTGCGGTAGTGCTGCTTGCCGGCGACGAGCAGCGCGCCCTCGATGCTGCGGTCGAGGCGCGGGAGCTTGTCACCGTTGGGCGACCAGCCCGCCGAGGCGGACTGCCACCTCAGGTGACTCAGCCAGATCCAGCCCTCCTGGAGGTCGCTCGGGCGGGCACTCGTCGTGGGCGGGTCGGGCAGCGTCACGACCTGCGTCTCGGCGGGCGTATCACGGATGGAGAGCAGGTCCTCGCGAGGGTACTGAGCGAGTTCGGTCTGTAGATCGGTGAGGGCGGCGAGGAAGACCTTGTAGTCCGCGTCCTCGGTGGTCGCGAAGACGGTGCCCTCGCAGCGCCCCCAGCCGCCGGCGCTCCGGGAGAGCGGCGCCAGGAGGGCGCGGCTGAGCGTGGCATTGCGGCGGTTGAGGCTCAGCCACCACGTGTCCTGCGCGCCGTCGCTCTGGCCGTGACACCCCGCGCAGCGCCGGCCGTACGCCTCCGCCATCGGCTTGCGGACACGGTCGCCGAAGATCTGGCGGTTGGGGTAGTGCTCGTTCTCGTAGCGGTCGTAGTAGACGCCGTTCGCGTCGATCCAGTTGCTGATCCGCAGCCGCTCCTCATCGGTCAGCGTCACGCCGTGGTGGCCCGCCGCCAGCAGCTGCATCAGCGGCGAGACCTTGGAGCCGTACGTGTACGGCGGTT
>VGFC01000474.1 GCA_016869045.1 Armatimonadota bacterium
AGCCCGACGACTGGGTGCGCTCGGGCCTGGCGTACAGCGAGACCTGCGGCTATGTCGGGCGGCTGACGCTCGTGCTCGCGATCTGCGCGCTGGCGGGGCTGCGCTCGCGGAAGGCCTTCTGGTTCGGCGGCCTCGCGGTGTTTGCGCTCCTGGGCGCGATGGGCACGTTCGTGGCGCGAGTGCTCTACTTCCACTTCCCGGGTCTTGGCCAGGCGGGCGGCTTCGGTCGGCTCCTGTGCGTGTACACATTCGCAGTCGCGGTGCTGGCGGCCATGGGCGCCGAGTGGATGGTGTCGGCGCTGGGCCGCGCGCGGTCTTCCTCGCTGGCGGCCGGCATCGCACCGCTGGCCCCGCTGATGGCCGCTGTCCTGATCGCCGTCGAGGTCGGCACATGGGGGCGGGGGTTCCTCCCGTTGTCCCCGAGGGCGCGAGTATACCCCGCGACGGAGCTGACCCAGCGCCTCGTCGAACTGTGCCGCAATGGCGACCGCGTCCTCGCCGTCACGCGGCGCGAGGCGTGGACGATCCACAAGCTCCCCGATGCGCTGCTCCCGCCGAACGCCGCAACCGCCTACGGCTACAACGATGTCCAGGGCTACGACTCGCTCTACCCCGCGACCTATGCGACATACGCTTCGTCCCTCGCGCCGGACGGTTACACACCGATCACGAACGGGAACATGGTGCTGATCGATGATCTGGAGAGCCTGAGGTGGTACGCGGACGGGGTCAAGTGGCTTGTCGTACCCACCGGCATCGGGCCGCCTGGCGACGAGTTCGAGCGTCGATGGGAGGGTGAGGGTGTCGTGCTCTACGAGGGGCGCCACGCCGTACCGCGCGTTAGCTTCCACACGAGTAGCGGATCACAGCCGCTCGGGACCCGCCCCACCGGCGACCCCTGCCGCCTGAGCATCGACGCTGTGGGCCGGCGAAGCAACTCCGTCGGCGTGACCGACGTCCTGTACCCGGGCTGGCACGTCTACAACGACGGAGTCGAGACGCCCATTGAGCGCGCGCCCCTCGACTTCCGGAGGGTCACAGTGCCATTCGAAGTGACCCGAGTCGAGGTAGTGTACCGCCCCGCCTCCTTCGCGGTGGGCGCGTTCTCCTCGCTAGTCGCACTGGGCGCGGCTGCGGGGTGGTTCGTGAGCGCTCGCGGGCGCAACCGGGGACGCGCAGACGTTGAGGAAACCAGGCCGCGCGACTGAGTCAACCACTGCCGCAGGAGTACCATGCCGACCGTCTCTCGTCGCGAGCTGAGCCTCGCGATCCTCTGGTCGTTGCTGATCGTGCTGATCACCTCCGGGCCCTACATCGTGGGCCAACTGGAGGCGAACGGGCGCTACTTCAGCGGCCTCGTGTCGGCGGTGGACGACGGCAACGCGTACCTGCAGTGGATCCGCCAGGCCTCCGAGGGCAGTTGGACGTTCCACAACCAGTACAGCGCCGAGGAGAGTCCCGGCCGCTGGCTCAACGTGTACTTCCTGGCGCTCGGGCGAACGGCGCGTTGGCTGCACCTGAGGCCGCCCCAGGTCTTCAGTGCGGCGCGGGTGCTCTCCGGCTGCCTGTGCCTAGTTGCCCTCTTCATGCTGGCCTCCGCGCTGAGCCCCTCGCCCGCCTTTCGTTGGACGGCGCTCCTCTTGGTCAGTCTATCGTCCGGCTTCGGCTGGCTCGTGGAGATGCTTGGGCCGGGCGTCATACCGTATCAGCCCATCGACTACAGCCCCCGCTGGTTGTATCAGCCTGAGGCCATCACCTTCGTCTCCATTCTCGTGAACCCGCTGTTCGCGTTCTCGATGGCGCTGATGTGCCTGTCGCTGCTCTGCGCGCTGCGTTGTGCGGATACGGGGCGACTGAGGTGGGCATTGGCCGGCGGGCTCTGCCTGATGCTCCTGGGCAACGTGCATACGTACGACCTGCCGGTCGTGCATCTGACGATCCTCGTGTGGCTCGTGATTGTGGTCGCGACGAAGCGACTGCCGCTGCTCCGCGCCGCCCTCATGTACGGAATCATGCTGGTGATGACACTACCCTCCGGGCTCTGGCAGTGGCATGTCATGCAGACCGACCCGGTCTACCGCGCGAGAGCCGACACGCCGACGCTCTCCCAACCGTACATCGACTACGTCCTGGGCCACGGCGTGCCGTGGCTGCTGGCGCTGGTTGCCGTCGGCTGGCTGGCATTCGCGAAGTCGATGGAGCGGCGGCGCCTGGCCTACCTCATTCCGTGGGCGGTCATCGCGAGCGTTGTGATCTACCTGCCGGTGCCGTGGCAACGGAAGATGGCCGAGGGGCTGCACTTCCCGATCTGCCTGCTGGCGGCGGTCACGCTTGCCATTGCACTGGGTGACCGGCTGGCGCGAGGGCAGCTCAGCGCTCAGGCCAGGCATGTGCGGCTGTTTGCGCTGACGGCGTTCGTCGTCCTGATCGCGATGCCGTCCAACGTGATGTTCTACTCGGACTGCCTGCACCATGTCCGCACCAACAACGCCGACCTCGGGCACGTCATGATGCCGCCGGTCTACCTGCAGCCGGGCGAGTACGCGGCGATGCGGGAGTTGGCCGCCAAGGGCACTGACCGCGACGTGGTTCTCTCCTCCTCCATGATGGGCAATCACATCCCGGCGCTGACGCCGTGCCGCGTGGTCGCCGGGCACTGGGGGGAGAGCGTGTACGTGCTGCCCGTCGCGGGCGGAGGCTGGCAGCGGCATCCGTTCGAGTCCTATGCAATGCCCGCCACCTTGCGCTTCTTCAGCCCCACGAGCACGGACGTGGAAAAGGCGGCCACGCTGCTGGCGTTCAACGTCACGTATGTCTTCTGCGGGCCGGTCGAGAACACGCTGTACGCCGCGCGCACCTCCGCCCCCGCTGAGGGCATGGCCGACCGCGCGCTGTCAGGCCTGCCCTTCCTGCAGAAGGTCTACTCGCAGGATGGGGTGTCGCTGTTCCGAGTCGCCCCATCGACGGAGGTCATGGGTTCCCTGCGCGGACAGGTAACGGGTCGTCGTGGTTAGGGGACCGCATCCCACATGAACTCGCCGCCACTCGGGCTCTCGGTCATCCTCCCCGCCTACAATGAGGCAGAGGGCATGCAGTCGGCTCTCGCGGCGGTCGTTGCATACTTGGGGGCGCGGGAGATCGACGGCGAGGTCATCGTGGTCGATGACGGCAGTCGAGACGCGACCGCGGAGAGGGCCCGGGAGTTCGCGGCCTCGCACCCCCAGGTTCGCGTCCTCTCACATACGCCGAACCGGGGCAAGGGCTACGCCGTCAAGCAGGGAATGCTCGCCGCGCGTGGGCAGCCCCGCGTGTTCCTCGATGTGGACCTGGCGACACCCGTCGAGGAGATCGACAAGCTGCTGGAGGCGTTGGAAGACGGCGCCGAGATCGCCATCGGGACGCGGTATGTCCGCGCGTCCGCCGTAGAGGTGAAGCAGCGCCTGCCCCGGCGGCTGATGGGCTCGGCGTTCCGGTGGTTGGCGCGGCTGATCCTGCGCCTGCCGGTCAGTGACTTCACGTGCGGGGCCAAGGGCTTCCGCGCCGAGGCGGCGGACGAGCTGTTCGGGCGCCTGAGCGAACCGGGCTGGGCCTTCGATGCGGAGCTACTCGTGTTGGCCGCGAGGTCGGGCCGGCGGGTGGTGGAGGTGCCGGTGCGGTGGCGGGATGTCCGGGGTTCGACGGTTGCGCCGCTCTCGGCTGCGGTCGAATCGCTGAGGGCGCTGTGGCGAATCCGGGGGAACGACCGACGAGGGCTGTATGAGCCGGCGAGAGATCGTGAAGCGTGAGCTGGGGCCGCTGCTGATCCTGGCGGCGCTGTCGCTGGGTGCGCTCTGGCGGGTCACGGTTGGCGGGCGCGCCATGGCGCCGGCGGACCTGTTGCTGCTGATGGAGCCGTGGAAGCACCACGCGCGGGAGTTCCCGGAGTTCGAGCGCGCCTACAACCCCATCCTCGACGGCATCCAGCAGTTCTACCCGTGGCGCAAGTACGCGGGCGAGAGCCTGCGGCGCGGCACGATTCCGCTCTGGAACCCCTACGAGCTGTGCGGCAACCCGTTCGTCGCGAACAACCAGTCGGCCGTCTTCTACCCGGAGACGTGGCTCCACGCAATCATGCCGACCGAGCACGCGCTGGGCTGGGCGACGCTGCTGCACTTCTTCACGTCGGGCGCGCTGATGTACTGGTTCCTCCGCGTGCTGCGTCTACGTCGCCCGGCGGCGCTCATCGGCGCCATCGCGTTCATGTTCAACGGCTTTTTCGTCGGCTGGCTCTGCTTCCCGAGCTTCCGCTCGGTGCCCGCGTGGCTGCCCGGGATGCTCGCTACCTTCGAACTGACGGTGCAGCGGCGACAGTGGCCGTGGCTCGCCCTTGGCGCGCTGTTCGTGGGCCTGCAGTTTCTGGCCGGGAACCTGCACATCTCGCTGCTCGTGCTGATCGTCTTCGGAGCGTACGCAGCCTTCCGCGCGGTGCAGGTGTTCGTGGCGCGCGAGCGCCGCGCAGCGGTCTCGCTGGCAGTGGGCGGCGCCCTCGTGCTGCTTGTTGGGATGACGGTCGCGGCCATTCAGCTGCTTCCGGTCATCGAGCTTGCCCCGATGTCGAGCCGTGCGGGCGGGACGCCGTACGCGGCGATGCTGCAGCTCGCGACGCCGTGGCCGCTGCTCCTGACCGGCCTCATGCCGGACGTCTTCGGCAATCCCGTGGACTACAACCACTGGGGCGCCGACCTGGGGGCGGTCCATCGCGAGTACATCGAAACCGCGTGGTATGTCGGCGTGCTGCCGTGGTTGCTTGGCGCGGCGGCGTTCCTGGCGAGGCCCCGGGCACAGGCGTGGTTCTGGTTGGCGATTCTACTGCTGGGCATCGCGTTTGCGTTCGGCACGCCGGCCTATGCGCTGTTCTACTACCTCGTGCCCGGAGCCAAGGCCTTGTCCGGCCTCGGGCGCGCCATCCTCATCAGCTGCACCACGCTCTGCGTACTTGGTGCGTTGGGGGCCGACACGCTCCTGCAGTGGTGTGAGAACCGCGCGGCGGACCTGCGGCGGTACACAGCCTTCGCGGCCGTTTAGCTCGGGGCCGTCGGCCTGCTC
>VGFC01000475.1 GCA_016869045.1 Armatimonadota bacterium
GTTCCGGGCGCTCGTGTCTCGTAGGCGTTCCCTTGCGGTACGCGCGCTCGATCAGCAGGCCCGGCGTGGTCCGCACCGGGACATTCAGGCTCCCGCCGATGGCCTGGTCGAGCGTCACCGTGCAGTACAGCCGGCCCGCGCCGGTCTTGCGGACCTCAACGTCCGCCGCCTGCTTGCCCAGCACATCCGGCCCGACCGTCAGCGTGATCTCCGGGCGGAACACGTCCTGCTTGCCGAAGTGCTTCCGCGCAACCTGCCGCTTGTTCACCGTGACGACGACGTCCATGTCGGGCGTCATCTCCGACGACGCCGGCAGATACTCCGCCAGTGCGTAGAGCACGAAGGCGGTGTCGCGCGTCGAGGACCAGCGGTTGCCCTGCCGCTTCTCCATCAGCCACCGGACGAGGTCGGGCAGGCGCGGATCGCCGGGACTCAGACGCGAGGCAGCCGAGATCAGCGCGGCTGCAGTCTCCATGTCGGAGCGCCACTGCTGGCCGTTCGAGCGGAAGCTCTTGCTGGCCTTGAAGTGATCCCACACCGGGCCGAGCAGCGCCCGCCCCTCGTCGCCGCGCCCGAGTTGGGCGAACAGCTGGGCGAGCATCGCTCTCCCCCAGTCGCTCAGGGCGGCGCGCTCGTACTCACCCCCGCGCCGCGTGAACCCGTCGGCGATGACCGCGGCCTTCCGCCGCGAGCCCGCCAGCGCCAGAACGTACCCCATGTAGGCCCGGTCGTCCGGCCGCGCCAGCTTGACGGCGGCAAGGGCCCGGGCACCTCGGTCGAGGACCTCCTCGTTCACCGCGAAGCCGGCCGCCTTCGCCTGCGTGAGACCGAAGACCACGTACGCGGTCATCCACGGGTCCGGCTGGTCGTGCTGCCACCAGCCCCATCCGCCCACGTCCGAGTTCTCCATGTCATAGAGCTTCAGCAGTCCCGCCTGCACCATCTTCGGCAGCTCGGCCTCCAGCGCCGGGCTCTCGATTCGGAGCTGCTTCAGCATCCGCATGATGACGACATCCGGCAGGAAGCACGACATCGTCTGCTCGACACAGCCGTACGGGTAGCGCGCCAGGTATTCCAAGGCCCCGAGCATCGTGGCCGCCAGCGACGGCGCCAGCCTCACCGTCAGCTTCTGCGTGCCGGGGATGCAGTCTTGCCGGATCGCGGCCGAGTAGATCGCATTCGCGGTGACGGTCGGCGCCCAGGTCTCGGAGCGCTCGCGGCCCTTCGGCTGAATCGGCAGCGTCAGCTCCATCGCGTCCGACACCGTGCCCCCGTCCGCCCAGACGCGCGTCCGGCAGTCGCCCAGGCTATCAGCCATGGCGGACCACTCGACATGCTCCGTCCCGCCCGCCGCGACTCGTCGCTCCTGCTCCCGCTTACCGACCACCACCAGGCCGCTCCCCTCCAGCCCGACCTTCGCCGTGACCGGCGCCGAGGTGAGGTTGTGCACGATGCCGCCGATCTGCGCCCGGTCCCCCTGAACGAAGAACCGCGGCGCCTCCAGCCGGACCGAGAACGGCTTGCTCACGATCGCCTTGTACGTGGCCTGCCCGACGTGCGTGTCCAGCGTCGCCGCCCGGCACGTCGCGCGCCACGTCGTCAGCGTGTCGGGCATCGTGAGCTTGACCTCCGCCTGCCCTTGCGCATCCGTCACCAGGTCGGCCTTCCAGAACGCCGTGTCGGGGAAGAGCTTCCGGGTCGGGATCTGCCCGCCGCCCTTGTTGCCGCCATCGAGGTACACCTCGGGGAACGAGAAGACCGTCTCCACGAGGTGCGAGCGCTTCGGGTAGAAGAACTGGACGATGTCCTCCGTGCGGTCGGCCTGAACCCGATAGACGGCCTCATCGACCAGGCCGAGCGAGACCTCCGCGGGCACGGGCTTGCCGTCCGTGCCCGTGGTCTTCACACGGTACACCGCCGCCTCGCCCGGCTGGTACTCGGGCTTGTCGGAGGCGATGTTCACCACGAGCGCCTTCCGCTCGCGCGAGACGTTCAGAATCGCCTCACCGCTGAAGAGGTGCTTGCCCTTCACGAAGCACAGGCCCACGTGCACCGCAGGCATGTACTCGGGCTTCACCGGCACCTTCAGGATGCTCGCCTGGCTCTCCAGGCGCACGAGCCGCGCCTCGTGGATGACGTCGCTCTCGACGGTCAGCAGCGCCGTGCGCGGCTTGTCGCAGTACCGTGAACGCACCACGACCTGCGCGGTCTCACCCTCCCGGTACACATCCTTGTCGGCGCGCACCTCGAAGTCCTCATACGGGTAGTCGAACGAGGCGTGCTCGCCCCGCATCACCCACAGCGAGGCGTTGCCTGTGATCCGGTGCCCTCCTGCGTCCCGTGCCCTCACGCGCAGCCGGTAGTCGCCCTCCCCCTTGGGCGTCACCGTCAACTCCCCGGTGCCGTCCGGCCCCGTGCGCCAGGTCGGACTTGCCTCCAGCTGCAGCTTCTCCGCGTCCTCCTCCCATTCGCACCGGTAGAACCCCGCCTCGCCCTGCACGCTGGCCATCGGCTTGCCGTCATAGTCGATCGCGCGGATAGTGGCGGTCGCCGCCTGACCGGGGGCCACGCTGTAGTCGGTGAACCTGACCTCCAGCCGGAAGTCCCCTTGCGTCACCAGCACCGTTCCGGAGCCACTCACCGACCGCCGACCGGCGTCTTGGACCGTCGCGTGGATCGTGTACCGGTAGTCGTTGCCGCCCTCTTGCGGAAATCTCTCAGCGTCGTCCGTGTCGAGCGCGATCTCCAGCTTCCCGTCCTTCCCCGTGTGCCCCGTCCCGCTGCGGACGATCTGCCCTCCCTCGGGCTCGTAGGTCTCGTAGAGGTCCGTGTCCCACCCACAGCACTCGGGGCAGTACCACTCCTCCGAGCGGGTGATCTCCCAGGAGACCTCCGCGTTGGGCACCGGGGCGCCGTAGAAGTACTCGGCATCCACGGTCGCCCTCACAGTATCGCCGCGCGCGTAACGCTCCTTGCCGGGCGTGACGGTCACGTCGAAGTCTGGCTTGCGGTACTCCATGACCCGGAAGCTCGACTCGTACGTGCCGCCCTCGGTCAGCACCGACAGCGTGTACTCGCCCGGCAGAGCATTCCCGGAGAGCGCGAAGTCCCCATGGAGCGAGCCGTAGGCGTTCGTGGCGTGCTCGCCCGCATAGACCAGGTTCTCGCGCCCATCGACCACCCGCACGCGCGCCTTCAGGTTCGCGGGGACCTCGTACGTGTTGCCCTTGAGCCGCCGGGCCAGCGACTTGAAGTGCACGCCATGCCCGGGGCGGTACACGGGCCGGTCCGTGTACGTATACACGTTCAGCGGCTGGCCGTGCTGCTCCCAGTAGGTGTACGCCTGCGCCACGGCCATCGACGCCCCGTGATGCCCGACCACCTGAATGTCCCCGCTCTCCCCGCGCGGCCACTTGAGGCGCGCCAGCCCCTGAGCATCGCTCGTCGCCTGCCCTTGCGTCTTGCCTTCGGCGCGCAGCTCGATCCTGACTCCCTCCAGCGGCTGGCCCGTCTGGATGTTCGTCGCGAACACGAGGGTTTCTTGCGGGGAGGCCTTCACCACAAGCCCCAGGTCGGTCACGACCACCACGCGCAGCCGGCGCAGCTCCTGGGCCTCGACTGCGAGCAGGTACATGCCCGGCGGGAGCCTGCCGACGACGAGGCTCTTCCGGAAGATGCCCTCCAGGTCGCGTCCCTCGATATCAACCGCGCTCTGCCGGAAGAGCTTCAGTTCGGGGATCGAGCCCAGGTTCGCGACGCCAAGCTGCGCGCCATGGGTCGTCAGGCCCTCGCCCAGCCAACCGGACCACTTGCCCACCGCCACGTCGGGCCGGATGGTCCACAGGGAGAGCTGCAGCTGGTTCACCGGCGCGAAGCCGTGGCACTCGAGCTGCACATCCTCCTCGGGGGTGAAGACGCTCTGGGTCTGGAAGGTCTCCAGGAACGGCTCGCTGGGGGCCAGCTCGAACACCGCGTCGAACGTCTCGCTCTCGCGCACCCGGATCAGGTCGGCCGGCTGCTGATGCGCATAGGTCTTGGAGGTGAGCCGGTACGTGCCCACCGGCACGTGGTTGAACGCGAACCGCCCCTCCGCGTCAGTCGTCGTGCGCAGGCGGGACCCGCCATAGTCGCCGCCCAGTGCAACACCGATCCCCGCCAGCGGCGCGCCGCGCTCGGCGGTAAGCAAGGTCCCCGTCACGCGCCCGTGGGCCGTCTCGGCCCACATCAGGTGCATGATCACGCCGCCTGCGACGGCCAGCGCAGCGGCGAGCGCGTAGGCGTGGCTAGAGCGGGGTCCCATCGCCACCCTCCCCTTCCGCCGGCAACCGCCGCCGGCTGTCCACCAGCACCCAGATGATGGCCGCGAGCATGATCGCGGCAGCGATGATGAGCTTCACCCCGCGGGAGAGCTCCAGCTCCAGCACGTGCGGCCCCAGCTGGATCGCCACGAGTATCGCCGCGGTACAGAGAACCTGCGGCGCGCCGACCAGGACCATCCTGCGCTCCTCACCCACCGTCCACGCGGCCAGGAGCATCCAGGTCGCCTGCGCGAACACGAGTCCGATGAGGAACGCGTTGACCGCCTTCGCGCCCCACAACGCCGCCAACACCAGCGGGACGAGGCCGACCGCCAACCCGAGGAAGATCGCGCGTGGAATCTGCGTGCCCGGCGGGCGCCCGGCTCGGCCCTGTTGCACACCCCGCGCCGCGAACGCCATCAGCGCGAAGCACGCGCCGATCCCGAGCACCACCGCGAAGGTGTCGTAGTGCTGCTGGAAATCCAGCGCCCACGAGGTCCCTACTTGCTCGACGAACAGCCGGTTCAGTGTCATCAGTAGCAGGATGCCCGCCGCGCCCATCGCGATCGGCCCGGTCACCGAATCGCGCCCCCGCCCGCTGCCCAGGTACGTGACCGCCGCCACCGGCAGCCCCGCCAGGAGCGCCAGGCACTCGCCGTAGCCGTGCAGCCGTTTGAAGGCAACCGCCACCGTCGCGAGCGTCAGCAGCACCGCCGCGAACGTCAGCCCGACCGGCCGC
>VGFC01000476.1 GCA_016869045.1 Armatimonadota bacterium
CGTCGGGCGCGAGAACATGGGCCTGCTCGCGTGGTGCGGGCTGCACCGGACCGAGCACCCGCACTGCCGCTTCGAGAGCGAGGAGTACGAGCAGGACGGCCGCCGCCGACGCCGGACCACGCTCCACACGCCGGAGGGCTCGTTGCAGGCGACGTGGGCGCTGAACGAGATCGCTTGGGCGCGGCAGACGGACTACATCAAGGAGCCCGGTGACTACCGGGCCCTGCTGGCCTACCTCCGCGACACGGCGGTCTTCCCCGCGCCCGATGGTTGGCTGGACCTCTACAACCGCCTCGGTGAGGATGGCCTGCCGCACACTTCCGTCGGCCGTACGCCCTACCAGCAGCTCTGGATCGAGTGGGTGAAGCTCGATGACCTGGTCTACCACATGGCCGACTGTCCGGCGCTGATGGAGGAGGTCTTCGAGGAGCTCTTCGCCCTGGCGCACCGCATCTACGTCGCGGTCGCGGAGGCCGCGCGCGAGCTGCCGGTGCCGTACATCTGCGCAGCGGACAACATCACCGCGCCGACCATCGGCGAGCCGTACTTCCGCCGCTACTGCGTCCGCGCCTATGAGGACCTCGCCGAGTGCCTCGCGACGACTGGGAAGAGCATCTCGATCTCCGTGCACATGGATGGGGACCTGAAGCCGCTGTGGCGCGCGGTCGCGGACTCGCCCGTGCGCATCATCGACTCCTTCAGCCCGCCGCCCGACAACGACACCAGCGTCGCCGACGCCCGCCGTGAATGGCCGGAGATGCGCCTGGGGGTGAACTACCCTTCCTCGGTGCACCTCGCCGATGAGGAGACGATCTACCGCACTGCTCGGGAGATTCTGGAGCAGGACGGCGGCGCGAGCCGGACGTGGATCCAGATCTCGGAGAACCTCCCGCCCGGCGCGTGGCGCAAGAGCTACCCGCAGATCGTGCGGGCGGTCAAGGACCACCGATGAGGTACGCATTCCCCGTTGTCGTTCCGCTTCTTGTGTGCGCAGGCGCCGCCATCGGCCAGATGCGTACCTCGCTGGTCGTCTCCGACTTCGAGACCGGCCTTGGCGGATGGGTCACGAACGATGCGATCAAGCACAGCGGGAAGACGGAGGATACGCCGCTCGTATCCATCGCGTTGTCGGAGGAGGCGCACTCCGGCGCTCACAGCCTCCAGGTGACCTTCCACCCCGGCCAGGGCTGGGCGGGCGCGTACGTGCCGGTGGCGGAGGCGGGCGAGCGCTGGGCCGCGGCGGGGGTCGATGAGCTGTCGCTCTGGGTGAAGGGCGACGGGTCGGACAAGCAACTGAAGATCGACCTGCAGGCCTGGACCGATGATCTCAAGCCGACCTTCTTCGGCGTGCCGGTCTCGCTGAAGGAGACGGCGTGGCACGAGGTCGTCATCCCGCTCGCCGATCTGCAGGCGACGAACCCCGACCATCCCCTCCGCCTGGAGGCCCTCATCGCGCTGCAGGTCGATGGCTCGGGCGAGCTGGGCCCGGCGACGCTCTGGGTTGATGACGTCACCGCGCGGAACGCGCATGGGCAGGGAGCGCGCTTTGCCAGCGGGCCGCTCGATAGCCGGATCGCGGCCTTACCGCCGGCGAAGGCGATCCCCCGCCTGGGCACGTGGGGCTTCCCGCCGCGCAACGATGCCGCCCTCGCGCAGTGCAAGAAGATCGGCCTCGGCTTCGGCTCGCAGGGCGAGAACCGCCTGCGCCAGCAGCAGATGTTCCTCGATGGAATCGCCTCGAACCACTGCCCGGGTCGCCCGCAGCCGGCGGAGATTCTGTCAGGATTCGGCCTGACCGACGCGGACTTCGACCAGGACGCCGAGGGCCGCCGGACGGGCGAGGGCGTGGAGAGCGCGGTCTTCCATCCCGAGGTGGTCGATCGCTACTGCCGCTGGGTAGCTGAGCGCGTGGCGGCGCGCAAGGACGCGCCGTGGGTCAGCTCCTTCATGCTGTCCTCCCCGATCAGCATGTATGGCGAGGTGCACTACTCGGCCTCAACCGCTGGCCAGTACGCCGTCTTCAGCCGCCCCGCGAAGGACAACCTCCGCAACTGGCTCAAGCGCCAGTATGCCGGCGACCTCGCCGCGCTCTCCCGCGCGTGGGGCCAGACGCCAGCGAGCTGGGAGGACGTGATGCCGCCAACCGGCCCGCAGGCCGGCCCGGAGGGGATCGACACCCGCACGGCGTGGTCGGACTTCATGCACTGGTACACGTGGTGGCTGGAGGAGGTCACGCGCCGCGAGCTGGTGGCCGCGCGGCGCGAGACCAACAAGCCCCTGGCCGTGATGATGGGTGGCCCGAAGGTCGGCCCGAGCCAGGGGATTGCCCTCGGCAACATCGGCCCGATCGTCCGCTTGCTCGGCGAGTTCCGCCCGAGCTTCCTGAATGACACGGACTCCCAGACGCTCTTCTCGTGCCGCTACACGCGCGCGGCGTGCTCGCAGTATGGCGTGGACCTGATGCTGGAGAACGTCGGCCCGCCCTACCTGCAGGTCTTCCACCAGTACGACATGGCGCTCAACGCGATCGCCTGCGGCGCCGACATCGCGCACCTTGCGCACTGGGGAGAGCTGTATGATCGGACCACGTGGTTCGGGAAGACCTGGGAGGGCCTCGCGCCGCTGCTGCACCGGTACCGCACGAGCTACGTGAAGAGCGACGCAGCGATCTTCCACTCCTACATGACCTCCTGGTATCGCCCCGACCGCTCGAACATGGATGCGCTGCGGCTCTATGACAGCACGAACACGCTCTGGTATCCCGATCGCGGCTACGCCTCGTGGGGTCGGGCGCTGGGCTCGCCGGATGTCGTCGATGACGCGATGGTCGAGGACGGCGCGCTGGAGGGCCGCAAGCTCCTCGTCATCCCGAACAGCTCGGTGACGGTCACGAGCCGCAAGGCGGTCGAGGCGATCCGCAAGTGGGTCGAGGGCGGCGGGACGCTCATCGGCTTCGGCCCCGGCTGCCTGGCCTACACGGTCGAAGCGGACCGCTCCGTCAGGCCCACGCCGGGCATGGCGGGCCTCGTGCCGGCCGATCGCGTCGCGGAGCTGGCCCAGCGCGCGCCGACCTTCTCCAGCCCGATGTTCGTGGAGCAGAAGGTCGGGCGCGGCCGGGCTGTGCTCTACTTCACGCCGGCGGACCCGGGAAACGATGTGACCTACGAGCAGCCGTGGACCGAGGAGGCGGCCCAGCTTCTGGCGGTGGCGGCGCACGAGGCGGGCGTGCGCATCTGGTGTCAGGGGGATGCCGACAACCGGATCAACCTGATGTACGCGGGGAGGGACGCGAACTCCGGCAAGCACATCTTCGTGGCGGACTTCACCCGCTACGTGCGCAACGACCTGCCTGACGCGATCTTCTGGACTGACTGCACCTTCACCCCGACCTTCGACCCCTCGCTCAAGGGCGACGCGGAGCTGGTTGGGATCACCGACGCCTTGACGAGTTGCACGGACTGCGCGGCCGACTTCAACCCCTCCGCCCACACGGTCATCGTGCGCTTCCGGATCGGGGCGAAGCTCTCGCTGACCTTCGGCAAGAGCCCCAGCGGCCTCGCGGTGGCGAGGAACCCGCTGCTGCTCTGGGAGGGCGAGGACCTCGTCCTACGCCCTGTCGGTACCTACGGCGACAGCCAGACCCAGGAGCCGATCCGAATCGGGGCGGACGGCTCGCTCGACCCCCGGGCCGCCCGCGTCATCACGCTCGTCCACGGCGACCTGCACCGCCCCAAGTTCGGCGGCGGCCCGACGTTCGTGCTCTCCGGCCCCGCGAAGCTGACCGTCCACGTGAACTCCGTCGCCAAGCTCGGCGCCGTGCTGACCATCACCGTGGACGAACGCGAGGTGCTGCGCCAGGACCTGCCCGACAAGGACGGGGACAACAACCAGTACGCGAAGGAGTACGACCAGGAGTTCGCTGTCGACGTGCCCGCCGGCGAACATGCCGTGAGGATCGACAACGCCGGTGGGGACTGGTACAGCGTGGACCGCTACACGTTCAGAGGGCTGAAGTAGAGGGAAGAGAGGAGACAGCGATGCGTCTTCGACCCCATCACCTGCTCGACATCATCACTCAGTACGGTGCCGGCGTGCCCTTCCAGCCGCACCCCTACGGTCACGCCGTCCACAGCGTCGCCGCCACCGTCCTTGCCGACCCCGACGTCACCATCGAGTTCGTCGTGGGCGCGGATGACGTCTGCGCGCCCTGCCGGCACCTCATCGCAGGCCACTGCGACGACGTGCTGACCCATCTCGACCCGCCGCTCTCGAAGCAGGACTACAACGACGACCTCGACCGGCGAGTCCTCGCGCACCTGGCCCTGGCCGAGGGCTCGCAGCTCACTTGCCGCGCCTTCCTCGCCCTCGTCCGGCGCGGCCTGCCCGGCATCGCCCACGTCTGCACCCACCCAAAGGAAGACCCAGCCTCGCGCCTCTCTCACCTAACCGCCGGCCTGGAGGCGCTGTCGTCCTAGCCCAACCCCGAACGCCGAACCACAGACCCCGAACCCGCCGTCACACCAGCCTCGGCACCTCCAGCCACTCCCCTCCCCGCATCGCCGATTCGTGCGCGATGAGGCCGGGCACGGTCATGTCCATGCCACGGACCACGTCGATCCGCGGCGTCTCCTTGCGTTCGAGCGAGCGCAGGAAGTCCTGCACGAGGCTGTACTCGGCGGTGCCGTGGCCGCCGGCGCGCGCGGACTCGGGCAGCGAGGGGTCGGACCACGGCACGTCCATCGGCTGATCGCGCTCCATCTCGTCCACGAGGTACATGCGCCCCGGCCCGACCGGCCCGCCGCGATCGGTCTCCAGGTACCCCTTGGTGCCGTGCAGGCCGTAGAAGTGGATCGGCGGGTGACGCGGGATGACGGAGCTGCGCAGGAGCTTGATGAGCATCCCGCGCTGCGTCTCCATGATGGCGACCTGGATGTCGATCCCGCCGATCGGGGCCTCGGGCAGCATCCGGTGCCCCTGGCCGACCGCGCTGACGCGCACCACGCGGTCGCCGGTGATGTCCAGGATCGG
>VGFC01000477.1 GCA_016869045.1 Armatimonadota bacterium
TCTCCACGCCGCCCTTCAGGGGTTGCCAGTCCCCGGTGATCGGCGTCTTCTCACTCCACGTGCGCCCGAGGTCGGCGGTCCACCGGAACACGTGCGGCGTCGCCGGCGGGATGTCCACCACGTACGGTGTCCAGCTCCCGATGCTCCCGTCATAGCCCCGGAACTGCGCCGCCTCGCCGAGGGGCCGACTGGCCGCGTGTTTCGGCCGCGGCCCCCACAGCACGCCGCCGGTGAAGTGCAGGTTGCACTTCGACACGGTCACGCCCTGGCCCACCTTGAAGTCCCCCGCATCCGCCACCACGATCTCCTTCGAGCCCTCGGTCGCGCTCGCCGTCGTCTCGTACGTCGAGCCCGACGCCCCGCACTCCGCGATGCTGAGCCAGGGGTCATCCTGCGCCATCGCCGGCATCGACACGAGCGCGATGCCCATCACCAACAGGTGCCTGCAGTTCATGGGCAACCTCCCACCCGCCTATCGGTCGATCGTCAGTTCTCCACCGCTATCCACTTCGCAGATCGCGCCACCCGTCGGCACCCACGCCAGCCACACGTCTCCGGCCAAGCAGCGATACCCGACGTTGAACAAGAGCGTCCTCACCTTGCCCGGATCGAGCCCGAGCGCCTTCAGCGGAATGCGCCACTCGCAACTCCACTCGCCCTCCGCGAGCTGCACCGCATACGTTGTCTTCGTCTCCAGCAGGCCGCTCTGCTCCGCCGACGCGCCCTTCTGCGGGGAGCTGTTGAACGTGCCGTCCGTCGTCCCCCACAGCAGGAAGATCGGCGTGCTCAGGCCCGGCTCCGCGCAGCGGAACGACACCTCGATTCCATCGCCCTGCCAGTTCAGGCCGGGCGTCGGCTTGTGGCCCTTGGGGATCGTGCAGCGCACCGCGAGGTAGAGGTTGTCTGCGTCATGCGCCGCACACGCGAAGGCCCTAGGCTCTGCGATCGGCTCGCCCACAGGACCAACGGCCAGCGTCATCGTTCGCTTGGTGTCGGCCATCGGCCATTCGTCGAGCTTGCCATCCACCTTCACCGGCTTCGGGAGCGCCGGCGCACGTAGCTTCGGACGCTCGACCGTCTGCACGGTCGCCGAGATCTCCGGCCGCGCGGAGGCCTTCGCCAAGTCCGCCCCGCACCCGATGACCTCGTTCCCTTGCCGTATCGCCGCCTCCCATAGACCGGGAATGGCCTCGCGAACGGCCTGCGTGCAGCGCTCGATCACGTTCTCCCGGTACGCATTGGTCGGCAGGTTCCCCAGCTTGTCGGGGAACAGCGCCAGCCCCGCGGCATCGGGCCCGTCGAAGCCGCTGATGTGATTGCCGGCGAGCGTGAAGCGCCCGCGCACCTCGATGGCGTTCCTCGCGTCGGCGCCGCCGCGCGAGATGACGTTGTCGCGGAACCGCGCCGTCTCCCCGCCGTAGCTGTCGAGCACCACCGGTACGTTGCAGCCCGTGATCGTGTTGCCGCGCAAGTCCCAGTTGGGGCCGCTCGGCGGGAAGACCTCAAACCTGTCCCCCACCTTCGTCTCGCGAGGCTCTCTCAGCCGGAAGCGCAGCGTCTCCGGGTCGAACGCCTCGATCACCGATAGCCCGAGCGGCTTGTCGCCCGCCAGCCAGACCACGTTCCAGTCGCGGTACAGGTGCGAGGTCCTCCACTCCAGCGGCAGGCCGTTCTCGACGAAGGTCTGCGGGTCGATGACCTCCGTCACGCTCGACCCGATCCGCGCCGTCCGCAGGCCCGTCCCGCAGTTGCGGATCAGGTTGTCGTGGACTTGCACGTTCAGGGCCGGCTCCGCGATCCGGATTCCCGTCACGCGCGGATCGGCGCCGCCGCGCACGTAGATCTGGTTGTTCGCCACGATGGCGTTCGAGGCGGTGACCTGGATCCCGTTGCGGCCCGCCGCGCCCTCGCCCGCGTACGTCAGGTCGATGATGTTGTCGGCGATGGTCACTGTGTTCGAAGGGTACGACGTGCGGACCGTGTAGCTCGACGCGTTGATCGCCGTGCCGTTGTAGTTGATGAACAGGTTGTTGCGGATCACCACCTGCCCCGAGCCGTGGTTGACCGCGATCCCCCCGCAGCGCCCGATCCCCTCGAACACGTTGTCCTCGATGATCGCCTGCCCGCAGCCCAGGTTGTGCAGGTCGTCCGTCCGGTGGCTCATGTCGCCGATGGTCACCGGCCCCGAGTTCCGCACGTAGTTGCCGATGAACCGCATGAAGCGCGCCGGCATCTCGGCCGCGTGCCAGCCCGCGCCGTCGATCCGGCAGTACAGCACGCTCGTGTTCTCGCCCGCGTCGTTGTTGTTGAAGGCGTTCGCCGCGCAGTCCGTCACTGAGCAGCGCAGATAGGTCAGCTGCTTCTGCGCCTGCTCCGGGTCCGAGGTACTGCTGCGGTATGGCCCCTGCGCGTAGAACGCCTCGCTCGCCATGCGGTACGCGTGGCAGTTCTCGATAAGCACGCGTTGCGTGCCGGACATCGTCACCGCGTTGCAGCCCTTGAGCGCGCACGCCCAGAACCCGAAGCCCGAGGAGGTGCGGAACGAGCCCGCGGCCTCCGCCAGTCCCGTGTGCCCGACCATCCGGAAGTTACGGAGCGTCACCTCGGTTCCGCCATACAGCGCGAAGCACGGCCCCGACCCGTCGCTGATGTCCAGGACCACGTTCTCCGCGCTCTGTCCCTCGATGGTGATCGCGGCCTTGCTGATATTCAGGCTTCCCGCCAGGCGGTAGTGCCCATCCGGGAAGTACACGTTCCGCTTCTCGCGGATCGCCTGATCGATCGCCGCCTGCAGCGCCAACTGATCGTTGTGCCGCACGACCGCATCTGTGGCCGCGCGATGCGCGGGGTCCTTCAGCGTGAGCACACTGCCCTCAACCGCCTCGATTCTGCTCACGAGCTGGTCGCGCGCGCTGAAGGTGACCATGTGCCCCGGCTGCCATTCCTGCTGCTTGAACCTCACCTCGACCCCGTTGCTCAACGCCTGCCAGTCGAAGGTCACCGGGACCTTGTTCCCCTTCCACGTGCGCGCGACGTCGTCGCTCCACCGGAACGTGACGGGGTTCGCGCCATCGACCTCCAGCAGGTAGACCAGCCAGCTGCCGGCGCCGCCGTCATACCCCCTGATCTCCACCGCGTCCCCCAACGGCTTCTGCGAGCCATACGGCTCCCCCGGCCCCCACAGATTGCCCGTCACACGGATGTTGCAGCGCGAGACGATCACGCCCTGCCCCACGCGGAAGTCGCCCACATCCGCGACCGTGATCCGGTTCGACCCCTCCGCCGTCGTCGCCGTCGTCTCGAACTGCGAGCCCGACGCGCCCACGTCCCGCACGTTCAGCCACGCCCCTGGCTGCGCGCCCGCCCATGTTGCCATCCCGAGCAACAGCAGAGCAGCCGCGGCGGCGCCCCAGCCGCCCTCGTTGCTGAGCAGCTTGCGCATCTGTTGAACCTCCCTCTTACGGTGCCTTGGGTGGGAGGGGCTTCAGCCCCGATGGGGGTGGGTCTGTGGGAGGGGCCGCATACGGAGCCTGCGGTCGTTTGCAGGTGGAGTATCCGGCCCCACTTCGTCACGGCTTCCTCTGCGCCAGCACCAGTGGATTGCCTTGCGGGTCGGTGATTCGCACGCTCGCCGCCCAATCGCCGCCGCCCTGCAGCACCTTCAGCAGGATGCGGTTGGCGCCCTGCTGCAATCGCGCCTTGACGACATCCTGGTCCTCGCCCCAGGGCCGCGCCGCCGGGTTCTCCCAGACCAGCTCTCCGTTCAGCCAGCAGTACACGTCGTCATCGCTGCCGATCTTGAGCAGGACATCCTGCGCCTTGTCGGCGGTCACCTCCGCGTAGAGGTAGCAGCCGACGTCCTGCATGTTCCCGATGACCCGCTGCAGGTTCAGCATCCCGCGCACATCGCTGACGGACACCCAACGCCACGACTGCGTCTCGTCGCCCTGTTTCACCGGTTGCGCGAGGTCGATGGGCGCCGTCGGCTCTACGGGGGCCGCCGTGCGCATCGCCTCGCGACCCGCGAACGGGCCGACCACCCAGTAGCTCGAAAGGCACCCGCGCAAGGCCACGATGTCCGCCGGCGTCTTGCTCCACTGTTTGACCGCCAGTGGCTTCCCGTCGCGGTCGGTCAGGCGGACGCTCAGGGCCCACTGCCCGCCGCCGTTCAGCACCTTGCTCAGCACCCAGTTGGTCCCTGCCTGCAGGTGCACGTCGGCCGAGTCCTGGTCCGGCGACCACCCACGGTCGCCGATGTACTGGACGACCTTCTGCCCGTTCAGCCACGTGACTTCGTCATCGTCGCTGCCGACTTTGATGAGTGCATCCTGTGCCGCCGGGACCTCGAACTCGACGTACGCATAGGCGCCGTTGTCGTTGATCTGGCCCACCGCCTGTTCGAAGTCCACGTGTCCCACCGGGTCGTCCGTGGGCCGGTACTGCCACAGACGCGACTGGTCGCCGACCATCACCGTTTTCGCGATGTCAACGCGCGCGTCGGCGGGCACGACGTCGCCCTTCCGCAGGTCCTCCCGGCTGCCCGCCGGCCCGAGCACCCAGTACTCCGTCAGGTAGCCGCGCTCAGCGCCGAGCGCCACGGGCTTGCCCATCGCCCGCATCGCCGCCGCCGCTCTGCGCAACAGGTTCCGGTCCTCCAGGTGCGGGATCGCGCCCGTCAGCAGCTCCTCGGCCTGGGCCGTCTGCCCTGAGTTGACCAGCGCCTCGCCGATGGCGACCAGCGCCCCCGCCGCCGCTCTCTTCACGGTGTCGCTGCCCTGCTCCATCAACGGGCGCACGAGCGGCAGCGACTCCGGCGCGCCGACGCTCGCGATGCAGCCGAGCGCCGCGCTCTTCTCCGCATCACCCGCCGCAAGCCCCAGCGCCTCATGGAAGATCGCGATGGCCCTCGGCCGGTCCGGCTGGACCAGCGCCTTGCCAATCTCCAGGTACGCCAGCACCGCCGCCTTCGCCGTCTCCCCGCCCGTC
>VGFC01000478.1 GCA_016869045.1 Armatimonadota bacterium
TCCACGATATGGACGGCGCCGCTCTCGTCGATGAGGATGTTCTCCAGCGTCTTGAGGTCGGCGTGGGCGATACCGCGGCGGTGCAGGTCGTCAACGATCCGCTCGAGGTCGGGCCAGAGGTTGGGGGGCAGCTCCTCGGGCTCCATCACCGCAATCGACCGGCCGACGTGCTCGACGGCGATCGCATACGGGCTGAGACGCGAGACGAGCCGCGGCACGCCCGGAATGCCCTCAACCGCCCGGAGCACCCGGCACTCTCTTCCCACCAGCCAGCGGCCGATCACCCACCGGAACCAGCGACCACAGACCGCGAAGTCCTTGACCAGCGCGTGAGCGCCGTCGATGACCTCGATGCGGATCTCCGGCTTGTAGGCGCCCCCACGACGAATGACGCGCGGAAGCGGCTCCGGGTCTGGGATGGGTGTCATGTGCGCGTGACAGCCAGGTTGGTGCACGGCTGATGTTGCGAGACTCGTTGTTGAGCTTCGCCCCGTCGCTCGCGCAATCCTCCCTACGCCCCGGGAAGGGTCGCGCGGACAGCCCGGGGAAGCGTCGCCTGCGCGGTTCCTACTGGGCCTTTCGTAGGTACGGAAACAGTGGGGCGGGCATTCTTGCCCGCCACGCCCCGCTGGCCGGCAAGAATGCCCGCCCCACTGTTTCCGTGTTTCTGCAAGGCTCTGCAATCCGCCTATCCTGATCGAGCCGGTGCGCATGCCCAGCACAGCCCCAGGCCCACGTAACTTGCGCGTGCTAATGCTGACGTCCTCGTATCTACCACGCTTGGGCGGGGTAGAGAGACACGTCCGCTTCGTGGTGCGCGAGTTGAGGCAGCGCGGCCTGGAGGTGAGGATCGCGACTCCACGATGGGACGATGCGTGGCCTGCGCGCGAGGAAGTGGACGGCGTTGAGGTGACTCGGCTCAGCCTGCGGGGCCGCGCGGGCCGCCGGGACCTCGCACCACTCGTCGAGTGGGCGAGCCTCGTGCACACCCATGACGCCTATCCGTTCCTCAAGTACTATCTCCCGTCTCGCCTCACGCGACCGAGGCTGCCCGTCTTCGCCACCTTCCACGGGTATGAGGGGTACCCGATTCCCTTCGAGGCGAAGGTGCTGCGGCGGTTCGTCCTGTGGCTGACGCGCGGGAACGTCTGCGCGGGCGCGTTCATCCCCAAGTGGTACCGGTTCCGCTGCGACCATGTCACGCACGGAGGCGTGGACGCCCCGACGGAGCGGCCCGCGATGGGCGAGGGCGCGGTGTTCGTGGGTAGGCTGGAGCCTGACACCAGCTTCCTCGGCTACCTGGAAGCCGTGCGGCGGTTGAAGGAGGAACACGGTATCGACCTGCCGTTGGGGGTATGTGGGAGCGGGAGCCTGCGGGAAGAGGGGGAAGCCTTCGCGCGGGAGCATCGTCTCGACGTGACGTTCCACGGGCAGGTTGGGGACGTCGGCTCGTATCTGGCGCGCGCGCAGTTCGCCTGCGTGAGCGGCCTGCTCGGGATGCTTGAGGCGATGGCTGCGGGAGCCATTGTGCTCGCGCTGTACGACAACCCGCTGAAGGAAGACTACCTGCGGCTCTTCCCGGGCGCCGGACACAACGTCATCGCCGCCTCGCCTGCAGACCTGGCTGAGCGCGCCGCGGCCTTGGTCCGGTCGCCAGGCGAGGGAGAGGCGGTGGCCGCACGAGCTTCCGAGTTCGCCCGGAGCCAGACGTGGGAGCGCGTGGCGGATCTGTACGTTCAGCTCTGGGCCGCCAAAGGCGGGGTCGCGCTGTGAAGACCGCACTGGCCACGACGTGCTTCCGCGAGGCTGAGGCGATCGAGGCCTTCATCGACGCGGTCACGGGTCAGACGCGGAAGCCCGACGAGATCGTCATCGTGGACGCGGGGTCCGACGACGGAACGGTCGAGCAGATCCAGCGACGGATCGCCGCAGGCGCGCCGGTGACGCTGGTCGTCGCGCCGGGCGCTGGCCGCTCGGCGGGCCGCAACCGCGCGATTGAGGTCAGTTCGGCCGAGTTGATCGCGCTGACGGACGTGGGCTCCCATCCGCGGCCGGACTGGTTCGAGCGGATCATTGCGCCCCTGGAGGCCGACGACGAGGTGGGCGTGGTCGCGGGGTACTACGAGGCCGAGCCCAAGATGCTCTGGCAGGCCGCGGTCGCCGCGGCAACGGTGCCCGCAGCGGCGGAGGTCGATCCCGGCACGTTCCTGCCGTCGGGGAGGTCGGTGGCCTTCCGCCGCAGCGCCTGGCAGAGGGTCGGCGGCTATCCCGAATGGGCGGAGTACGGCGAGGATACGGCCTTCGGTCTGGCGCTGCGCCGGCACGGCGCGGTGTTCCGCTTCGAGCCGCAGGCCGTCGTGAGGTGGAACCCGGAGAGTCGCCTTGGCCGCCTGGCGCGCCAGTTCTACCGCTACGCCCGCGGCGACGCTCAGGCCCGCCAGTGGTTCCGCCACTACACCAAGGCATACACACTCGCGGTCCTGAAGCTCGGGATGCTGGTCGGCGGCGCATTCTGGTGGCCGGCATGGCTGGGCATCCCCGCTCTGGCAGCGTTGTACTGGGTCCGACACGCGCTGCGCGCCCGGCGGCGCACCTCGCGGGCCGCAGCGGCGTGGCTGGCGCCTCTGGCGAATGCCGCGGTGGATGCGGCGCACGTGGCGGGTTACACGCGTGGACTCCTGGAGAGGCAGACGAATGGACTTGGAGACCGTTGACTGCCCCGTGTGCGGCTCGGCCGCCGCGGACGTAGTCCTGGTTGGTCGCGACTTCAACACGCTCTATCCCGGCGAGTTCCCGCTACTGCGGTGCCGGGACTGCCGCATGGGTTACGTCAGCCCGCGGCCGACGGCCGCCGGGATTGCCCGGTACTATCCTGACCACTACTGGGGTCCGCCGCCACCGGAGGGCGTGAGACCCTACATCGACCGGGGGACGCGCGCCGGCATCGCCGCGATCGTCCGGGAGCATCCCGGCGGACGAGTGCTGGATGTGGGATGCGGCGTCGGGAAGGTGGTCGCCTTCATGCGTGACCGGGGGCTTGATGCGGAGGGTCTGGAACCCTATCCGCATGCCTGCCGGATCGCACGGGAGCGGTATGGCATCGTCTGCACCTGCGCGTTCCTGCAGGATGCTCCTCTCCCGGAGGGGTCCTTTGACGCGGTGACCTTCCTCGACGTGATGGAGCACGTGGACGATCCACTGGGCAACCTGCGGGCGGCCTATCGCCTGCTCCGCCCTGGCGGACTCGTGTGTGTGAAGGTGCCGAACTTCGGCGCGTTGCAGGCGCGAGTTCTCGGACGGTACTGGTACTGGTTGGATGTCCCGCGCCACCTGCTGCACTTCTCGCCTGCACCGATGGAGCGGGCGCTGCGGGAAGCGGGGTTCGCTCACGTACGCGCGCGGGCGCTGCCCGACTGGCAGGGGGCGATGGTGTTCGGGACGAGTCTGACCTACTGGTTGCGCGACGTGCACTTCCGCCGTCGGAGGCTCGAGGTCGTTCCGGAGGCCGGGCAGACCACGTCCGACGCCCTCGTTGGCAAGGTCTATCCGGGTGTCCCCTCGGCCGGGAAGCGTGCTTTCCGCTGGCTTGCCCGCAACGTGGCGTACGTGCCGTTTGCGTTCGAGAACCTGATCGGGCGGTCGGTTGAGCTGCTGGCGACAGCGACGAAGTGACGGCCTCAACACGCACGAGCGGAGGCCGGGGATCTCCTGCACATGAGAGTGCTCCTGGTCAGCCCCAGCTCGGACGCGACGTTGGGCACATGGCAGCCCCTCGGGCTGGGGTATCTCGCTGCGTCCCTGGCCAGTGGCGGTCATGAGGTGCGCGTCCTGGACCGGGCAGGCGGCCGCAACGACGCCGACCCGGACCAGGCCCTCCTGGGCACCTGTCGGGAGTTCGCGCCGGACCTCATCGGCCTGACGGCCACCACGCCCCTGATCCCGGACGCACTCCACGTCATGGAGCGCGTGCGGTCGGCTCTGCCTGAAACGCTGACCGTCCTTGGCGGACCCCATGCCACTGCCTTGCCCGAACGAACGCTGCGTGAGTGCCCGTGTCTGGACGCGGTCGCCGTCGGCGAGGGTGAGTACACGGTCTGCGACCTGGCCGACGGGCGCGCCCTCGCTGACACGCCCGGTCTGGCGTACTGGGAGAACGAGGCCATTCGGCTCACTGCCCCTTGTCGCCGGGCCGAGAACCTCGACGATCTCCCCCCGCCCAGGCGTGACCTCCTGAGCCCCGACCGGTACTTCCGGCCCACCGATCAGATCATCCGCGGGCTTCGGCTGCGGGCGGCCCACATCATCACCGGTCGCGGATGCACGCACCGCTGTAAGTTCTGCGCCGGGCCGCTCTGTTTCGGCGGCAAGGTGCGTCTGCATAGCATCGAGCGTGTCCTGCACGAGATCCACGAGCTGCTCACCGTCCACTCCCTGAATGGGTTCTACATCGCGGATGACGTGTTCCTGGCCAACGCCGAGCGGACCGTCGCGTTCTGCGAGGCCGCCATCCGGGCCGGCGTCCAGCGGCGAGCGCAGTGGTGCTGTCAGCTCCGCGTGACCGGCCTCTCGCCGGAGGTCCTCCGCCTGCTGAAGCGGGCGGGTTGCGCGCAGGTGGAGTTCGGCCTGGAGAGCGGGTCGCAGTACGTTCTCGACCTGATGCGCAAGCGAGCCACGGTGGAGGAGAACGTGGCCGCGGTTCGTCTGGCGCGGGAAGCCGGTCTGCGCGTGTTCGCCAACATCATCGTGGGCTACCCGGGAGAGCGCGAACAGGACCTCCTGGCCACTCGCGAGATGCTGACGGAGACGAAGCCGGACGCGATGTCGGTGAACCGGTTTGCCCCGCTTCCCGGATCGGAGGCGTTCGAGGAACTCGCCGCCGAGGGGCGGCTGCCCGAGGACTGGCGCGCCTACACCGTGGGCAACAGCATGAACTTCACCGAGATGCCGACCGAGCGATTCGAGGCTCTGGTCGGCGCGCTGC
>VGFC01000479.1 GCA_016869045.1 Armatimonadota bacterium
GAGCGCCCTGAACTGGGAGGAATGCGACACCCCGCTTCAGGGCCATCCCGTGCGCCGCTTCGAGTTCATCATCGGGACCGGCGAGAAGGGGGCCGCGATCGACTTGTACGTGGACAACCTCTGCGTCATCCCTGAACGCTACCGCCGCTTCACCGACATCACACACCCGAAGCCCCGCGTTCCCGACACGAAGCTCGTTGAGGCCGGCAAGCCCGCGGCTACCATCGTCCGCCCCGCTGACGGCGCCTACGACGCGGCGGTGTCCGCCCTCGTCGATGGGACCAAGGCGGCCTCCGGCGCGGAGGTTACGGTGCAGACGGACGAGCGTGCGCGCCAGGACCTCCCGGCCTTCATCGGCGAGATGCGGCAGACGAACGTCATCCTCGTCGGCAACGTCCACAACAACCGCGCGCTGCTGCCGATGTACAGCCATTCCGCGTGCCATGCGGACGCCGTCTTCCCCGGGACAGGCGGCTACGAGCTGCGCACGGTCCACGATCCGTGGGGCACGGGGAAGAACGTCGTCATCGTCGGGGGCGACGCCGAGGGCGTCGCGGAAGGGGTGAAGGCGCTCCTGGCCCGTCTCGGCACCGGGCAGGACCTAACGCTGCCGCACACCATCGACGTGAAGGTGACCGGCGAGGCCCAACAGCGATGGGGCCGGCAGTTCACGGACACGCTCGGCGACGCGTACTTGGAGAGCGTGCGCAAGGAGGCCGAGAAGCGCATCGAGCAGGGCGCGCACCAGGGCCTCGGCGGGTACGCGATGTCGCCGGGCGCTGCCTACGCACTGACCGGCCGGGACGACTACGCGCGCGCGTTCGTGTGGCTCATCAAGCGCTGGAAGGAACACCACGACACCAAGCCCGACACCTACGGCGGCCCGTGGGGGATGGACGCCGACTTCGCGCTCTACAGCCTCCTGCCCCAGTGGGACCTCGTCGAGGAATCGCCGGCCCTCATCGACGAGGACCGCCTGGCGGTCACCCGCACCCTCTACGAGTTCATCTCGAGCGCATGTGTCCCCAAGGCGCAGAGCGTGATGGGCAACGAGCGCGTGCGCTTCAACCATCAGACCTTCCCCGCGCTCGGGCTCCTCTTCGCGGGCGAGTACTTCAGCCGGGACTACCAGCTCGCCGAGGGCGCGCTCTGGACGCAGATCGCGGACGCGTGCTTTCAGATGCAGGCGAAGGCCTGGAAGCCGTACGAGGACTGCAACGGCTACCAGTGGCTGACGCTCGGGCATCTGGTTCGCTACGCGCTGGCGAAGCCCGACTTCACCTACTTCGAGAACGGGAACGCGCGCAAGGCGGCGGAGCTGGCCATTCTCTCCAGCGACAACCTGGGCTACTCGGTGACCTACGGCGATACCGGCGCCTACACGGGCTGGTGGAGCGAGAACCCCGTCCTCTCGGCGTGCGCGTGGTACTACGATGACCCGACCTACCGCTGGGCGGCGGCGCAGAAGCGCAAGCTCTCCGGCCGCACGAGCCTGGGTGAGTACACGAGCGAGGCCGCCACGGAGCTGCCGACCGCGCTCATCGGCGCGAAGCTCTTCGAGCTCGACCCGTACTACTACCGCACCTTCGGCGGGCCGGATGCGCTGCCGATCGAGGTGACGGTGGACAAGGTCGTCATGCGCCGCGGGTTCGAGCCGCAGGACCCCTACCTGTTGCTCGACGGATTGAGCAACG
This sequence comes from Armatimonadota bacterium, assembly GCA_016869045.1. GTDB lineage: Bacteria > Armatimonadota > Zipacnadia > Zipacnadales > VGFC01 > VGFC01. The sequence goes on from VGFC01000479.1 coordinate 1,695, forward strand.
GCGGCCATCGGCACTACGACGGCAACTCGATCTCGCGCTGGACCGAGAACGGGCGCATCTGGCTGGCCGATGCGGACTACATCAAGTCCCTGCCGAAGTACCACAACGGCGTGCTGATCCTGAAGGACGGCTCCTCGCAGACCATCCCCGACTTCTGCGAGCGCGAGCGCTTCAGCGACATGAGCAAGGCCGCGCTGTCCACGACCACGCTGCGCAACTACGCGGGCGTGGACTGGCGGCGGCACATCCTGTGGCTCAAGGGCAGGTGCTTCGTCATCGCCGACCAGCTGATTGCGCGCGAGGCAGGCTCCTACAGCTTCCGGCCGATCTGGCAGACGGTCGGGCAGGTCGCCGACATCGAGGGCGGCATCAGCATCGCCCAGCAGGGACAGAACGCCGCCATCGTCTGCGCGCCCAAGGGTCGCCTCAGCGTGACGGACGACCCCGACACCGGCAAGAACTGGTCGGGCTACAAGCCGATCGACGAGCCTGTCGTTCGCCGGCTGCAGGCGGTCTACAACGTCGACCTGAAGCCGGGTGGAAGCAAGACGATCTTCACCATCCTCCGCGCCTCGGGCGAGGCCGCGCCGCAGGTCAAGGCCGTCTCGCCCATTGAGGGCTTCCTGTACGCCGAGGTCGATGGGGAGCAGGTGCTGGCAGGCGTCATCCCGCCCGGCGAGGAGGGGCATCTCCTCGACCTGGCAATCCAGGCCGACGCCCTGATCGGGACGCCCAAGATGCTCACCGTGTTCGGCCTGAAGCGTGCCGTGTACATGGGCCAGGAGATCTCGGTCGAGGCGCCCGTTGATCTGCAGATCGACTCCGACACGATGCAGGCCACCGTCCGCGCCGAGCAGGCGACCACCGCCTACATCCCCCTCACGGGCCAGATGACGATCCCGCAGGGCGTGATGCAACAAGACCTGCCGGCCGCGGGGGAGGTGGCGACGCAGATGGTGGAGGACGTGTTCCGCCAACTCGCGGCGCTTGCCGATCAGCCCCCCCAGGCGGCTCCGACGCCCGAGGGCCTGCCGGAGTTGAAGCGCGTCTTCGAGTACCGGGAGAAGCTGCCCGCCTACCTCCTGACCGGCAATCGCGGCGCGCCCGAAGCGGTGGACGTCGGCGCGCAGATCACCTGCGAACCCGCGCCGCTGGAGCGCAACGTCTTCGCACCCGAGGGTGAGCGCAACGCGCCGGAAGCCCTCTTCGACGGCGACACTGCGAGCACCGCTGGCGGCGTGATGTGGGACAGCGGACAGACGGTCACGCTCAACGTGCACCTCGATGCCGCGTACGAGCTATCGGCGGTGGTCGTGAAAGGCTGGTACGCGACCTCATCGAGCAAGGGCAAGGTCTTCCAGATCAGGTCGATCCGCATCGCCGGCTCGACGGATGGCTTCAAGGATGACCGGCGGGTGCTCGCCGAAAGCACGGACCTCGACTCCCACCCGAACTGGGGCGGCGAACCGCGCGTTCCGCAGGTGTACCGGTTCGACGGCCTGAAGGGCAAGGCGCAGGACCTGCGGATCACAATCGTCCCGCGCAAGGGCGAGGAGGTCGAGGGCGACGCCGACCCGGCCCAGTGTGGCGTGTACGTGGCCGAACTTGAGGTGTGGGGGAATGGCGAGGGCCTTGCGGAGAAGGCCCGACAGGCAGCGGCGTTCAGCTTCCACGCGCTGACGCTCGCCGACATCGACGCCGACGGCAAAGATGAGACCATCGCCGGCAGCACAAACGGGAAGCTCATCGTCCTCAACGCCGACGGCACGACCCGCTGGACGCAAGACCTCGGCGCCGCGATCCATGCGGTGGCTGCGGCGCCCATCGTCGGCAAGGGCCTCGCCGTAATCGCGGGCTGCGACGGCGGCAAGGTCGTAGCGCGGCAGCCCGATGGCGCGGACCTGTGGACCTTCACGGCGCCCTACTACAAGCGCGCGCCGCACGTGCGGGTGCTCTTCGGCGCGAGCTTCGGCGAGGGCAAGCCGGCCGTGATCGCGGGCTGCGACAGCTGGCGCTACTACGCGCTCGATGCGGCGGGCAAGGAGCTGTGGCACTACGAGAGCGTTCACGGCAGCACGGCCGGCGCGGCAGCCGATGTGGACGGCGACGGCATGGATGAGGTCGCCTGCGGCACCGAGTACTACTGGTGGCACCTGGCCAACGCGCAAGGGCAGAAGGTGTGGAGCTACTCCACGAGCACCGGCCCGACCGCCAACGCGTGCGCCATCGGCGACCTCAACGCCGACGGGAAGAAGGAGACCCTGTTCGGCGGCGCCGACGCCAACGTCCACGCCATCGGACCCGACGGCAAGCTGCTCTGGAAGCTCAACACGGGCGACGAGGTGACCGCGCTGATCTGCACGGACCTCGACGGCGACGGCGCCGAGGAGGTGCTCGTCGGATCGCTCTCCTTCAACGTCTACGCGCTCAGGGGTGACGGTTCCGTAGTCTGGCGCACGGACGTCGGCTCGCCCGTTGTGGGTCTGTGCGTGACGGATGGCAAGTGCTGCGCACTGACCGCCTCAGGCGAGGTCTGCGTCCTCAAGGCAAGCACCGGCGAGTGGTCGTCGATCACGCGCATCGGCGCGTCGGGCCTGCGAATCGCTCGCGGACCGGCACAGGGCTCGCCCCTCGTCGTGACAACCGAGGGCGGCGGATTGGTCGGGCTGACATGGTGATCCGATCGTCGTTGACGTCCACCTGGGAGCGCGGGCTTCCAGCCGGCTGGCACGTGGTGGCGCCGTAGACACTCGTCCCCGCGGAGGTGCAATGTCATGCTACTACTCCCGCTGCTCCTGACGTACGTTGCCCACGCCGAGCCCGTGGACTTCGCCGGCGCGAAGGTCGTGGCCGCTGACGAGGCGAGTCCCATGGAGGTCTTCGCGGCCCGCGAGGTCTCCCGCTACTTCCGCCTCATCTGCGGGCTGGAATCGCCGGGGGTCCGCGACGCCGGCACTGCGCCTGCCGTGTTCGTCGGTGTATCGCCCGAGGCGCTGCTGCCGGACGCCGACGACCAGGCGTACGTCCTCCGCGTGGCCTCGACTGATCCGCCTCGCCTCCGCATCCTGGGGAAGACACCCATCGGCGTGCAGTACGGCGTCTATTCGCTGCTGGAGAAGCTCGGCGTGGGCTTCTACCTCGGCGGCGACGCCATCCCCGAGCAGCGCGACTCGCTGCTGCTGCCCTCCGACCTGAACGAGTCCGGTGCGCCCGTCTTCAAGATCCGGGGCAGCCTGCCCTGGTACAACTTCCTCAACTCGCCGACGACCTGGGACCTGGAGG
>VGFC01000480.1 GCA_016869045.1 Armatimonadota bacterium
ATGGCCTTGCACTCCGATGAGGCCTCGATGCGGGCGAGGACCTTCGGCACGTCGGCACGTGTCAGCAGCAGGCACGGATGGGGGACATCGGTCAGCGGCACCGTCAGATCGAGCGACAGCGACTTGCCCATGTCCGTCGCGCCCTTCACTCGGATGACCAGCTGCGCCGACGTACGCGACAGAGGCGGCAGCGCGCCCTCGCCGCTCGCGGCGGCCGAGAGCGACACCGGCACTGCCGCCGTTCCGCCAGGGGCGACCGTCGCCTCCGCCGGAGCGTCCACGCGCAGGCCCTTGCCCGCGCTCTTCGTCTGCACCGCAAGCGCGGCCGGCTGGTCCCGTCGGTTGGCCACGCGCACCTCGTACCGGGCCACAGTCCGGTCGCCCTCGCGCTGCGTGCCGAGGTGCTTCACCTCCTCCACGCGGAACGCATCGCGCACGACGCGGACGTTGTCGATCAGCACAGTGGGTTGAGGGTTGCCCTTGCCCTGGTAGCGGAACGAGAGGTACTGGCCCTTCTGATCGGGCCTGTCGCCCCAGAGCCACGTGGGGTTGTGGATGTCCACCTCGGCGGTCTGCCACTCGCCGGGCTTGACCGACTTCGCGTCGGCGAGCTGCCAGGTGCACTGCATCCCATCGCCGAGGGGGAAGTCGATGATCTTGATGCCCCACCAGTCGCAGCCCGGCCCGTCGAAGCGGTAGTCGAACAGCAGCCGGTCCCACTCGCCCATCTCGATCCCGCGACCGGCGAAGCTGAAGTTCACCGCCTGCGGATCGCCCTTCGCCTCCGGCTGCCACCGAATGGCCTTCCCGCCCTCCTTGCCACCCTCGACGACCTTCGCGGCAGCCGACCACCCGGTGCTCTGCCCCTCGAAGTCATCGAGCACGAGCGCCATCGGCTGCGCGCAAGCCGCGCCACCCATCAGCATCACGAGTGCCGTGAGGTGCCGCATGTGCTCTCCGTTCCTCCGGTGCCGTTCTCCCAGACTCCTACACTCCTACACTCCCGCCGTCCTCACGGCAGCGGCACCGGTCTCCCCTGATCGCACGACGCATAGACCGCCTGGAAGATGGCGACGGACTTGCGGCCCTCGTGGCCGTCGCACTGGACCGGCACGCCGTCACGGATGGCGCGGGTCATGTCGGCGATGATGTGCGGCGGGAGGTCGTCGGGCGCGGGGAAGTCGTCGAGACTGAGGTCCGTCTCCTCAGGCTTCTCCCACTCGCCCGCAGAGCCCGCGTCGCCCTGGATGCCCCGGAACATCACCAGGTCCTGGTTCTGCCAGGCGAGGGTGCCGCGGTCGCCACCGATCTCCAGGCGCGTGCCCTGGTCAGGGAAGGCGGTCGTGGTGGTCACGATGACGCCCGTCGCGCCGCGCTCGAAGTCCACGATTCCGATGGCGAGGTCCTCGGACTCGATCCTGTGCGCGTAGGTGCCAAAGGAGCCCGAGATCGCCCGGATCGGCCCGAGCCACCACTGCAGCAGGTCGATGTAGTGCACGCCCTGGTTCGCCATCGAGCCGCGCTCGGTGGCGAGGCGACTGCGCCAACCGGCGGGCGAGCCGGTGTCGTAGTAGGCCTGACTGCGGAACCACTTCATTCGCAGGTCGCCGAGGATCACGCGCCCAAGGGCGTCCTGCTCGATGGCCGCCTTGATGCGGTGGTTGCCCGGGTTGTAGCGGCTCTCGAAGTCCACCGCGAGGACCAGGCCACGCTTCTCGGCCTCCGCGATGGCCGCATCGCACTTCGCCACGGTCAGGTCCATCGGTTTCGTCGTGAACGAGTGCTTGCCCGCCTGCAACGCGCGGAGGACGAAGTCGCAGTGCATCCCGCTCGGTGTGAAGACGCCCACACAGTCGATGTCCTCCCGCGCGAGCATCTCGTCGTAGTCGATGATCCACTCGACCCCGAGGTCGGCGGCGACCTTCGCGCCGCGTTCCTCGAGGATGTCGCACACCGCCACCAACTGCGCGCCGGGCGTGTTCGCGGCCTTCTTCGCGCGGTCGCTGCCCATGCCCAGCCCAACAATGCCGAAACGTACGTCATCCGCCATCGGTCTCAGCCTCCGGTGAGTAGGGATTCCATGTGGTCAGCGAGGGAGTTCGGGGCGGGCGCCGAGGGGACCTTGTAGGTCAGCGGAGGTGAGCCGGACCCAAGCGGGAAACGAGGGAGTCCGGAGGTAGACCCATGAGAACACGAAACCGGTTGACGTTGTGGGTTTCCGTGCTGCCGGCGGTGATGCTGGCAGGCGCTGCGCAGCCGCAGTATGTGACGATACTGCACTTCAACGATTTCCACGGGCAACTGCTGCCGGTCGAAGGCAAGGACAAGACGGAGACGGGCGGGATCGCGCGGCTGGCAACGATGGTCAAGGAGACCCGCGCGTGGAATGGGCCGCATCACGTCGCGACGCTGCTGCTCGAAGCGGGCGACATCCTGCAGGGGACGCCGCTGTCCACCGTGTTCCACGGGGAGCCGGACTTCACGTGCCTGAACATGATGGGCGTGAATGTGATGGCCCTCGGCAACCACGAGTTCGACTTCGGGCAGGACAACCTGCAGGCGCGCATGGGGCAGGCGCGCTTTCCCGTCATCAGCGCGAACATCCGCTACGCGGCCACCAAGAAGCCCCTCGCGCCGCCAACCGTGGCCCTCGAGCTGGGCGGCACCAAGGCGCTGATCTTCGGCCTCACGAGCAAGGACACGCCGATCGAGAGCGCGACGAAGAACGTGGTCGGCCTCGAGTTCCTCGACCCGACCGAGGTCGCGCGCGGGATCGTGGAGGCGAACCGCGACAAGTACCCCATCATCATTGCGCTCACGCACATCGGCCTGAACGAGGACATCGCGCTGGCGAAGGCCGTGCCGGGAATCGACATCATCATCGGCGCACACTCCCACGACGCGCTGGCTGAGCCCATGCGCGTGGGGACAACGCTGATCTGCCAGGCCGGCAGCAAGGCCGCGTACCTCGGGCAGCTCGACGCGTTCTTCGCCGACGGGGATGTCGCGAAGTACCGGGGCTTCCTGCGCCCGGCGGACGCCACCGTGCCGCCCGACCCCGCAGTGGGGAAGGTCGTGAAGACCTACGCCGACCGGCTGGGCTCGAAGATCAAGCGCGTGGTCGCCGACTCGAAGGTGCCCCTGAACGGCGACCGGGATACGCTCCGCAGCTGCGAGACCAACCTGGGCGACCTGCTCTGTGACCTCTGCCGGCGCTATGCGCAGGCGGATGTCGCGCTGCTGAACGGCGGGGGCATCCGGGCATCGATCGACGAGGGGCCGATCACGGTCGAAGAGGTCATGCTGGTGCTGCCCTTCGGCAACCAGGTGGCAACCGTCGAGGTGACCGGACAGGTCCTGCTCGAAGCACTGCAACACAACGCGCGCCTCGCGCGCCCCGACGGCGGCTTCCTGCAGGTGTCCGGGCTGTCCATGACCATCCGCGGGAAGGACGTGCAGGACGTGAGGGTCGGCGGGCAGCCGCTCGACCCCGCGAAGACGTACAAGGTCGTCCTGCCCGACTTCCTGCTCACGGGCGGAAACGGGTACACGATGTTCGCCAAGGGCACCGATCCGCGCTTCCTGGGCACCACCATCGACGCCATCGTCATCGAGGGCCTGGAGACGATGAAGACCGTGGACCAGCAGACGGACGGACGGATCACCGTCGAGGGTTAGGCGGAGGACACGCCATGCAGAGGGTCTGCGTCATCGGGGGTATGGTGCTGTGCGCGGCCGCGCAAGGCCATGCGCGGGATGTGTCGTCGGTCAACCCGCCCTTCCCGCGGATCGGCAACTGCTACGGTGCGGGCCTTGGCTGGCAGACGTGGGAGAAGGGGCAGGAGTACTGGTCGAAGCTCGACCTGTTCATCGGCGGCGGGTACGACCTGCACTACGACTGGGAGAACGAGCGCTGGGCCACAGTGCTCGCTAACGTCAAGCAGAACGTCGCGCATCTGCGCGAGGTCAATCCGCAGGCGCTTGTGCTGCCGTATGTGGACGTCGTCGAAGGGCCGGACAACCCTAACGTGCCGGCGGCCTGGTGGGACCTGCGCAACGGGGAGCGATGGAGCGGCTGGCCGGGGATGTACCGCATCAACACGGCGCTCCCCGAGGTCTTGCAGTACAACCTCGACAAGGTCCGCGAGGAGGTCTTTGGCCGCGAGTGTTTCGACGGCGTCTTCTACGACTGCTGGGGGCCCGACCCGTGGCTCGTCCCGCGCACGGCACAGCTGCGCGATGGTCGCGCGGTCGTCATGGTCAACGAGTGGAACCTGCCGAGGAAGGGCTTCGAGGACCTGAACGGGTGCCTGGCGGAGGATGAACTCAACCGCGTGGTCGAGGGCACGGTGGACTTCGAGGAGTTCCTGAACCGGTACTTGCGCTGGAGCAGCGAGAGCCGGAAGCCGGTCACGACGATGCTCGTCTGCCATCCGCGCAAGCTGAACATGGACCCATGGCACTGGTCGAAGATCCCCTGGCAAGAGCGGCAGAAGACCGTCGAGGCCCTGCGTGACAGCGATCCTCAGATGCTCCGGTTCGGGCTGACGACGACGCTGCTCGGGGACGGGTACTTCGGCTACGACTGCGCGAATCTCGGGCGCGGACAGTGGTGGTGGTTCCCGGAGTTCGACGCGCCACTCGGCTATCCGAAGGGCCCGGCGCAGCGCGGGGCGGACGGCCTGTGGCGGCGGGAGTTCGACGGCGGGCTGGTCCTGGTGAATGGCACGATCTACGATGCCGTGGTCGAGCTACCGCGCCGGTATCAGGACTTCAGCACGAAGCGAATCGGTACGCGGTTCACGTTGCGCACCTGCGACGGGCGCATCTTCGTGCCGACTGAGGCCCCGGCGACCCCCGGCGAGGATGAGCCGCCCCGGATCACGGCAGCACCTCCGAAGGAACTGCAGGCCTTCGAGTTCGATGATGGAACGGTCGCTACTCGGACGCCGGGCGGGCT
>VGFC01000481.1 GCA_016869045.1 Armatimonadota bacterium
CCAGCCGCCCGGGCGATCGGGTCGGTCCCAGCCCGCCTTCATCTCAGCGGCGCTCGTCGGGTAAGTGATTCCCGCGTGCTCGATGATGAGCGCGAAAGTGTGTGGCGCCATCTTCCCGCACTGCAGGATCACGTTCCCTCCTCCTGAGCCGCCCCAACCGATGATCCTCCGGCGGTTCACGGGGTAGTTCGCCAGGACCCAGTGAACCGCCCGCAGCACGTCGATGGCCTGGTACTTGCCGAAGTCGTACGGCTGCGTGGCCTTCGAGGAGCCGCGGTAGTTCACCTGGAGCGTGATGCAGTTGAAGCGGTTCCGCCAGTCCTCGCAGTAGGTGTCGTACTGGTGATACTCGCCGCCCCAGCCGTGCAGGACCACCATCAGGCCAGTATCCGCGTTCGGCGCATCGGGGAAGTGCAGGTTGATGGGGATCGGCCCCTCGAAGGCCTGGTTGAACTCGTCGGCCGCGACGCTCTGGCCGAGGACGGCGTCATCCACGACTCGGTTGGTCTCCTCCGGCCAGGCAACGGCGCAGACGAGCAGTGCGGCGAGCAGAACCATGAGCGCGGTCAAGCTCCTTCCCTCCCAAGAAGCGACAGCAGCATCGATCCGGCCGCGAAGGCGGCGACGATCAGGCAGGTGGCAATCATCCCGAGCAGCGGAATGAGGATGAGCCCCGAGAGTAGCGCGCCGCCGCAGGCGCCGATGAGGTCGGTCGCATAGAGCGCCGTGGCGCCGCGCACGTCCCCGCTGCGCGCGAGGCTCAGGGCTCTCGGGAACGCCGCGCCGACGGCGACACCGGTGAGGCCCATGAGGAGCGAGATGACGCCCACCGGCAGCAGCCCGGTCGCCACGACCATGCCCGTCGCGAAGCGGAGCCCGATGAGACCCACGACGGAGAGCCCGGCAGCAACCGCGAGGCCCGCCTGGGTCGCGGCGAGCGCGAGGTGCGGGCGCCTCGCGGGGCGACGCTGCGCCAGCCAGCCCCCCAGCGCTATCCCGGCCATCAGCATCCCCACCGCATAGCCGACGAGGCCGTACACGTAGCCGTACACGCTCTGCAGCCCGATCAGCAGCACGACCTCCAGCGTCATGCCGCCCGCGCCCGCGACCAGCAGCGCGTAGGGCGCGGTGATGCGCTCGGGCCGCTTGCTGCAGCGCGACAAGGCTGCGAGGAGCACGGTCGCGAGGGCCGCAAGCGCCAGCACGTGCCCCGTCCGCAGCGCTCTGGCCCGGCCAAGAACCGGCGCCGCGGCGCCTCGCCACCAGCTAGCCCAAAGCAGCTGTGCGTAGTAGTAGCAGGTCGGCGCGAAGTCGTCGTTCAGGCGCACATCCGTGGTCTGCTCGAGTTCGCGTTGACGGTCTTCGCGCCGGAACGGATCGAGCGCGTCGTAGAACGAGGCGAGCAGCGTCGCGGGGTCCAGCCCCCGCGAGCGAATGCGTTGGTCCAGAGCCAGGGCGTTCTCAAAGATCGCGCCGGCGTTGGGCTGCAGGGCCGCGATCATCGTGGCGTGCACACCCGGGAAGACGCTCAGTTGGAGCCCGGCCGCTCGCGCCGTCTGGTACACGCACGCGTTGTACTCCCGCAGCTCCCGGCTGAGGTAGTCCCCGGAGGACATCACCTGGAAGGCGAGCAGGCCGTCGGGCGCCATCACCCGTCGCACCTGCCGGAACCACTTGCGTGTGTAGTAGCGGTTGAGCTGCGCGGTCGTTGGGTCGCCCAGCGCCACCAGCACGACGTCGAAGTGCTCGCCCGCCTTCGCAAGCGCCGGCAAGTGCAGCCGGGCATCCCCCAGCGAGACCTGCACGCGCGGGTCGTCGAGGACGCCGGCCAGCTCAGGCGGCGCGTACTGCCGGACGGCGCGGATGATGGTGGGATCGAGTTCGAAGTACAGGACGCGCTGCGGGTGGTGGCCCAGGACCTCCCGCACGGTCCTCGGCCCACCGCCGATCAGCAGGATTCGTTTGGGTTCATCGTGCGCAAGCAGGGGGATGTCCACCCACTGCTCGCCGGCGAGGGCGGCAGCGGTTTCGAACGCGTGGACTCCGCTGGCAAAGAAGCTGCGCTCGCCTCCCTCGCCCCCAAGCACCGCCACGTTGCCCATCGGCCCATCCATCGAGGCAGCCAGCGCGTGCGGCGCCCAGCGCAACCCGAGCGTCCGCTGGCGGAACCAGGAGGCCCCTACGAGCAGCGCCGCGATCAGCGCCAGCCCCATCGCGAACCGGGCCGCGGTCGGCCGCAACACCCACACGCCGCCGAGCACCAAGGTGCACGCCGCGGCAAACACCAGCTCCGCAGGCGCTCTGGTCACTGCCGCGAAGCTGAGCGCAGCGCCCCCTGCCAGGTGACCTAGCGAATCGGCGACATACGCCTGCGCCGCCCCGCCTCCGGGCGCACGGGCGCCTTCCTCTGTAGGGGCGCGATTCATCGCGCCCGATTGTGTAGGGGCGCCATTCATGGCGCCCGCGCCGTGGCTCAACAACGCGCATCCGGCCGCGAACTGCCATCCCAGGAGCATCCCTACCGGCGCCGTGACGATGGTGGTCAGCAGGACCAACTGCGGCAGGCTGAGTGTCCCACCCGCGGGTGGAACGACGCGCCACGTCACGAGAGCGCCACCCGCCAGTTCCCGCAGACCATGCAGACCTCCCCGCGCCAGCCCAAGAGCGAGGGCGAGCACGAGGACCTCGACCACCGCGATGAGGCTGACGTGGAAGAGTGGGGACCTCCGGGACCGGCCCAGTACCCGACCCCCGATCCAGGAGCCCACTGCCGACCACAGGAGCCACGCGGACAGCACGGCGGCGATCGACAGCTCGTTGCCCGCCGAAGCCACCATCAGCTCCCGGACCACCACGACCTGCGCCGCCGCCGCCCCGGCGCCCCCTAGTCCGACGGCAAGCGAGGCGCCGAGGGACGGGGACGGTTCGGTGCTTCGGATTGAGGGGAGGGGTGAGGTCATGGCCGAGGCGGGGTTCCCCTCAGGGAGGTGGACGCCCTTCGCGGGCGACGGAGGCGTCCAGCGGGCCGGGACCGCCGCATGAACCGTTGCTCCCGGCACCAATTCTAGGCTAAGCTGGCGGGACCGAGCGCGTACGGGTGTCGCGACTGCCGGAGGGAGGGCTCCATGCACGATCGCATTCCAGAAGCAGTGATCAAGGTGTTCCGCGAGGCCAAGGCGCCCGACCTGGCGGCTCTCAGCCTCGAGCAACTGGGACGACTTGCCGATTCCGCGCGCCGCACGCAGGCGCGGCTGACCGAGGAGGCGCTGGCTCGCGGTCAGGAGCAGGAGCGCGCGGCCCAGGAGGGCGATTGGGAGCGCTTCGACGCGACTCGGGAGCATGTCAAGCAGTTGCAGGAGGAATGGACGAGCGTCGGCGAGGCGATTGAGGGCCTGACCGAGGTTCGGCGTCGGAAGCAACTGGAGGCGCGGGTCGTGGAGCGTCTGGGTTCCCGTCAACGGGCCGTGGCTCTGGAGGCCACCATCCTGGCGTTGATCGTCGTCGCGCTCGGCATGCTGGCCTGGGAGTCCGTCTACGGCGAACAGGCGGGAGCGAGGGTCATGACCGCTCTCGCGGTGATCGACACCGGGATCTGCCTCGTATTCCTCGCCGAGTTCTTCTGGAAGATGTCCCTCGCCGAGTCGCGCATGTGGTACTTCCGTCGGCACTGGATCGACTTCGTCTCGTCGCTGCCCTTCTCGCTGCTCCACCTCGGTGTGCTTCGCATCGGGCGGATCACCCGGGTCGTCCGTGTGGTGCGCATCGTCCGCATGGTGCGGGTCATGCGGCTCCTGCGCGCCTTCCGGGCAGTGGCCTTCGTCTTCAGAGGCTTCGAGACCATCGGGCGGTCCTTCAACATGAGGGTCCTGAACCGCCCACTGGCTGCTACGGCGGTCTTCCTGATCCTGGGGGGCATCGTGATGGGGGCGATCGAGGGGGATGCTCTCGGTGAGTACGGATCGGCGCTGCGCGGGGGAATCTGGTGGAGCTTCGCGACGGTGACGACCGGTGGGTTCGCCGATATCCACGACCCGAGCACCGATGCGGGCCGCGTCCTGACGGTCCTGCTGGTGATCCTGGGCGCGATCCTGACGGGAGCCTTCACCGCGGCTCTGGCCTCCGTGCTGCTGGGCGACGGTACGGAACGGATCGAGCGCAAGCTGGGGGCCGTGCTCAACCGGCTTGAGGGGCGTTAGCGCGAGCCGTGGTGCGCGGCAGGTCGGCGCCGGCCTCGTTCGCCCGGAACACTGCGGCGGCGAGGCCGTAGATGGCGGCGGCGGTGAGGAGGACGACCGGGAAGCCGAAGGAGATGGAGAGCAGCTTCGTGAGCACGGCGCCCGTCACCGACAGCGCGCCATTCATGCCCCAGGCCCAGGGCAGCAGTTGCGGGCGGGACTGCGAAAGGGCGGTAAGGCCGCTAGGGAAGGGGAAGCCCATGAAGAAGGCCGCGGGCGCCATGATGATGATCGCGGCGAGGAACTTCACGACCAGCGGCAACGGCAGTAGCACCCGCAGAATCGGGTCGAGCAAGAGGGCGTAGAAGGCCATGATCGGGACGATGACCGCGACGGCCATGCGCACGCCCCGCGCGCGGTCGGCGGCGTAGCGCGCCGAGAAGCGGCTGCCGATCCCCGAGAGGATCAGCATCGAGGTGATGACGATGGAGACCGCGTAGATCGGAGCGGCCAGGAAGAGCACGAACTTCTGGATCAGCACCATCTCAACCAGCATGTACCCCAGCCCCAGGCACGAGTAGTAGGCAATGACCCCTCCCGTGCCCCGCCGCCCGCTGAACAGCTCCCGGCGGCGCAGGGCCAGCGGCAGCGCGATGATCAGCAGCCCAAACAGCACGGACTGCAGCAGCGTGCCCCACAGCAGGATGTAGCCCCACTCGTCCGAGATGTCCTTCAGGCGGGTGAGGAAG
>VGFC01000482.1 GCA_016869045.1 Armatimonadota bacterium
TTTCTCTAGGTCGCCTCGCCGGTAAGGCACTGCTCGAGGATTCTCGTCTCGTTCCTCGCCAGGGCGCCGGCCGCGTAGAACCTCAGCACGCCCGCATACACGCCGGCCGCGTAAAGCACGGCCAGGGGCACGGTGAAGCCATAAGCCCCGGGTCGGTGCAGCACCGTCGGCAGCAGGGCTCCCGCGAACACCGGCAGCCCGATCAGCCAGGCGACCATCAGCGCCCCCAGCCGAGTCAGCGCCGCCAGGCAGCCCACGCTCGAGGAGGTGGTGAAGGGGTTCTCGCCGCGACGGGCGAGGCGCTGTGGGAGGTGGATGGAGACGATATTGCCGACGCTCGACAGGATCAGCGCGAAGGGGAAGACGAAGGCCGCGCAGATGGCGGCCAGCGGCGCGTCTCCCAGGATGGCCCCCACCGCAAGCACGGCGACCCCGCTCGTGAGGGTTGCGGCGCCGACCGCCGCGATGTTCTTCCCGATCAGGATGTCCTCGCGATCGCACGGCGTCACAAACAGCAGTCGCAGGCCCTCCCGATCGACCCCGAAGATGTTCTGGAATAGCGCCGAGAAACTGGCGAGACAGACGAAGGCCGTGAACGCGATGGCGGCCGGAGGCTTCCAGATGCCCGTGGTCAGCGCGCCGGCGAGCACCACCGCCATGGGAAACAGCGGGGCGATGAACATCGACTTGTGGCGCGGGTCGCGCCAGTAGTAACGCGCCTCCTTCAGCGCCAGAGCGGCCAGGGGGTTGGTCGCGAGTCGCTGCAATGCCGGCTCGCGCGCGGCCGACGCCTGCCGCGCCTTCCGCGCGGGCTGGGCGCCGATCTCACCAATATGCAGGCGGCTCAGGATGAAGCCGCCGAGAGCGATCGTGAGCACGAGGTACCCCGCCGCCCCGAACAGGCGCCCCGCCGCCTCCACGTAGGCCCCGCGCGCCGCGGCCTCGATCGCTCCCGCCGCCATGCCGACCGGAGTGTATCCGAGGTAGCGGGAGGGGTGCCAGGCCACCAGCTTCCTGAACGTGTCCGGGCCCCCGCCCATGGCGCCGCTGGCCAGGAGGTGGGGGGCCAGGTAGAAGGTCAGCGCGATCAGCGGCGCCAGCAGAATCGCCCAGTCGCGAATCCGGCGGCTCCGCAGAATGTTCAGCAGCCCCCACAGCATGGCCTGGCTGAAGGCCACCGTCTGCGCGAGGAACAGCGCCAGCGCGAGGAACACCAGCGGCGCCGCCCCCAGCGATCCGCCCCGCGACAGCAGGATCACCGCGAACATCGGCAACACGAGCAGCATCGTCGGGTCCAGCAGGCACGCCAGCAGATTGGCGACGAAGATCGTGCGCCGGGAGATCGGGTAGATGAACAGCCGCGTGAGATCGTAGGACTGGTTCAGGCTGAACCCTACCACCGGGAAGACCAGCCAGAAGACCCACACGCCCATCAGGGCGAGATGCAGAAACTCCCCCTTGTCGCGGCCGGGAAGGGCCTCCAGCCCCATGTAGGTGAAGGCGCCGAGGCCGATGCCGAACGGCACCACGAAGCACAGCACCATCAGCAGGATGCCCACGACCGCCCACGGCCCGCGGCCCTGGCGAAACACCAGGCGTAGCTTCAGCGCGACGATCGGGATCAGGCGATCCAACTCAGGTCGTCCTTCTCGGGGGGCGCGCCGACGAGGGCCAGGAACACGTCCTCAAGCCTCGCCTCATCCGGCAAGCCGATGCCCGTCCGCAGGTCGGGGAGCGTCCCGACCGCCTGCACCCGGCCCAGGTGGATGATCGCAATCCGCGTGCAGAGCCGCTCGGCGAGGTCCAGGATGTGCGACGAGAAGAACACCGTCGTGCCCCGCTCGCGCAGGCGATCGAGCACGTGCCTCAGGGCCCTCGAGGACACGGCGTCGATGCCCTCGAACGGCTCGTCCATGAACAGCACGCGCGGGTTGTGGATCAGCGCCGCCGCCATCGCGGTCTTCTTCTTCATCCCCGCGCTGTAGTCTACGATCATCTTGGTCGCGTGCTCTTCCAGCTCCATCAGCCCGATGAGTTCCTCCGTCCGGCTCAGCACGGCGTCCCGGGGGAGCCCGTACATCGTGCCCGCGAACTGGATGAACTCCCGCGCGGTCAGGCGCTCGTAGAGGTTCAGCTCATCGGGCAGCAGCCCAATGGCGCCCTTCAGGCCCAGGGGATCGCTCGCCAGGTCGTGGCCGGCGATGACCACCTGTCCCGCGTCCGGCCGGAGCAAGCCAACCAGCATCCTGATCGTCGTGGTCTTCCCCGCGCCGTTCGGGCCCAGGAAACCGAAGAACTCACCGGGCATGACGGTCAGGCTCAGGTCATCGACGGCCACGTGGCTCCCGTAGCGCTTGGTCAGGCCGCGGATGAAGATGCTCGGCTCCAACAACGGCGGGTTCGGGGTTTCGGGTTCGGGGTTTGGGGTGTCAGGGACCAAGTGGCGGCTCCCCCAGGGCGCTACTGGATGCGGTAAGTGACGGTCAGCGACACGTTGCGGGTGGCGAGTCCCGGCTTGGGCGACAGGCCTACCGCAGCCACCATGGCCATGTAGCCGGCCTCCATCTCCGAGACCTGAACCCCCGCGATGCTCCCCAGCTTGCCGCCGGTGCTCGCAGCCGTCGCCTCAGCCACTTCCTTCGCTGCAGCCAGCCCATTCGCGATGGCCTTGTCACGCAGCGGCTTCGGGTCGTTCACGCCGAAGACCACCGCACCTCCCTGGGAATACACCTGCTGCACGGGCCCCGGCGCCTTGATGGTTGCGCCCGCGTCGGCGGCCGCGTCAAGGACCTGGCAGATCTTCTCATCGAGGGTCTGCGGGTCAATCGCCGCCAGACGCACGGTCACGCTCCGTCTGACGGCCAGCCTGGCAGCCGCGGCCTGCTCCTCCATTCCGGGCACTGCCATGACCATCTGCGAGTACATGTCCCCGCCGATCTCCGGCGGGCCCAGACGCACGTCCTCCGTGGGGATGCCCAGCGCCGCCAGCTCATCGACCACCGCCTTCGAGGCCTCCTGGCACACGCCCAACGCCTCCTGGTAGGTGGCGCCCTTGCCATCGATCGAAAGGCTGATCTCGACCCAGTCGGCCGGCCCATCGGCGGACCCGGTCACGGTGACGGAAAGCGTACCCTCAGGCCCCGGCGCGACGAAAAGCTGCCCCATCGCGAGCGAGCCACAGAGGACCAACGAGACAACAACCAGCCAGACGCGCAGTCCGTATCTCATCCCTATCGCCTCACTTCCGATTGGTGTGCCGGCATGGTTCCGCGTCTCCGCTACGCGGTATCACGGATATAGTGTCTCAGCACCCTCGAATCATGCGGCAGAATCTCATCCGGCGGAAGGAAGTCGATCCACTCGCCGGACAGGTGCCCCTCGAACCCGATGCTCGCCAGCAGGCGGATCGGCTCGTCGTGCGGGATGTCGCCCTCACCCATCTTCGCCAGGCTCACCGGGCCGCTCGGGCCTTCGGGCAGGTGGCCGTCGTGCACGTGGCAGTGCCTCACGTAGGGCTTCACGAACTCGAACGCCTCTGCAAAGGAGTTGCCAGCCCGGAAGGGGTGCATCACGTCCCAGCAGATGGCCACGTTCGGATGCTCGGCCAGCTTCACGGTCTCGGCCGCGTGCTCGGCGCGGCTGAAGGCGTCGTGGGTCTCGAGGCATACGAACACCTTCCGCGTCGCTGCATGTTCGCCACATTTGCGCAGGCACTCCGCAACGTACCGGTGCGCATCGGCGCGCTCGACGTCCTGCGGGAACGGGCCCCCGAACACGCGGATGTGCTTGCAGCCGAGGTCCGCCGCGAGGTCGATGTACTTCAGGGTCAGCTCGACGCTCTTCTCGCGCTCGGCCGGATCGGCTTCCGCATACGTGCGCGAGGTCGCCAGGCAGTTGATCTCGATCCCGCAATCCGCGAACTGCGACCTGATCTCCTTGCGCCGCTTCCTCGTGGTCTTCAGGTCGATGCCGTGCTTCTGATCGCACTCGACGCGCGGCTCGACGCCGTCGTAGTCGTACCGGATCGCGCCCGTGATGATCTGGTTGACATCCCAGTCCGGGCAAGCCCACGTCATGAAGCTCAGTTTCATCCGACGACTCCTCCGAAGTGATGAGTGCGAAGTGCGAAGTGATGAGTAGACGGCACGGCCGCCGTCTGCTGTGTTGTGGGAGGGGCTTCAGCCCCGAACGGTCGGGGCTGAAGCCCCTCCCACAACCCTGATCGCCCATGCGTGCCGGCAGGGCGGCGCCTTGGCGAGGTCGTCGGGCACGTGAACGGCGCAGCCGAGCTGCGTCCTCGTCCAGTCGAGCGGTCGCCCAACGCCCAGCATCGTGACGGCTGAGCCGGGCTGCGGCGCAACCGGGAGATCGATCACTGGCGGCAGGAGGCCGTCGCCGTCCTCGTCCACGTACAGCGCGTAGGCCTCGCGGCCCTTCATCGTGAAGGCGACCAGGCCCTCTCGGTACGGTGCCGCGGGCCGTGTGCCGTGGATGGCCTCGCCGTTCACCTGCATCCAGTCGCCGATCTCCGCGAGGCGGGACAGGGCGGTCTCGGGGAATCGCCCGTCGGGCTGCGGGCCGATGTTCAGCAGCAGGTTGCCGCCTTTGGCGACGACGCCGATCAGCAGATGGATCAGCTCGCGGGCGCTCTTGTAGTTGTCGTTCGGCTTGACCGACCACTGATCCCCCATCGTGATGCAGCTTTCCCAGGGCTTGTCGAGCAGCGGCTGGTCGGGCACCTCCTGCTCGGGGGTGAGGTAATTCTCGTGCTCGCCGCCGACGGTGCGATCGGCGATGATGAGGCCCGGCTGATGCGTGCGCGCCATCGCCGCAATCTCGTCCATCCGGATGTCCTGCAAGGGAGGACGGACCTGGCCGCCGTCGAGCCAGAGGATGTCCACCGGCCC
>VGFC01000483.1 GCA_016869045.1 Armatimonadota bacterium
GTTGACATCATCAACGGCACCAAAGGCGCTCATTTAGGATGTAGTGGGTGGTTTGGGGCAGCGGAGGCTGTTCCTCTGTCACATTCCCACCCATCGTAACGAGCGTTACGCATGCTGGCAATCAACAGGAATGCCTGTCCTCCGAGACGTGGGGTATCGCGGCTCGGGTGAGCCGCGCCACGAGTGTTCTGGGGGACGGCGGTCCGCTGCGAGGTAGCTACCCGACCCCCTCCAGCGTGCAGTACTGGTCCAGCACCGTACCCCGCACAGGCTTGGGGAAGCCCTGGAGGCAGACGGTCAGGATCGGCGGCCGGTAGGCGGGCGAGTGCGCGTCAGTGGCGATGGCGTGCACCAGGCGCTCTTTGAGCATCTGCCGGCACCGGCGGCGCGTCCGCCAGCCGACGTGCCCGGCGACCGCGTCGGCGTTGACCTGCACCAGGCCGCCCTGCTCGACGAAGCGCCGCACGAAGGTCAGCCCGGTCTTCGTCGCGGCCACACGCTCGCCATGGGCCAGGATCGGCTGGATTCCCATGACCCGCAACTGGAAACTCACCTCCAGCGCGTAGAGGGAGATGGGTTCCGTGGGGACCTCGATGAGGAGGTAGCGTCGCTCGCCGCCGAAGGTGACGAGCTTCCCGGCCTCCACCTTGGCAGGCAGCTCCAGGTCGAGACACGCCTCGCAGCCCGCCAGCACCGTGACCGGCAGCCCCTCGCGCGCCGCGCGCTCGTTCACGCGCTCCACCAGAGCGCGGATCAGGTCCGGCGGCGGCTGCGCGAACCGCCCGCCGAAGTGGGGCGTGGCCACGATGGTGCGGATGCCGTCGGCCTCGGCGATCCGCAGCATCGCCAGGGCCTCGTCCAGGGTCTGCGGCCCGTCGTCCAGGGCGGGCAGGATGTGGCAGTGGATGTCAACCATCTCGGAGCCTCACGCAAGGCGGACCAAGGGACTTCGCCGGCGGACGAGGCCCGGCCTCCGCAAGTGGGCAGGGCCATTGCATTGTCGTCGGAGGGGCCGAATGCGAAGCATCCGGCCCGTTGTTCGGCCAACGACGGGCCGGATGACTGCTCGTCGAGCGTGCTCGACGCGCAGTCATGCGGCCCCTCCCACGACTACGCAATCGCCCTGGCAAGTGGGGGAGAGGGGTTTCCCGTTGGGCGGCAAGATGTGGTATGCTGGCGGGCGAACGCGAGGAGAGCGCATGTATCGGCTGTCGGTGGTCATCCCGGCGTACAATGAGGAGTCGCGGATCGAGAAGGCCCTGCGATCCGCGGCGCAGTTCGTGGCCGGGCTGGACTTTGCGGCGGAGATCATCGTGGTGGACGACGGGAGCCGGGATGACACGTCGGGGATCGTGGACCGGATAGCGGCGGAGCTACCGGCGATTCGGATCGTGTGTCACGAGACGAACCGGGGGAAGGGGATGGCGGTGCGAACGGGCGTGTTGGCGGCGAAGGGGGAGTGGGCGCTGTTCTCGGATGTGGATGAGGCGGTGCCGATCCAGGAGGGGCTGACGCTGCTGGCCGCCGCGGAGGAGCAGAACGCGGATATCGCGATCGGAACGCGCTACCACAAGGAGAGTCGAATCTTACGGCGTCAGCCCTGGCCGAGGATTCTGGTAAGCCGCGTGGGGAACCTGCTGATACGGGCGCTGGTACTGCCCGGCCTGCGGGACACGCAGTGCGGGTTCAAGTTGCTGCGGACTCGAACCCTGCGCCCCGTACTGGAGCGAGCGACCGTACGCGGCTTTGGGTTCGACATAGAAGTACTGGCGATAGCCCGCCTGTGGGGTCGCCGGATAGTAGAAGTACCCGTAACCTGGGTTCACGGGGATGAAAGCACCCTGCACCTGCGGCGGGCGGCTCTGGGCGTTCTGCGGGACTTGCTGCGGGTTACCTGGCGCGTCCGGAGCGGGTTTTACGGGCGCGAACCGGGCCCGGAGGCGGTCGAGGAGGCCTGAAGGCTTCGGGGCGGGCTTGGGCTCGGCGACGGTCTCCGGCTTGGGCTGAGCGGCAGGCGGCTCGGCGGTCTTCGTCTCCTCCTCGGGTTTGGGCGCGGCCGGTTTCGGCGCGGGCGGCGACGACGGCGTGGTCGCGTTCGCGTTGAGAACCCGCGTCAGGGCCTCGGGATCGCGGGTCGCTCCCCCGTCTACGCTGGTCCACGGCGCCAGTTCCGTTCGGCCGCTCACCTGGCGGATGGGCACCCACTTGCCGACCTGATCTTCCGTCACCCCGGGCGGGAGCGGCCGGCGCACGGTAACGGGCTGCTGGGGCTTGGACGCGGATGCCTTCGGCGGACCTGTGACGCGCTCAAGGCAGCAGAGCCCACAGAGGCCTCCCACCAGGCCGACCAGCATCAGCGCCGGCAGGCGGCCGCCCAGCCCCTTCCGCGGGGCACCGGCCCGCGAGCGGGGCTTGCGAGCGGGAGTCGGGTGGAACTCCATCAGATGCGCTCCCAGAACAGGGTATCGACAACGGGCGCGCGGCTGCGGTGGCCCGTGCCGGGCAGCTCGTCGATGTCCGTGGCCGGGCCGTCCCACTCCGTCGTGTAGTTCCCCGTGATGGTGATCAGGTCGGCGACGACGCCCCCGAAGATGTTGGGCGTGCCGTTGCCGGTGAACTCGGCCGTGCCGGTCGCGTTGTGGCAGTAGATCAGGCCGTGGATCTGAGCGGTCCCAGCGACGGTGAACGCCCCGCTGGTCACGAAGGCCCAGCTACTGCCGGGAGCGCCGTAGGTCACGTTACCGGTGACCTTGATCTCGCTGTTGGACACGATCATGCCGACGCCGGTGAACTGCCCGGCGATCTTCACCTTGCCGTCCACGAAGATGATCTTCGGATCGGCGTAGGTGCCGGCGGAACCGTCGTAGCCGGAGGTGAAGCTCTGCCAGCCGGAGGTCGTGTACTTCAGGTCGGCAATCGACTTGTAGTGATTGAGGTCGATCTCCGGCATGGGCACTCGCGGCACGCCCTGGAAGCGGCCGGCGTCGGCCGGAATCTGGGTGCAGGAGCCGGAGATCGTGCCGGTCGCGCAGATCGGGCCCTGGACCGTTGCGGCGGTGCCGTTGAAGCGGATGTTCCCATTGGCGTAGAGGCCCGAGCCGCCACTTTCTGCGTGTGCGAGGACCTGGGGGCTACCGTTGATGTTGAGGTTGTGGTCCGAGAACATCGCGTAGTTGAAGCAGGCGGCCGGGATGGTGTCCTCGCCGGTGGGCGGAGGCACCTGGGGGTTGAGGACGACGAGGACCTCCTCGCGGCCGCCGCCCTTCGCGGTGCCGGTCGCCCGAATCTCCGTGGTCCCGTAGATACCCTTGTGAGGCGACTTGGCGACGAAGCTGTAGGAGCCGGTGCCCAGCGTCCACGTCGGCGAGGTGAAGGTGCGGACGATACCGGCGGCCGCCTCGGCCTCGGTCAGGGAGAGCTGGGTGTTGATGCCGCTGTCGCCTTCAGGGCTGGCCTCGATCATCCAGCACGCGCGATCGACGCCCGCTTCGGCAAGAGAGAGGGCCTGCTGGTCACGATAGTGGCCGTAAGCCCACTTAGCGGAGTTGAGGCCGATCTGCAGGAAGATCAAGCCGAGCACCAGCATGGCACCGAGAACCACGGTCGCGTACATGAACGACATCCCGCGACGGCCGCGGGTCAGGCGGGTAGTGGGTTTCATCTTAGTTCAGCTCCTTGGGAGCCGCGCAGTTCATGAGCGAGACGCTCATGGCGTCGGATCATAGGTCAATGATTGCGAATCCACACTTCCGCGACCTCGGTACGGTTGAAGTACCCCGGGTGCTCGCCTTGGCCGACGGTGATGGCCGCCTGCACCAGCTCCAGCATGTCGATGGAGGGCGCATAGGTGAACGACAGGTCCTCGACGTCATCCATGACCAGCGTCCGCTTCGTCCAGGTTGACGTGCCGGACGCTCGCTCGGCGCGCCAGATGTAGTGGCCGGTGGTGCCCATGGCGCCGCTGGCGCCCGCCTGATAGAAGGTCACCTGCTTGCCGGTCAGGAGGGTTTTGGTGGTCGGGTCGAGGGCGTACCGGCCGTCGATCCCCTTCTGGGGCATGGTGAAGACGATAAGGCTGGGGCCGGGGTAATCCACGTTGTAGGCCTCGCGCAGCTCCGGCATCATGCGCTCGAGCGCGAGGGAGGCCTTGTCGCGGCTGGTAGCCTCGCGCTGGCCGCGGGTGTACATGCGCAACGAGGCCACGTACAGCGCCGAGACGCCGACGCTGAGAATCCCCAGGACGGTGGCCGTGGTGAGGGCCTCCACGAGCGTGAAGCCTCGAGATCGGTTGCGCGTGAGTCGGATCATCGCCATCGGATTGCCCTCCAGGCGGCCTCAGAGCCGTCGGCGGCCACGCCTCAACCGTGACGGGAGATGACGGTCGAAATGACCGTTCGACCGGCGACACCCGTGCCGCCGCCCCAACTGACCGTGACCGTGACGAGATACTGGCCGGTTGAGGTGGTCTCCGGGAAGGGCGCGAAGGCGACCGTGCCCTGCCCCGAGGGCAGCTCGGCCACGGCGAAGGTCGGCGGGAAGTTCGTGGCATTGATCGCGTTGAACCCCGCGGACTTCATGCGCTCCAGCTTCTTGGCGGCCATGTCCGAGGCCACCGACGCGAAGTGCGCGTGCAGCTGCGTGCGGTAGCCCACGATGAACATGGAGGACACGCCGACCAGGCCCACGGCCAGCAGCACCACGGTGACCATCAGCTCGATGAGCGTGAGGCCTCGTCGGCGGCTCCGCGTTCGCCCCCATCGGCCGGAAGGATGCCTCATGTCTGCGCTCCAATGCGGCAGCACTCGTCGAAAGCAATACCTGCGCAGAGGCCCCTTCCCACAAGGGGGGAGTCGCGGGGAGTCAACAGCACATCAGCGGATGGAAATGTTGTGCAACA
>VGFC01000484.1 GCA_016869045.1 Armatimonadota bacterium
CTACGGCCACCCTAACCCACAACCCATGACCCGAACCGACCCAACGCGATGGACATCGACCCAAGTGCGGAATGTGCATGGTATCCCGACCTACGAGCCGCGTAGGGCGCGTATGAGAGGCGTCCTTCCTCGACGGAGCCCTTGTTCAACACAATCCGTGCTCTGCCCAGGTGTCGCCCGAACGGACGGCATGGGCAGAGCACGCTCTGCCCCTACAACGACAGGTGCCGGGCCTTCACCGCGTCCGCCGGTCGGCCATCCCGGTGAGCTCCCATCGACAATGCGAAGACCCTGGAAACGAGCGTCCGGCCTCTTGTCAAGCGGACGGGTCTGTGGTAGACTTCGCCCCTGATGGCCGCGCACCGCGAAACAAGGACAGCGGTGACGGAGCGGCCCATTCTGCCGTAAGGCGCGGCTTGCCGCCACCACAAGGGAGGAACCGTATTCATGTCTCGCGCCTTCGCACTCGCCGTGGTCTTCGCACTAGTGGTCGCAGTACCCGCTCTCGCTCAGGACGAGGAAACGACCGCCACCGTCACCTCGGCCCCCAGCGTCCTGGGCCCCACCGGGGCAATCATCACGCCGACGACCGAGCTGCCCCCGGTCAAGGGTCTCAACGTTGGGTACCACTGGATCAGCGACACGCTGGACACGGCCGCCAAGCTCAACGCGGCCCCGATCCCCAAGCTCGAACTCGGTCTCCTGTGGTATGACCCGGCTGCGGCCGGCACTGACGAGGAACTGATCTTCAACGCCAAGTACCTCTTCGTGGAAGAAGACGAGAAGAACCCGGCCGTGGCAGCCGGCGTCATGGACATCGGCGACGAAGTGGACCAGACGTGGTATGGCGTCATCAGCAAGGTGCTCAACAAGGATGGTGACGTCCCGATCGCCATCAACCTCGGCGGCGCCAGCGGCGACACGATCAGCGGCTTCTTCGGCAGCGCGAAGTTGGCGATCCACGAGAAGGTGGACGTCATCGGCGAGTACGACAGCTCCGAGCTCAACTTCGCCGTGCGCGCCCGGCCCTACAAGGACCTGACCCTTGACCTGATGACCGTGGACAACCGCACCGACCGCGAGTTCGGCGCCGGCGTCGCCTGGTCCACCGTCTGGTAGGCCTCGCGCCGCACCGGTCGCACAAACTGAGCGTCCATACAGCCCGGGCCGCCCTGAGCGGGTCCGGGCTGTATGCTGCTCGGAGGGTGGGGTAGAGGCCGCACGCACTCGCGCGGCGAACGTAGGGGAGCGACCACATCCCTGGCCCGTTCTGGCGGAGGTCTGCGATGAAGGAGCGATTTCAGGGAGCTATCGTCGGCCTGGCCGTGGGCGATGCACTGGGGTTCCCGGTGGAGTTCATCGGGGCTGAGGAGATTCGGCGCCGCTACGGCCCTCACGGGATGACCGACTTCGTCCCGCCCCGCTCTCACCCGCTCGGGGCCTACACGGATGACACCCAGATGAGCCTTGGCGTAGCCGCGGCGCTACTCCGGGCGGGTGCTGCGCCGGACGAGGAAGTCCTCTCGACCATCGCCTCGGAGCTGCTGCGATGGGCGGAGAGCCCGGAGAACGACCGAGCGCCCGGGAGCACCACCATGAGTGCCTGCCGCCGCCTTGCGGCCGGGCGCTCGTGGATGGAGAGCGGAATCGCCGAGTCGAAGGGCTGCGGCTCAGCGATTCGCACAGCCGCGATCGGCCTCTACTACCACCGTGACCGTGGCCGGCTGATCGAGATCGCCGGTCGCAGCAGCATCATCACCCACGGTCATCCGTGTGCCGTCGCCGGGGCCGTCGCCAATGCGCTGGCCGTCGCGCTGGCGCTGGGGAGCACGCCCCCGGAGCACTTCGTGCCCGCGCTCATTGAGGCCACTCAGGACATCAGCAGCGAGTTCGTCGCCAAGCTTCGGCAACTGCCCGAGACCCTGAGCATGGCTCCCGACGGTGCCTTTGACGTGCTGGGCGACGCCTGGGTCGCTGAGGAGGCCGTCGCCTGTGCGCTGTACTGCTTCCTCCGGTCTCCCACCGACTACGCCGCCACCGTGCTGACCGGGGCGAACTGCAGCGGCGACTCGGACTCCGTCGGATGCATCGCCGGCGGCATCTCGGGTGCCTACAACGGCTTGGCGGCCATCCCGGAACGCTGGCGGACGTGCGTGGAGAACGCCGAGGCCCTCCTGCAGACCGGAACCGCGCTCTGGGAAGCCTCCGCGCCGGCGGCCTGACGAGGCACGACCAACGTGGATCGGAAGCGTATAGTCCTTCTGGGGAGCACCGGGTCGATCGGTCAACAGACCCTCGATGTGGTGCGTGCTCACCCGGACAGGCTGCAGGTCGTCGGCCTGGCCGCCGGTCGCCAGGTGGACCAGCTGGCGCGCCAGGCCTGCGAGTTCGGCGCCGCGGCGTGCATCGTCGAGCCAACACTGTACCCGGAACTCCAGCGGCTGGTTGGCGACAGAGCGGGCCGGCTCTCGGCTGGGGAGGAGGCCCCGTGCGAACTGGCGGCCGGGCCGGATGTGGACTTGGTCGTCGGCGCGGTATCGGGCCTCGCCGGGCTGGCGCCGGTCCTCGCGGCGCTTGAGGCGGGCCATGACGTGGCGCTCGCCAACAAGGAGCCCCTCGTCGCCGCCGGGCAGTTGGTCACGGAGACGGCGCCGCGCTGCGGCGCCGCGCTTATCCCGATCGACAGCGAAATCTCGGCCGTCTTCCAGGCGTTGAGAGGAGAGGACCCGAAGACCGTCGAGCGGCTCCTGCTCACCGCCTCGGGCGGTCCGTTCTCTTCGTACTCGCTCGAGGAGCTGGAGGCGGTCACGCCCGACCAGGCGCTGGATCATCCGACGTGGCGGATGGGGCCGAAGGTGACGGTCGATTCCGCGACGCTCGCCAACAAGGGCTTCGAGCTGTTCGAGCTGCACTGGCTCTTCGGCGTGCCGTTTGACCGCATCGAGGTGGTCGTGCACCACCAGAGCATCATCCACTCGGCGGTCGAGCTCTGCGATGGGTCGGTGATCGCCCAGATGGGTCTGCCGGACATGCGCACCGCCATCCAGTACGCGCTGCTCCATCCGCAGCGGGCGCCGAACCGCCTGCCGCGACTCGACCTGGCTTCCATCGGCCGGCTGACCTTCGCCCGGCCCGATGTCGAGCGCTTCCCGTGCCTGCGCCTGGCCTACGAGGCCGGCACGGCCGGCCGGACGTACCCGGCCGTGCTCAATGGCGCAGACGAGGAAGCGGTCGGCCTGTTCCTGGAGGGCCGGATCGGCTTTCTGGACATCCCGCGAGCCATCGAGGCCGCGCTCGCCGCGCATGAGCCCGCCTCGCCGACCTCGCGGGCCGACATCCTGCAAGCCGACGCCTGGGCGCGCGAGCACGTGCGCTCTGCGTCGCCGTCGCCCTTGTAGGTCGGGCTTCCCAGCCCGACCCCGTCCACGCTCGAATCGAGGACACCATGCCGGAGATCTTCGGCTCGGTGGCGCTCAGCATCGTCGCCATCGCCTTCATCCTGGGGAGTTGCGTCTTCGTCCACGAACTGGGGCACTTCCTCGCCGCTCGGGCCTCTGGCATGCGTGTCGAGGAGTTCATGATCGGCTTCCCTCCGCGCCTCATCTCCTTCCGCCGCCGCGCGACCCGCTACGGAGTCGGTGTCATCCCCCTCGGCGGCTTCTGCCGCATCGCCGGCATGGAGCCGGGCCAGGAGGCCGTGGAAAGCGGCTTCTACACCCGTCCGCGTTACGCCCAGGCGGTCGTGATCGTGGCCGGGTCGCTCATGAATGTGCTGCTCGCCGTCGGCCTGTTCACCTTTGTCGGGGTCGTCAGGGGCGTTCCCACCGACTACATCAACCCACCGATGATCGACACCCTCATCCGGAGCGACACGCCCGCGCGCCGCGCCGGCCTGCGGCCCGGCGACTCGATCGTGGCGCTGGACGGTGACCGGTACTCGCTGGAGGTCGCCAAGGTCAACCCGGGCTCGGCGGGGGAGAAGCTTGGCCTGAATGCCGGCGACAGCATCTACCGCGTCCGTGAGGAGTATGTGGCGGTGCCGAGCGACGTGCTGGGGGCCCTGCTCCGGGACCGAGGTCCGGCGACCATCAAGGTCGCGCCCGGGCCCCCCGAGGGTGATGAGCGGCCGCGGGAGACCAAGCTCATCACCACCACAGCAGAGGCTGCCGGGATCCCGGCGAAGCCCCAGCCCTCCGCCACGCTCTCCAGCCTGTGGGGTGTGACCTTCGAGCCTCTGACGGTACCATACGCCCGGCTGTACGTGATGCAGCGACCCAACCGACCAGTCCGGGTCACCGTGCGTCGCGACGGTGCGGAGTCCACCCTGACCGTCACGCCCGACTCTGAGGTCGAGCGGGTTCAGGACGAGGATGGCAGCGTCGCACGCGAGCGGATCGGGAAGATCGGCATCACTTTCGCGGCGGTGCGCAACTACGACCCGGGTTTCGCCCTCCGATCCGGCATAGAGGACTCGCAGGGGATTGCCAAAGGGATCGCCGGGATGATCTACCGCCTGGTGAAGCGCGAGGGCCCGGTCGAAGCCGGCGGCGTCGTGGCGATCGCCTACCATGCTTACGAGCAGGCGCAGCTCGGCTGGGACGCCGTGTTCGGCCTCTGCGGCATCCTCAGCATGAACCTCGCCTTCATCAACCTCCTGCCCATCCCCATCGCCGACGGCGGCCGGCTGGCGCTGATCGGCTACGAGGCCATCGTTCGGCGCCGAGTGAACTCCCAGCGCGAGGTCGCCTGGCTAGTGGGGGGCCTCATCTTCATTGTTGTGGTCTTTGTGCTCGTCACGTTCAAGGACGTCTGGAACCTCATCCG
>VGFC01000485.1 GCA_016869045.1 Armatimonadota bacterium
ACCGCAACGCCTCCAACAAGCTCTCCCGCCCCGCTCGTGCTGTCATGTCTGCTGCCTCCTGAACGGCCGGGTTGGCAGCACTCTACAGCAACTCCCTCCCCCGAAACAAGACTATGCAATGACCCTGAGTCGGGGCCGCCTCGGATCACGACGGTCACGTCAATGCCGTCGGCCACGCCCTCGAAGCTCAAGCCAAGTTCACGCTGACTGTGACGGACCACGGAGACGCGCCTCGCGGCACGATTGTCCTTCCATTCGGAAGAGCCGTCGGCGCGAGTGAGCTGAAGCTGGAAGAGGGGGGATCGATCCGCCGCGAGGTAGCTGACCTCAAGCTTGGTCTGCTTGAGTACGAGCAGATCGCCCGTCGTGCCATCGACATCGAGGCGCAGCACGGAGCCGTCGACTGACAATGTCTCTCCTGCGCACGGCAGGACCGACAGGAGCACGAACGCAAGGCCGCCCATAGCCCAGGCCTCAGAGAGGCGCGTGATCGCTTGCGTCAGCTGATGGGAGTTCGCGTCGGGGGCACGACCGCCCTTCGGGGGAGGGTGAGAACCGCGAGCCCGCCTGGGCTCTTCCACCCCGGTCTCGCATTCAGGGACGTTGCCCCGATTGTGTGAGACTCGGCCGGAATGTCCGGGCGGGATCTCCGTGCTCTTCTGACCGGTTAGGATTGGCGGGCTCGCTTTGTCTCCGCCGCTGCGACACCCATAGGCAACGTCTGCCTTCCTAACCGTCCCCCTCCCACCCCTCTCTCCAGGGCGCCGATTGCACTCATTATGCCCCACGTCGTCGTCGGCCAATCGCAGGTTCTCAGGCGTGGTGATTCATATCACCGCTGGGCTATCCACTTGACTCAGGTGGGGGGCAGACGCGGGGCGAGCGTGCTGTTCGGGACTGTCCCGCTGACGCCCATCGTTGGGCGTCAGCGAGGACTGTCCCTTGTTCCCGCCGTCGGGGGCGCAGGCCCAAGGCAAGACGACGAACAAGGGACAGTCCTCGTCCGCCGCACCTCCGGTGCGGCAGACGGGACAGTCCCTGACGACGCCCCCCAACCACCGGCCCGCGCTCAACCTGAGTCAAGCGGATAGCCCAGTGTCACCGGGGACAAAGCAGCCAGCGCTTCACGCTGATGAAGTGCTGCGTCGCCTTCTCGTTCTTGCCGACGACCTCGATCATCACCTCGTGCGTGCCTGCGCCTAACACGACCTCGCCGAAGGAGACGCACTCACCCTCCGCGTCCACACCGGGGCAGTAGGCGTCGAAGGGCTGGCCCACAGGCTTGCCGTCGAGCAGCACGCGGACCGTCGCGTAGCTGTCGGCCAGAACGAACTCGCCGAGCAGCTCATAGCGCCCCGGCTTCACCTCGGGAAGGGTGAAGGTGATCGAGTCGCCGGGCTTCGTGCCGCCGAGGAACTCGGACCCGAGGTCGTCCAGTCGCTTCGTGCGCGTGCCCGTGTCGGAGCGGAAGGGGAGGTCGCGGGCCTCGAACGCCTGACCCTCGAAGGGTGGCGGCGCATCGAGGCTCAGGGTCACCGCCTGTTCCGAGACGCCCTCGGGGAACGGGAGGCAGAGCACGAGCTTCGCGGCATTCAACGACGAGTGCCCGTCCTTGGTGTACGGGTCGTGCTGGAGAGCGGGCCAGCGCAGCGAGGCCCCGGCCGGCACGGTCACGCAGAGGCCGGCGTACGTGAAGCGGTCGCCGATCTCCTCACGACTGAGCACGAACTCCTCGTCGGTCAGGAGCACGCGCCGACCGTCCGCCAGGCGCAGCTTCGGCCCCCGCTTCAGCAAGGGCATGTGCGACTCCACCTGCTGCCCCGCGGGCGCGCGGTGTGTCAGGACAAGCCGCCCATCCGTCTGCGCGGCGGCGGCCACCGAACAGGCCGTCTCCGCATACTTCAGGTTCAGCGTAGGCGTTTCGCTGGCCAAGTCCAGGCGGCCCTCATCGGGCGTCCAGAGCAGCGGAATCTCCGGCAGGAAGTCCGGCGACTCATCGCCCGGTTCGTGCTTGAGCAGCGACGGATTGCCGATGGTGAAGGTGGACCAGTAGGGCTGCAGCTTCGTGTTGCCGCCGCCAACGACCAGGCCCAGTCCGTCGTGGAACACATCGACGAGGTTCTGGCGGTCCTGAATCCAGCGGTTCTGGATGGGCTTGCAGGCGTAGCTCGACAGGCACCACTGCCAGGGCTTGCGCCGCTGGATGACCGCGTCGTCGTCGCCGACCACCGCGCGCCCGGTGTCGCCCGCGGCGGCCGGGAGGATGCCCTCTCCCTCGCCGCTGTACAGCAGCATCGAGGCGGCGTAGTCGGCGTTCGGCAGGCGACCATCCGCGACGTAGGCCGACACCTGGCTGAGCAGGAAGCCACGCCCCTCTGGGGTTTGGCTGAAGCCCACGTTGCCGATGTCGCGCCCGGCGTGGTAGATCTGCCGCTCGTCGATCGCGGACGCCGACGAGCCATCCGGCCAGAGGATTGACGAGTGGAAGTGGGCCGAACGCTTCAGCGCCTCCAGCACCACGGGGTCCTGGGACTCGTGGTAGTACACGCCGAGGGCATCGACGTAGACTTCGTTGTAGCCGACCACCGGCCCGTAGTGCTCGGACCAGAAGCCGGCTGGGTCCTGGGACTCGACGACGCGCGCCATGAAGGCCTTCGCCGCGCTCTTCCACTCCTCGTTCCCGAAGCACTCGCCCGCGATGTACAGCGCCATCGCGTGGTGGGTCGGGATGTTGTGAACGCCGCCATCCGCATAGCGCCGGATTCCGTTGAACCCGAGCAGGAGGCCCTGCTCCCACTTGGCCTTCGTCTCCGCAGGGAGTGCGTCGCCGATGAGTTGGTATGCGCGAATCCAGCGGCTGTACGTCCAGGGCATGTGAATCTGGCCCCACGTGGAGTTGTCCTTCTTGCGGAAGATCCACATGCCCTTCTCGTCCTGGTCGTCCACCAGCGCCTCGCCGCCCTTCCCGATGGCCTGCAGCAGGCGGTCGCTGTGATACCAGGGGTTCTTCTCATCCTGAATGGCCCAGGCAACGGCCAGCGGGAAGATGACGTTCTGGTCGCCGCAGATCCACGGTTCGGAGCCAAAGCGGCCGGTCTCCGCGTTCTGCGAGGCGAGCGTGCTCTCGACACTCGCTGCCAGGCCCTCGATCAGCACCTCTCGCGGCGGCCAGCGATCCCACCGGGGCGCCTCGGCTCCCGGCGCAAACACTATCGGGGCAAGCAACAGGGGGAAGCCCATGCCTCACCTCGGGGTCACATCTTTAAATTTCAATCTTCTCTCTGCCGGGAACGGCATCCTCGTTGGCCAGCTCTCGCTCCAGCGCGGCTACTCGCCGACGGAGGGCCGCGTCATGCGGCAGGCGCTCGGCGATGCGGCGGTCGGCCAGGCTGACGGCGGCCCCCCCCAACTCTCCGACGAACTCGCCGATCTCCCGCAGCGGAATCCCCCACAGGTGACGCGCGAGGTAGATGGCGACATCCCGCGCGTCGTTGCGTCTCTTGCTCTTGCAGCGCACGGACTTGGGGTCCGCGCCGTAGCTCCGGGCGACGGCTCGGAACAGCATTGTGAGACTCGGCTGCGGTCGGGCCACCTGCAGCCGCGAGACCTCCGGGTCGAAGTCCCGGTCCTTCAGCACCCGCCGAACGCGCTTCACGAAGGCGGGCGAGCCCAGGATGGCGCCGAAGGCGGCCTGTTTGACCGGGTCGTCCGGAAGGCCCGACCGAACGAACTCCCGGTAGCGCCTCACCTGCTCCGCACGCGTTGCGCCAAACCGGCTCAAGGTTGAGGTCACGTCCAGCCAGGCCGGCCGCTCCGCGAGGCCCACGTAGGCGCGGTAGCTGGACCACTCGTAGTCCTCCGGGCGCAGCACCAACCCCGCGCGCACCGGGTTCAGGTGGATGTAGCGAGTCAGCTCGTGGAGGTGCGAGTCCGCTTCGACCAGAATGCTCCGGAACCGCCCCTGGAACAGGTGTCCGGCGCGCCCGTGCACCCGGTTCATGCGCGTGGCGTGGCTTTGCATGACCCACTGCATGGCCCGGCTCAGCTCCCCGCGCAACGTCTTCAGTTCCAGGTGGATGTGGTTCGTCATCAGGCAGTACCCGTAGACGGCAACGTCCCAGCGCTTGTGGACCTCGGCCAGCTTCGACAGGAAGAACCGGCGGTCGTGGTCCGTGAGGAACACATCCTGGCCCTGCACGCCGCGGGCCGTGACGTGGTGGTACGCATTCGGGAAGTCGATCCGCAGGGGGCGCGCCACGATCCACACCTCACACGCGATCATCTTGACGACGGACGGTGGCGTCGGCACTCTACGCGGGCGAACCGGCGATGTCAAGATTAAAATTTAAAGACGTGACCCCACTGGTGGCTATCGTGCAGGCGGCCGTCTTCCCCGGAGTGGGGTGGGAGAGGCGGGCGCCGGAGCGGGTGCAGATGGACGCGGTCAGGCTGGATGCGCTGCGGGAGGTCGTCGGCGGGCGAGGGTGCGTGATCCGGCATGGGTACACGGTCTACGCGTGGGGCGATCAGGCGCAGCGGGCGGATGTGGCCTCTGCGGCCAAGCCATGGTACGGGCACTTCATCCTGAAGGCGGTTGAGGACGGCAGGATCGGCAGCGTAGATGAGCCTGTGGCGCGCTTCGAGCCTCGACTGAACACTCTGAATGCGCCTCTGGGGTTCAAGGACCGCCAGATCACGTGGCGTCATCTGGCGAACCAGGTCGCCTGCTATGGTGTGAAGGAAAACCCGGGCACCGCCTTCGACTACAATGACTGGATGATGGCGCTGCTGTGGGATACGCTCTTCCTGA
>VGFC01000486.1 GCA_016869045.1 Armatimonadota bacterium
GGCGGAGGAGGCCCTCGACGTGGCGAGCGAGTGGGTGGGGAGCATCGCGGAGGCCGAGGTGAACGAAGCCGCGCCATGGTTGGCGGAGGCGCTGCTTGCGAACGGGCAGACCAAGGAAGCTGCCGACCTCGTGGCCCCTCTTGCGCTGGGGGCGGGCCAGGCACCGGCGGCGAGGGTCGCGGCGAACCTGCTGGAGGTGGCCGAGGGCCGCGACTCGCCGGAAGTGCGGCTGGCGCTGGGGGAGGCGTACGTGGATTCAGATGCGCCGTTCGCTGCTGTGACGCATCTGCGCGCGGGACTTGCGCAAGCCCCCGAGGACCCGGACCTTCTGTTCCGCTACGCCGTGGCGTGCGAAGCGGCGCAGCTGTGGGTTCGGGCGCAGTCGGCGTGGGCGTCGTACCTGAGGATCGATGGGACAAGCGATCGGGCGTGGCTGGTGAAGATGGGTTGCGTGCCGGTGCGTACGGAGCACCTGGCCGGGACGGCCGGACACGATCAGGCTCCTCGCTGGTCGGCCAACGGCAGACTGATGGCCTTCCAGGCACTGCGCGACCAGGGCGGCGACGTTGCCGTGGTGGACGCGTACTCGGGCGACCTGCGGGCGACCATCCCCGGCAACTTCCGCTGGTTCGACTGGTCATGGGCGACCGGGAAGCTGGTGCTCTCCCAGGCTCGGGCGGACAACGCGCGCGTGTGGGAGCTGTTCGGCGCGGAGCCGTTCGGGGGCGAGCAGGCCCAGAGACTGC
Source organism: Armatimonadota bacterium (assembly GCA_016869045.1). Lineage (GTDB taxonomy): Bacteria > Armatimonadota > Zipacnadia > Zipacnadales > VGFC01 > VGFC01. The sequence continues at coordinate 747 of VGFC01000486.1, forward strand.
CCCTGCCCCTTCCCGGCACCCAGCCGCGCTGGACCCCCGACGGGAAGCGAGTCCTGTTCTCCTCCGAGCCGGACCTCTACACCGTCGTCGCCGACGGCTCGGACGTGCAGAAGCTGCCGCTCGGCAGAGAGCCGGGCAAGCACCTCCACCACCCGGCGATCTCCCCCGACGGCAAGAGGGTGGCGTTCTCGGTCGGGTCCTGGGACCCGAAGGGCACGGCCTACGAACTCCGCGTCGCTGCCATCGACGGCGCGGAGCCGGCCCGGAAGGCTACGTCGGCTACGATCCAGGGGCGCATTGGGGAGGTCCACGCCGACTACTCGCCGGACGGGCGACTCCTGGCCTTCTCATCCGACCTCAACGACCCGGGACACTCCTTCGACACGTACGTCGTGGATGCCGCGGGCGCCCACCCGGAAGTCGGGCTGCTGCCGGGGGCGGGTCGAGCGAGCTGGTCGCCCGACGGCACGCGGATTGCCTACGACTTGTGGACGCGCGGGGCGATGTCGGAAGTGTTCGTCTCGACGCTCGGCGGGCTCCGCGACCGTGTGACGGCCATCGGGCGCGCCGCACCGTGACGGGGGCCTAGCCTGCGCTCTCGGCTAGGTCCTGGTAGATGAGCTCGATCTGGGCGGGGTTGGATGTACCGATCTCGCGCTCGGCGGCAGCCTCGAGGTAGCGGCAGGGGCGGTCGGTCTCCTTGATGGTCGGGAGGCCGTTCTGTTGGCGGAGGGTGTCGATGAGGATGAGCAACTGGGAGTCAACGGCGACCGGATCGATCCCCGCGAAGACGCCCCAGTAGTCGTACACCCGGTCGGCCTGGTAGGACGGGCCGCCCTCGTACTGCACGTGCAGGGCGTCGCCGACGATGAGGCGCTGCTTGGCCTTGAGGGAAGGCGCGAGGTTCACCTCCGCGACCGCAGGCGAGCAGTTGTTCAGGTAGTGGAAGTCCTCGGGGTTGTGAATGGTGCCGAAGTGGTTCTTCAGCGCACCAGTGATCCCCGCGAAGATATGGTCCTTCACGACGGGCACGTTGACGATGGCGGTGGTCTTCTCGTCGACGATGTTGCTGAGACAGAACGTCGCGCTTCCGCGTGTCACAAAGCGCGGGTTGTAGCCCGGACCGGTGGGGCCGCCGACCGTGCCGAAGCAGAGCGGGCCTGGCGGCTTGGGGTTCAGCGTGTAGCCCGCGCCGAGTAGGTCACGGTCCTCCTTGTCGAAGATCGTGATGTGGTCGGGATCGACCCCCGCCGTCTTCAGCCCCTCGACGACCGCCGCGATGACGTCGGGGCTCGGCGCCAGCAGCCCCGCCATGCAGTTCACCTTCACCACCACCACGTCGCTCGGCACGAAGAGGCGCTTCCAGGCTTGCTCGGCCGTCTGACGTTCGGTCACCGTGCAGACGGCGAGGTTCACCAGCTCGCGGACCGTCTGCGCGCGAGCCGCGGCATCCTGCTGCGGGAGTCCGGAGTGGCGGTAGAAGGCCACGCGCGAGGCGCCGGCGCTGCGAGCAGAGGTGGGGAGGAGGAGCCCCGCGCCCGAAGCGATGGCCAGCCCGGAGGCGGAGCGGATGAAGCGGCGGCGGTCCATGGATGTGCCTACCGCCACACGCCCGGGATCTTCAGCCCGCAGGCGGTGCACTTTCCGGACTTGCGGTTCAGGTACTGGTAGGTGATGCTCTGATAGCCTACGTGCTGGACGAGCATGGCGTTGCACTTGGGGCAGTAGGTTGACTCACCGCCGTGTCCCGGCACGTTGCCGACGTAGGCGTAGCGGATGCCCGCCTTATAGGCGGCCCCGCGGACCTCCTCCAGCGTCGTGATCGGCGTCGGCGGCACTTGCTGCATCTTGTACTTCGGGAAGAAGCGGCTGAAGTGGATCGGCGTGTCGGCGCCCAGCTTGCTGACGATCCACTTGCACGCGGTCGAGACCATCGAGGTGCTGTCGTTGTAGCCCGGGATGGTCAGCCAGGTCACCTCCAGGTGTTTGCCGGAAGCGCGGGCGGTCTCGAGAGCATTCAGCACCGGCGCCAGATGGCCCCCCGTCACCTGCGTATAGAACTCCTCGGTGAAGCCTTTGAGATCGATGTTGATCCCGTCCACCGCGTGGCAGAGGTCGGCGAAGGGCTCGGGATTCGCGAAGGCCGCCGTGTGCATCAGGACCCGAATGCCCTGCGCGTGCGCTACTTTGCAGGTGTCGATCAGATACTCGATGCACTGCAGCGGCTCGGCGTAGGTGAAGGTGATCGTGGGCAGGCCGTACTGCTTCGCCTGGGCGACCAGGCTCTCCGGCGGAAGGTCCTTGTTGTCGGTCTGCTCCGGGCGGGCCTGGGCGAAGGTGTAGCTCTGGCAGAAGCCGCAGTCGAGGTTGCAGCCGGCGGTGCCCAGCGCGACGGTCTTGGTGTTGGGGAGGAAGTGGAAGAAGGGCCCCTTGGCCATCGGGTCCACGTAGACCACGCACGGCTTGCCGTAGACCTTGGAGATGTACCGCCCGCCCTGGTTCTCGCGCACCCCACAGAACCCGCGCTCGCCCGGTTTGATGGTGCAAGAGCGGGGGCAGATGTCGCACTTGGTCTCGCCGCTGGCAACGGTGTGCCAGTACTTGCCGACGACGTTGGAGACGTTGCCCACTGCAGCGGATGCGGGCCGGTCGAGAAGGGCGAGCGCGGACCCGGTCGCGCAGGCCGCAGCGCAGCGCCCGAGGGCGGCGCAGAAGTCCCGCCGGTCAAACGTCTTTCGTCCCATCTCTCATGCTCCCTGTTGAGCGCGCGGCGGGGGCTGACCCGACTGCCCCCGCTGCGGGTGTGCTTCTGTGCTTGTTCAACGTTGGGGCTGTACCCGTGGCCTCACCCGCTACTGCGGCAGCAGCCCCACGCGACCCGTCCTCTCCACCGGGAAGCCCCAGGCCGCAAACTGCTCGTTGCAGTCCGCGCCGAAGGCCTGGTTCATCGCCTTCACGAACAGGCCGGCCACCTGCTTGCGGTCACCCACGTTGGCGTTGGCCTCATCCCGGCAGAGGGCCTCGAAGAAGCGCGTATACGGCGCCCAGTCGATCAGCGCGTTCTTGCCGTACCCGTGGGAGTCGAGCAGCGTGTACAGCATCCCCGCGACGATCTCCTCGTTCAGCTTCGAGGCATCGGGCTCCTGGCGGACATACTCCTCGAGGGCCTTCAGGGAGGCCTCACGAGCGCGGATGACCTCTTCCTGCGGCAGCTTCACCGCCGCGGCGCTACCGATGGTGTCGCGCGTCTCGGTGACGAGCTGGTACTGCAGCGCCGCCGCCCCGAACTTGGCCAGCGCGCCGACGAACACCGGCGAGTTCGCGAGGGCCTTCGACCCGCGCGCAGCGACGGCGTTGCGCGCCATGTCGGTCAGGCCAAGCCCCCAGGAGGGCGGGTCGTTGACCTGCCAGGCATCGACGAGCACGACGCCCTTGGAGGGTGTGCCGCCCTTGGATGAGGCGACGACGATCTGCCGGCCCGGGGACTTGGCGCCCGTCCACGCGCACAGCTGACGCTGCGCCTCGTCCCAGATGTTGGGCATGTTGTACTGGCGCATGCGAGCGGCGGTGACCCACGGCGCAACGACGACCATGTCCTTGCCGACCCACACGTCGTAGTTCCGCGTCTCCGGTCCGGCGGCGCGCTCCGCGGCGTCGCCGATCGGGGTCAGGTCCTCGCCGAAGCCGCCCTGCTCCAGGCGCGCCAGGCCGTCCTGCGCGTCATCGGCCAGCCCGCTGAGGTTGTGGACGCTGATCAGCCAGTTGTACGCCTCGGCGGCCTCCTTCTTGTTGCCCCGAATCTCCTGGGCGCGCCCGTACACAAAGGCCGCTGGCGCCGCGAAGTCGGAGGTGGGCGCGTCGAAGAACGGCTTCAGGAGGTTGATGGCAGCCCTGGTGTCGCCGCGCTGCATGTTGAGGCAGGCCAGGAAGTAGCGGGCGTCCTGGCGGAGGTCATCGACGGAGAGCCGGTGAGGGATATGGCGGCTCATCTCGTAGAAGTCGTGCTCCGCGTGCCGCTGATAGAGCTGCATCAGGGCCAGGAACTGGTCCTTGT
>VGFC01000487.1 GCA_016869045.1 Armatimonadota bacterium
GTGGCGTGTGGTGCTCCTACGTTGACCGCCCTCCTCCGGTCTGCTATAGTGCCCGCGTTCTTCTACGCTGGAGCCTTCGGTTGACAGACCACAGCACCACACGGGGGTGGCCCGCTTGAGCGACGCCGAGCAGCCGGGCGGTCTTTCGGGGATGTTGGCCGATGTCGCCCACCGGCATCCCGGGCGGCCGGCTGTGACCCTTGGTGACAGGACGCTCACGTACGCTGAGGTCGATGCAGCCGCATCGGCGCTCGCGACCTCGCTGAGGGAGCAGGGGATTGCGCCGGGAGACCGCGTGGCACTGTGGATGCCGAACGTGCCGCCCTTCGTGATTGGGTACTTCGGGATTCTGCGCGCAGGGGCGATCGTCGTTCCGGTGAGCACGCTGCTGGGGCTGAACGAGGTCTCCTACATCCTCGAGAACTCGGGCGCGAAGGCCCTCATCGCGGCCCACATCTTCAACGATATCACCGCGCAGTTGCCGGGGACAGTGCCGGGACTCGAGCGAGTGATCGTCTGGGGAGGGAAGCCGCCCTGCGAGGCGTTGGACCTCGACGCGCTGTGCGCTCGGCCAGCCGACACGGAGGCGCTCCGCCCGGGCGCCGGCGATGACCTCGCGGTCATCATCTACACCTCGGGTACTACGGGTCGCCCCAAGGGCGCGATGCTGTCGCACCGCAATCTGCTGAGCAACGCGGCGGCGTGTGCCGAGGTGATCGAGGTCAACGCGGACGACCGCTTCCTGACCGTGCTGCCGCTGTTCCACTCGTTCGGAGCGACGGTGTGCATGATCCTGCCGATCCTGCTCCAAGCGCACATCGTGTTGCTTCCCCGGTTCAACCCGACCGAAGTCCTACAGGCCCTCAGCGGGTACCGGATCACGGTCTTCGCGGGGGTGCCGGCGATGTACGGCGTGCTGCTGAACGTGCGGGACCTCTCCGGGCTGGATTTCGCCCCGTTGAGGCTCTGCGTCACCGGCGGTGCGCCGTGTCCGCCGAAGTTCATCTCGGCGTTCCGGGAGCGCTTCGGCGCGCTCCTCATCGAGGGGTATGGGCCGACCGAGGCCTCCCCCGTCGTAAGCGTCAACCCGCCGAGTGGGGTGCAGAAGATCGGCAGCACGGGGCCCGCCATCCCGGGCGTCGAGCTGGGAATCGCGGACGAGCAGGGGGCATGGCTGCCGGTGGGCGAGGTCGGCGAGGTGTGCGTTCGCGGTCCGAACGTCATGCAGGGGTACTGGCAGGCGCCGGAGGCCACGGCGGAGACGGTCCGCAACGGCTGGCTGTTCACCGGCGACATGGGGCGACTCGACGAGGACGGGTACCTGTACATCGTAGACCGCAAGAAGGACATGATCATTGTGAGCGGGATGAACGTCTACCCTCGCGAGGTGGAGGACGTGATCCACCAGCTTCCCGCGGTCGGCGACTGCGCGGTGGTCGGCGAACCGAGCGAGCGGCGCGGGGAGGATGTGAAGGCCTTTGTGGTGCTGAAGGAAGGACAGACGCTCACCGAGGAGGAGGTCCTCGAACACTGCCGCGGGCACCTGGCGTCGTTCAAGGTGCCGCGCACGGTGGTCTTCGCGCAGGACCTGCCGCGGTCGGGCACGGGGAAGGTACTGAAGCGGGCGTTGCGGTAGGCGTCGAAATTGGGGACAGGCACCAATTTTCGACGTCCAAAATTGGTGCCTGTCCCCAATTTCGACCCGGAGGTACGGAAGATTGAGCCCAAGACCAAGACGTGTGGTGATCGTGGTTCTGGCCGCCTGGCTGTTGGCGCCGACGTACGGCTGGTGTGCCCCGATCCTCGATGGCTCGCACATTCGCGAGCACACGCTCGCCAATGGGCTGCACATCATCGTGAAGGAGGAACGCGGGTGGGGCGTGGTGGCGACGAGCGCGTGCATCCGGTGTGGGTCCCTGTATGACCCGGCGGACACGCCCGGTCTGGCACACTTCGTGGAGCACATGCTCTTTCGGAATGGCGAGGACAACGGGGAGCCGTCGGCGCTCGTGGCGGCGGTGGAGGGACGCGGCGGTCAGCTCAACGCGGAGACGAACCGGGACTCGACGATGGTCCAGATGGTGACCAACCCGCAGGCCCTGCCGGACCTGTGGCCCGTGCTGGCGCGCACGCTGTTCGAGGCGACGTTCGCCGACAACGCGGTGGACCAGGAGCGCAAGGTCATCGCCCAGGAGATCGCCGAGCGGGAGGGCGACGCGTACGCCGCACTCACCACCGCCGTCTGGGAAGCCGCGTACCCGCACCACCCGTATGGCCGGATCATCGGCGGTACGCGCGAATCGGTGGAGCGGATCAAGGCCGAGCAGCTCCGCGCCTACCACGCGCAGTTCTACGTCCCCAACAACGTGGCGATCGTGCTGGCCGGCGATGTGGCGGCCAGCGAGGCCTTCACGCAGATTCAGCAAGCCTTCGGGAAGTACGCACAGAAGCCTGTCACGTGGTCCCCGCCGGAGCCGGAGCCAGCGCTCGAGGGTCCGAAGACGGACGCGCAGACGCGGGAAGTGAACCTGACGCTCGTGGGAATGGGGTTCCGGGCGCCGGGGATCGCGCGGAAGCGTGATGTCTGCGCCATGGACCTCATCTACACCGTGCTGTCGGACGGGCGGAAGGCCCGGCTGACCACGGAGGTCGAGCAGAAGGGGCTCGTGAACGCCTTCGACTTCCAGTTCCTGACGCAACGTGAGGACGGGCTGGTGTTGCTGACGGCGGCGACGACCCCGGATAAGGAGCTGGAGGCGCGGGCGGCCCTTGCCGAGCAGCTTCAGCGGCTGGCGACGGAGGGCGTCACCGGCGAGGAGCTGGAGCGGAGCAAGCGGGTGCTGCGCAACTCCTACGCCTTCTCCAACGAGGCGTACAGCGACCAGGTCGGTTCGCTGGGGTTCTACGAGATGATCGACACGTACCGCTTCGCCATCGACTACATCGACGCCGTGAACCAGGTGACCGCAGAGGACATCAAGCGCGTCGCCGCCGAGTACCTGTCGAGTGACAAGATGATCCTGGTGATCCTCCGACCGCCGGCGCCCCGCGGCTCCGGCCACGAGGTGTAAGCATGACGGCGCGCCCAGTGCGAAGTGAGGAGTGCGAAGTGATGAGTGGACAGCGACTTCGGGGACAGACACCGAAACTCGGAACGGCTCGAGTTCTGGCGTCAATCCCCCTGGTGGCGCTGCTGCTGCGTGGGTCGGCCGGCGCCGCGCCGGTGATCGCGACGCTCGACAACGGCCTGAAGGTCTGCATCGCCGAAGAGAACTCATCCGACATCGTGGCCGTGCAGATCGTGATCCACGCGACGGCGGACTGCGAGCCGGACGACAAGGCGGGCCTGCGCACCGTGCTGCAGCACGCGCTGCGCGCGGCTGCGGACAAGAAGATCGAGGGGAACGAGGACCTCGGGTTCCTGCTGGACATGGAGGACAGTCGCGGCGGTCTGTCGATCACCAGCGACTTGGACTACGTGGCGATGGGGTACTCAGGCACGTCGGACACATTGCGCCCTGCGTTGGCCTTCATGGCCGAGGCGGTCTTCGCGCCCGAGATCACGGAGGAGACGTTCGCTGCGGCGCGTGACGTGGTGAAGCGGGCCGCGGCAGGCCCGGCGAGCGCTCCAGCCGCGTCCACGATCTCCCTGTTCTGCATGGCGTTGTTCAACCGCGCGTCTCGCGCCTACCCCCTCGGCACGCCGAAGACGCTCGACAACCTCTCCGTGGCTGACCTGAACGCGTTCCGCCGCCGGTACTACGTGCCGAGCCTCGCCGCGGTCGCGATCGTGGGACCGGTGCAGTCGGCGCAGGCGCAGCAGTTGGTGACCGAGAGCTTCGGGCGTCTCCCCGCCGGTGACCCGGCGCTGCCGGCGCTGCCTGAGGCCTCGCCGGAGGACGACGTCCGGGTGGGCGGCAGCCCGGAGCTCGTGGCCCCGGGAGGGGGGGGCGGGGACATCGCTTCGCTGGTGATCGGCGTTCCCGCGCCGGGCCTGGGGGACCCGGATGAGGCGGTCACGTACGTCGTGCATGCGCTGCTGGGTGGCGGCGATGCGCCTGGCGGCCGGATCAACAAGGACCGCAAGCTGTGGGAGGCGCTCGGGCTGCGCATCCCGGAGGGCACGGAGCGGACCCATTGCTTCGTCGAGAGCCTGCCGCCCCCGACGAGCGCGCGGAGTCACCTCGCGATCCATGCATACATCGCGCCCCGACAGGCTGAGGCGAGCAAGAACGCGCTGCTCGGCGAGTTCCGGAGCCTGGCGGACAAGGAGCCGGGCGCCGAGGAGCTGCAGCGCGCGAAGCAGTACGTGGCCGGCACCTATGGGGCGCTGTTCGACGAGCCGATGAACCGCGCGCTCGTCATGGGGCGGGCGGTTGCCCTGGGGTTCGCCGACACCGTTGGCGCAAGCTTCAGCCGGCGTGCGATGGCGGTGACCCCGAAGGACGTGCAGCGCGTCGCGAAGGCGTACTTCGGGCGCTACGGAGGCGGGATAGAGTTCGCCGAGGAGCCCCCTCAGTAGCCCTCCGGGAGGGCCATCTCCCGGAGCACTTCGCTTTCCAGGCGCTGGTAGGCCATCTCGGCGAGAGCCTCCAGGTTCGTGATGTCCGCCGTGTTGTAGCGGACGAGCAACTCCAGAGCCTCCTCGCTGCCGCGCCGGTACTCCTCCCAGAGGCGCACCGCATCGAAGCCGTCCAGACGCGCGATGTCCGGCGCGCGCCGTAGGCCGCACGCGCCCTCGATGGCCTTCAGACCCCCCTTGTGGCCCAGCCGACGC
>VGFC01000488.1 GCA_016869045.1 Armatimonadota bacterium
CTTCCTCCCCCTGCGCGTCGACTTTGAAGAGAAGATGTACGCTGTCGGCCGCATCCCCGGCGGGTTCTTCAAGCGCGAGGGCCGACCGTCCGAAGAGGCGATCCTCACCTGTCGGAAGATCGACCGGCCCATCCGGCCGCTGTTGCCCTCGGGTCTGCGCAATGACGTGCAGATCATCGCCAGCCCCCTCTCCGCCGAGAACGCGAACTCCATCGACCTCGTGGCGATGATCGGGGGATCGGCGGCCATCGCGCTGTCCGGCTTGCCCTTCGAGGGCCCCTTCGCCGCCGTGCAGATCGGCCACATCAACGGCGACCTGATCCTGAACCCCTCCTTCGAGCAGCTCGGGCAGGAGAGCGATCTCGACGTGCTCGTCGCCGCCACCAAGGCCGGCATCGTCATGATCGAGATGGCGGGCCTGAGCGTGCCGGAGCCGACCGTGGTGAAGGCCATCGAGATGGGCGTCGAGGCCTGCCGACCCATCTGTGAGGCGATCGAGGAACTCGCCGCGAGGGCCGGCAAGCCCCGAGCCGACTACCCCCTCTGGGCGCCCAACGAGGAGGTCCGCCAGCACGTCTACGAGCAGGCCGAGTCGGCGATCGTCGAGGCGATGAAGCTCGCAGCGAAGGTCGAGCGCGATGCCCGCCTCAACGAGATCGCTGAAGGCCTCGAGACCGCTCTGGCCGAGACGCACCCCGCCTGCGTTCGGGACGTCCGCGCCGTGATGGACACGATCGCGAAGAAGGCCACCCGCCGCCTGATCCTCCAGGACCGGGTGCGGGTGGATGGTCGGGCGATGGACGAGATCCGCCCGATCAGCATCGAGGTCGGCGGCCTGCCCCGCGCCCACGGCGCCGGGCTCTTCACGCGCGGCGAGACGCAGTGCCTCACGGTCGCGACCCTCGGCCCCAAGCGCGACCAGCGCATGGTCCGCACGCTCCAGGAGGAAGAGTACTCGCGCTTCATGCACCAGTACAACTTCCCGCCCTTCTGCGTGGGCGAGGTGCGGGCGCTGCGCAGCCCGGGCCGCCGCGAGATCGGCCACGGGCATCTGGCGCAGAAGTCCCTGGAGAAGGTCCTGCCCAGCGAGGAGGACTTCCCGTACACCATCCGCCTGGTCAGCGAGATTCTCGAATCGAACGGCTCCAGCTCGATGGCCGCCGTCTGTGGGAGCACCCTGGCCTTGATGGATGCGGGCGTGCCGATCTCCGCGCCGGTCGCGGGCGTGTCCGTCGGGGTGGTGTATGACGGCCCGGAGCAGTACGGCCTCCTCGTGGACCTGCAGGGCGCCGAGGACCAGCTCGGCAGCGACATGGACTTCAAGGTCTCGGGGACGCGCGAGGGCGTCAACGCGATCCACCTCGACATGAAGACCGCCGGCCTGCCCTCGGCGGTGCTGGCGGAGGCGCTGGAGCTGGCCCGGCAGGCCCGGCTGTCGATCCTGGACCAGATCACTGAGATCATCCCCTACCCGCGGGCGCAGCTCTCGCCGTACGCGCCGCGCATCTTCAGCATGGTCATCGACAAGGAGAAGATCGGCCTGGTGATCGGTCCCGGCGGCAAGATGATCCGCCGGATCGAGGAAGACTACGGCGTGGACATCGACATCCAGGACGACGGCACGGTCTTCATCGCCGCCACGGACGAACCCGGCGCCTCGGGCGCGCGCGAGTTCATCAACAACCTCACCCGCGAGCTTCAGGTGGGCGAGGAGCTGAACGTCAAGGTCACGAAGACGGCGCCCTTCGGCGCGTTCGCGGAGATCGCGCCCGGCAAGGAGGGGCTCATCCACATCTCCGAGCTGGCGTGGGAGCACGTGCGCGAGACCGAGGATGTCGTGAAGGTGGGCGACGAGCTGCGGGTGAAGGTGATCGAGGTCAGCGACGACGGGAAGATCCGCCTGAGCCGCAAGGCCCTGCTCGAGCGCCCGCCGCGCAGCGAGTCCGAGGGAGACGACCGACCGCGTGGCGGCGGAGGCGGCGGGCGCTACGGCGGCGGCCGCGGGGGCGACCGCGGCGGCGACCACCGACGCGACCGTTCCGGCCCGCCGCGCTCGCGGTCCGACCGCCCCTCGCGTGACCGCGACTCGGACGACCGATCCGACGGGGGCGTCAACGCCTACCTGCGCGAGCCCCGGCGGCGTTGAAGGGGCGCAGGCCCTCCTGACATCGTCTTTGAAGCCAGTTGCCCCCCGCGCGGGGGCCTGTGGGTTGAGACAGCTCCGTGCGAACGGCCCTTCCGACCGCCTATCAGCCGGTCATCGAGACGACGGTCCTGGACAACGGACTCACCGTTGCGACGGAGGCGATGCCCGGTCGGCGCGTCGCCTCGTTGAGCGTCTGGAGCCCCGCCGGGTCGGCGCGCGAGGCCCGGGGCGAGGCCGGCATCTCCCACCTGCTGGAGCATATGCTCTTCAAGGGCACCTCGCGGCGGTCGGCGTTCGCCATCGCGGCGGTGCTCGACGCGGTGGGGGGCGACCTGAACGCCTTCACCGAGCGCGAGCACTCCTGCTACCACTGCACGCTGCTGGGCGAGCACATGCCGCTTGCGGTGCGGGTGCTGACCGAGATGCTCTTCGATTCCCAGATCGCCGAGGCGGACCTCGCCACGGAGCGCGGCGTGGTTCTGGGGGAGATCGCGGACTACGATGACACGCCAGACGACGTGGTGCACGATGAGGCGTTGCGCTTGCTCTGGCGGACCCATCCCCTGGGCCGACCCATCCACGGCTCGGCAGGGTCAGTGGTGAGCCTCAGCCGCGAGGCGCTCGTGGCCTACCGCGATCGGTGGTATGCGCCCGGAGCCCTGGTGTTGAGCGCCGCCGGGGACGTGCGACACGACCGCCTCGTCGGGCTCCTGAAGGACACCGCCCTGGCCGACGCGCGCCCGGTGGCTGCCGCCCGCGCCCGGGTGCCCAAGGCCTCGCGGGGGAGCAGGGTTTTCCCGCGCGAGACGGAACAGACCCACCTCTGCGTCGCCGTGCCTGCCTCCGGCTGGAACGACGACCTGCGTTACGTAGACGGCGTCCTCGCGGCGGCCTTGGGCTCCACGCCCAGCTCGCGTCTCTTCCATCAGATTCGCGAGCGCCGGGGCCTGGCCTACAACGTGGGCGCCTTCCACATGCCGTGCGAGAGGGCGGGCGTGCTGACGCTTTATGCCAACACGATGCCCGACAAGCTCGAGCGGGTCCTCGAACTGCTGACGCGCGAGGTCGGCAAGCTTCGCCGCAGCGCAATCGGCGCCGCCGAACTGCAGCGCGTCCGACGGGGCATCATCTCCAATGTCATCATGACGCTGGACAGCCCCGTCTCCGAGGCCCGCCGACTGGGCCATTCGCTGCTGCACCGGGACACGATCACCGATCCCGAGGAGACCATCTCCAAGATCGCCGCCGTGTCGGCGGAGGATGTCCGACGCCGTGCGGACGAGCTGTTTGCCGACGGCTTCTGGGCCCAAGCCATCGCCGGCCCGGTGGAGGAACGGCAGTCCGGAGTCCGGGGGAGTGCCGTTGCTGGCAGCGCCGGCACCCTTGCCGGCTGAGGTGGCAAGTCGTGCCGTCGCCGTGTGGCCAGGGCAGCGCCAAGACGACGTCCCGTTACCACCACAGCCGGCAAGGGTGCCGGCGCTCCCAGCAACGGCATTCCCGACCCGCGTGGCGCATCGCTTCGTGCCACACGGGGTCTTGGGGTCAAGACTGCCGAGAGGAAGGCGCCATGGACAAGATTCGCGTACTGGTGTCCGGCATCTGCGGACGGATGGGGAATCTGGTCGCCGAGGGGGTTCGGGCGGCGCCCGACGCACTCCTGGTGGCGGGCGTGGACCCGGCCGGGGCGGGCTCCGATCTCTCTGAGGTCATCGGGGGCCGACGTTCGGGGCTGATCATCGACGGCGAACTCGGCTCCGCGATCGTCCGCTCCCAGCCGAATGTGATGGTGGACTTCACGGCGCCGGCCGTGGTGATGGACAACCTCCGCGAGGCGCTCCCGCGACACGTGGCCTGCGTCGTGGGAACGACCGGCTTCACGCAGGAGAACCTCGACGAGGTCGCGGCGCTGTGTGAGCGGTACGACACGCCCGCGCTCATCGCTCCGAACTTCAGCGTCGGGGCGGTGCTCATGATGCGGTTCGCCGCCGAGGCTGCGACGCGCTACGAGTACGCGCAGGTGTTGGAGATGCACCACCCGGGCAAGAAGGACGCGCCCAGCGGGACGGCGATGCTCACCGCGCGGAGGATTGCCGAGGCGAAGGGCGAACCCATGCGCCTCCCGCAGCCGGAGCACGTGTCGCTGCCCGGCGTGATGGGGGGCGAGCTGTCGGGGATCGGCGTGCACGCGATGCGGATGGAGGGCTTCGTCGCCGATCAGCGCGTGGTCTTCGGCGGCACGGGTGAGACGCTCACCATCGAGCACCGCACCGTCGGCCGCGAGTGTTTCATCCCAGGCGTGCTGCTCGCCGTCCGGAAGGTGGTTCAGCAGAAAGGGCTTGTCGTCGGCCTGGAGAACCTCCTCTGGCCCTGAGGTGTTGGACGGAGAACCGAGGAGCGTGCACGACAGGCGCGGGTGGGCGCCATGAATGGCGCCCCTACACTTGGGCGCGATGAATCGCGCCCCTACATAACGAACAACCGCAGAGGGCCGGCCTGGAGGGGAGGGGGTCAGTTGTGCCCCCACCCGACGAACAACCGCAGAGGGCCGTCATGGAGGGGAGGGGGTCAGTTGTGCCCCCACCTGACGAACAACCGCAGAGGGCCGTCGTGGAGG
>VGFC01000489.1 GCA_016869045.1 Armatimonadota bacterium
CGACCCTGATGTACCCAGTACGACGACACCACCGATGACTCGAAAACCCCCATTCCTCGGCACTTCTCCGGGTTTGGGGGGACGGAACTTCGGTCTAGACTCTCGGCCGCGTACTGCGGTCCGGCGGCGTTCGCGGCGTGCGACTCGGCGGGCGTGGCCGCTCCTCCCTGCGGGGCGGCGGCTTCTCCTCCACCTTCGGACCGACCGCGCGCAGCCTCGGCTCCTCGCTGCGCCGTTGCAGTAGCAGCGCGCACAGCAACACCACTACGAAGAACAGCAGGCAGTCGGTCAGGGTCATCTCCGTGTACAGACCCAACACATCCGAGAAGACGAAGCGGATCAACTCGACGCCGGGGAAGAGGATGACGGCAGCGAGGACGATCACGGCGAGGACGCGTCCTACAGTCATCCCTCGGACCACCTCCTGCTGCAAGCTCAATTGCGATGGGTGCTTCGGTCGATACGTCGCCTGCGTTCAGTGCTTCAGTGAAGTAGATCGACGACGGCCTCAGCAACGGCCTTGTGGCCCGCGGCACTCAACTGCAGATTGTCACCATATGCGGCCTCCACGTCAAGACCTGATTCCTCCACCGCCGCCGCCGCATCGACCAGCGCCATCTCCGTCCCCTGTACGAGACTCACGATCTGCCACGCCGGATCGGCGGTATCGGCGCCGGCGCAGTCGGCCGCACGGGCCAGGTCGGCATCGTGCGGGATCTTCGGCGGCACGATCACCACGACCAGCGCGGTCGTGCGTTCCAGGAGCTTCGTCAGCAGCTCGCCCATGTCGGCGCGGAACTTCGTCGGGTCGAACTCCAGCGAATCGGCCGTGCCCAACGCCACCACGATGAGGTCGGGCGACTCATCCGCCAGCGAGACCGGGTAGATCGCGGCACGCTGCGCGGTGTATCCGCGCTCCGAGCGGTCCGTCACCTCAACGTTGCCCAGCGAGCACTTCTCCTGCAGCTCCGTCGCGAGGGCCTGGGCCAACCCGCCCTCGGCGCCAATCGCCGCGTCGTCCCCGATCACCAGCAGGCGAAGGTCCGCTCCGGCCCTGAGCGCGTAGTGCGCAAAGACCCGCGCCGAGCGCGGCGGCGTCCCCTTCACCTCCGGTCGCGTGCGGCTCTGCGCGGTGGCGGCCACGGCTCGCCCCATCACCTCGACCTCGCGCAGGAAGAGCATGTTGTCTCCGCCCAGGCCGCCGCCATACGTATCCAGCAGCGCGATCTTCACATACCTCGCCTCGCGCGGCGGGAACTTCGCGCTCATGCTCTGCGCGGTCTTGTCGGGGAAGGAGTACGGCAGGCGCATCCGCTCGTACGTGACGCCATCCCGCGAGACCCATACCTCCACCTTCCGCGTGTTCCCATTCTCGCTGGAGTACACGACGATCTGCTCGACCTCATACACCGCGCCCAGGTCGATGACGATCTTCTTCGGGTACACGGCATCCTGGCCGGTGGCGAAGCAACCAGGCGGCCCGTCGCTCTCCTTGTCACCGTCCACCAATCCCTGCCACGCGATTCCGCCCGGGGAAGAGCAGGTGAAGCTCTTGCCCAAAGACACGTTCTGCCAGCCCTCGTCCTGAGCACCGGCCAGGGGCGCCAAGGCGCCAACCAGAGCGATGACGCCTACCGCGCGCGAGGAGGTCTTCATCGGGTCCACTCGGTGATCTCGAGACTCAGGTCGAGGGCCGGCGCCGAGTGCGTCAGCGCACCGACCGAGATCAGGTCCACCCCGAGTTCGGCGCGCTCCCGGATCGTGTCCAATCGGACTCCGCCCGATAGCTCGGTAAGCGCGCGCCCCTTGATGCGGGCCAAGCTCTCGCGCACCGCCTCGGGGCCCATGTTGTCCAGCATGATGATGTCGGCGCCGAGGTCCGCGGCCAGCTCGGCGTCAGCGGGGGTGCTCACCTCGATCTCGATCTTGGCCGCAAAGGGCGCTCCGGCGCGGACTCGCTCGAGCGCCTGCGCCACGCCACCCGCCAGCCGGATGTGGTTGTCCTTGATGAGGATCGCGTCGTAGAGGCCGAACCGGTGGTTATGACCGCCACCCGCGACGACTGCCGCCTTCTGCAGCATTCGCATCCCCGGAACCGTCTTGCGGGTATCGACGACGACAGCCTTCGTGCCCGCCACTTGCTCCACGAAGGCGCGCGTGAGGGTTGCCACGCCGCTGAGCTGCTGCAGGAAGTTCAGCGCCGTTCGCTCGAAGGCGAGGACCGCCCGTCCCGGGCCTGCAACGCGAGCCACGACGTCGCCCGGCTCAACCGGGTCGCCGTTGCTCTTCAGCGGCTCGATGCAGATCGCCTCATGGACCTGGCATGCGACCTCGGCAGCCGCCTCCATGCCCGCCAGCACGCCCTTCGCCTTCGCCACGATCTCGCCGACCGCGCGCACGTCTGCCGCCACGCAGGCCTCGCTCGTGATGTCACCTCGTCCGAGGTCCTCCTCGAGCGCCGCCGCGACGACCCTCTTCAGCCACGGCGAGGCAGTCATCGGTGTGCTCCCAGCTTGGGGGATCAGCCGACAGGCCGATTCTGCTCGTCCACGGTCACCGACTTCGGCAGGCCGCGCGTATCCGCGTCGCCGTCCAGCAACGCGTAGGAGATCACATGCACGACGTCGCCGACCGCGCCACGCAAGGCCGCAGGGCCGTTCAGCACGCACTCACCGGAGCCCGGCGTGCCCTCGATGACGTAGGTCTCGATCCGGCTGCCGTTGTTCAGGTTCACGACCTGCACGCGCTCGCCCGGCACGATGTCCGCGGCGGCCATCAGGTCCGGGTCGAGCGTCAGACTGCCGCCATAGTGCAGGTTCGCGTCGGTGACGTGAAGCCCGTGCAGCTTGGACTTCGCGACGATCCGCATCATCGGGGGCTGTCCTTCTCGACGACGACGTTGTCGATCAGCCTTGTTGTGCCCAGATACGCTGCTGCCGCGATCACCAGCGGCGGACCGGGGAGGTCATCGCGCTGCAACGTGTCGGGCCGACGCGCCTCGACGTATTGTAGCTGAAACCTCGGCTCGCTCGCAAGCGCCGCCCGCACCGTCTCCTCCACCTCCTCGGCCCGGCCTCCACGCGAGGCGACACCCGCACCCGCCAGCAGTGCCCGATAGAGCGCGGGCGCCGCCCGGCGGTCCTCCGCGGACAGATACGCGTTCCGCGAACTGATCGCCAGGCCGTCGGGCTCGCGGACGGTAGGGCAGCCGACGATCTCGACTGGCAGGTCCAGGTCCCGCGCCATCCGCCGGATGACCTGCAACTGCTGGAAGTCCTTCTCCCCGAAGTAGGCGCGGTTCGGCATCGTGATGCTGAACAGCTTGGCCACCACCGTCGCCACACCGTCGAAGTGGCCGGGCCTGGACGGTCCGCACATCACTTCCGTGAGTTCATCCACGTGAACCGTCGTCAGGGCGCCCTCCGGGTACATCTCCTCTGTTGAGGGCGCAAATACGAGGTCAACGCCCTCGGCCTCCGCCAGTGCAAGGTCGCGTTCCTCAGCGCGCGGGTACTGAGCGTAGTCCTCGCCGGGCGCGAACTGGGTCGGGTTCACGAAGACGGTGAGCACGACGAAGTCGCACTCCTCGCGCGCGCGACGGACCAGCGACAGGTGGCCCTCGTGCAGCGCCCCCATCGTGGGCACGAGACCCACGGTATCCCCGGCCCAGTGCGTCGCCCCGATGGCGACACGGGTCTCGATGATCGTGCGTGCAACGTGCATCGAATGCTCCGCTCCCGGGGTCACCGTCGCCACCACTCGCCGGGCGTGGCGAAGCTCCCGGCCAGCCAACCGCCCAGCGTCGCGGCGAAGGACACGCTCGGGGCGACAACGGCGAAGGTCGCCGACCCATGCGCCGCCAGCCACGCCCACAGGGCAACGGCGAACGTGATCCCGTAGACCTTCAGGATGCCCCTCGAGTAGGACTCCGTGACGACAGACGTGATGCCGTAGAACAGCAGGCCCGCATAGGGCGAGATCACGCTGAGCACGATCAGGTACAGGCCGCCCGGCGCCGCCGCTCGCCCCGCCTCCCGCACGTCCGCCAGGCCCAGCAGCTCGTCGAACGGTTCGAGCAGCCCCGAAGCCGCGCCGGCGGCGCCCAGCAGGAAGGCGGCTCCGCAGCCCAGGCCCGCGAAGCGGCCCGGATCGGCGCGGAAGTCGGTGAGGGTCAGGATCGTGAGACACACGGCCGCACCCACCAATCCCATCACCAGCACCGGGACCCTGATCCCTGTCGGCGCAGGCTCCGGCACCGGGGAGGGCTTCGGCGCGGCGGGCGGAGGGCTCGGTTCCTTCCCTTCCAGAAGCTCCGCCTCCCGATATAGCTCCAGGCACATCTGCGTGTTGCCGCCGGCCATGTAGATGTCCCCGAGCAATCGGTACGCCTCCGCGCTGAAGGGGTCAAGCTCGATCGCCGCCGCGACCGCGTCCCGCGCCTCACGGAAGCGCCCCTGAACCAACAGCTCGCGCCCCTCCACCATGAGCCGCTCGAAACGCGAACGCGGACGCTCGACGGTCACCTTCGGCGGCGCGGCGGCCCCGTAGCCGGCCTTCCGCTCCCACCGCGCGCGTTCCTGCGGGTCCATCAGCGATCGGTAGGCGTGCTGGATGCGCACGAAGCGCTCGTGCGCCTTCTTGCTGTCGGAGCTGACGTCGGGGTGGTGCTTGCGGACCAGCTGGCGGTACCGGCGCTGGATGGCCTCCTCGCCGGAGCCGACGG
>VGFC01000490.1 GCA_016869045.1 Armatimonadota bacterium
CTCCGCAACCTCCAGCAGCACCGCCTCCGAGGTCATCGCGTCCCTCCCGCCCAAGTCTCCCCCGACTCTCCCAGTCTACCACACTCGATTCCCTCAGGGGAATCCCTGACTTTAGGGACAGGCTGGCCCTCGTCCGCATGCCGTTGCAGGAGATTCCCCGATGCTCGCCCACACCCTCATCCTCGCGCTCATCCCGTGCACTGCCTCGGCCGCCTTTGCCGCCCCGGTGCCCGTCCCCAACGGTGATTTCGAGGCCGGCCTCGCCGGGTGGACGCTTACCCAGCCTGCCGACTTCCGCCACGGTGAGGCCGTCGTCGAGACGACGGACGTGCATGCGGGGAAGCAGGCCGTTCGAATCACGAACGAGCCGGAGGGCGAGAAGGTCCTGGTCGGCCTCTCGAACCCCAAGCCCATCCCCCTGCCCGACGACAGCCGCGCGTTCAGCGTCAGCCTCTGGATGAAGACCATCCGCGCCCCGCAGATGATCGAGTTGCGCATCGCTTCGGCGGACCGCGAGGGCAAGACCCTCACGCCGTGGCAGGAGAAGGGTTGGCGTTTCATCCGGCCGCCGATCGAGCCGTACGTCGGCGAGTGGAAGCCGTTCACCGCCGAGTTCGTCGCCCAGGAGGAGTGGGGCGGGGTCTTGCTGACTTTCTGGGTGAACGGCGCCGGCGCCGAGGTCCTCCTGGATGACCTCACCATCGAGACCATGAGCCCCGACCGCTGGCAGGTCGCGAGCATCGGCAGTCGGCTTCCCGATCCCGCCGCGGGTGTCAGCATGTGGTGGGAGGGGCCGTTGCGCAAGGTCTACCCGACTGAAGCGCCGCCGGAACGCACCGGCGACCCGATCCGCCTGTACGCCGCGGGCGACGAGCGGGAGGTCGTCCAGCTCTGCGTCCGACCCGACCAGCCCCTCGGCAATGTCTCCGTCTCCTTCGCGGACGCCCAGGGCCCCGGCGTGCTACCCGCTTCCGCGTGGAAGGCCAACTTCGTCGGCCTCATCCCCGTCGCGAACCTCACCAGCGCCCACGGGATTCACGGCCCGACGCCCGACCCGCTGCTCCCCGACGCCTCGCGCACGCTGCCTGCGGGCGAGACGACGTCCCTCTGGGTGACGCTCCACATCCCGCGCGGCACACCGTCCGGCGACTACACGACTCGCCTCACCCTCGAAGGCGACGCCTTTGCCGCCGAGGTCCCGCTGCAGGTCCACGTCTACGGCTTCGACCTGCCCGAGCGCCCGAGCCTCCGCACCATCGCCCGAATCTGGCAGTCTCACCCAGGCTATGAGGACCTGTTCCTCAAGGACCTGCAGGACCATCGCTGCGCGGGGACCGGGTACATCGGCGGCGTCGGAATCACGAACCAGGACGGGCGCCTGGTCGTCGATGTGTCCGGGCTCCCCGAAGCCATCGAGGGCAAGCTGCGGCCCTACGGCTTCGAGGTCTTCAACGTGCCCTCGATCTTCCTCGGGGACGCGAGCGGCTGGTACGCGAAGGATGGCAAGTGGCAGGGCCTGGAGCTGCTCAGCCCCGAGTTCGACCGCGAGTTCGCCGCCTACTGCAAACAAGTCGGCGATGCCCTGCGCGCCGAGGGCGTGCTCGAATACGCGATCTGGCAGATCTGGGACGAGCCGCAGGACGAGCAGATGCGTGCGAACTGCAAGCACCTCGCCGAGCTCGTCAAGCAGGCGGTTCCCGATTCCCGCATCTACCTCACCACCGGGGTCATCAACGAGCTGATCGACCTCGTGGACATCTGGTGCCTGCCCTGGCCGAGCACCTACTCAGAGGAGTCGGCCCAGAGGGCGCGCGACCACGGGGCGGAGCTGTGGGCCTACGAGAACGACCTCTACAGCCTCGACGTGCCCGATTCGTCGCTCCTGCTGCGCGCCTTCCCCTGGCGCCTGAAACGCTACGACATCCGTGGTGTCGAATGGTGGGCGGTGAGCCAGTGGAGGAGCGATCCCTGGACGGTCCCGAATCAGTACCCGCCCCAGAATGGCGGCGGCTTCTTCCTGTACCCGACGCCCGACCGCAAGGGCGCACCCATTGACAGCCTGCGTTGGGAGGCGTACCGTGAGGGCGTCGAAGACTACGACCTGCTGACCATGCTGCCGGAGGCGCAGGAGCTGGTCGAGCGGGTGGCCCTGGATGTGGCTGAGGTTTCACGCGATCCTCTCGTCTACACCGAGACGAAGCGCCAGGTCTGCGAGCGCATCGAGCGTCTCCGCGCGGGCCCCTGAAACCTCCGGCCGCCGTCGGTGTGTAACCTCAACAGGTAGACGATCACTCATTACCCGACGGCTCGTCCGCGCCGCTCGGTTCGGAGTTGCCTGAGGCGACAGGAGGGTTCACGCATGTTGCGGCCGATCATAGTCGCGTTGGTGGTCGCTCTGGCGTTGCCGGCGATCTGTGTCGCGCAGGAGCAGAAGCCCGACAAGCTGAGTCTCGACGTGACGGACCAGGCGGTCACCGAGGTCGCCAAGACCTTGGCGGATGCGTCTGGCGTCACGGTACTGCCGACGCAGGCCGCCGGCGAGGCGAAGGCCACGGTGAAGGTCACTGACGTGGACCTTGAGGCGGCCGTCACGGCCGTCGCCGAGGCCATCGACGGCTCGTGGCTGCGCACCTACGTCATCGAGCCCGCTGGCGAGAGCACCACGGAGCCGACCATCGACATCGTCGTGGAGCGCCTCCAGATCGCCTGGCGCGACTGGATGTTGAGCTGCACGAACGAGGAGCTGGACGCCTTCCGCGAGCGTGCCCTCGCGGCCATGGACGGTCCTCCGACGCCTCCCCAGCCCACGGCGACCGGCGGCATCATGTTCGACGTCGTGGACACACTCCGGGGACCCTTCCATGCCGAGCAGATCACCCTCAAGCTCGACGCCGCGGACATCCGCGAGGCCCTGAAGCAGTTCACGCTGCAGAGCGGCTACATCACGCTCCTCTCCGACGGCGTGACGGGCCAGGTCACGCTCGACGTCACCGACGAGAAGCTGCCGAAGGTGCTCGACGCGATCTGCGCGGCGACGAACGCGAAGTGGCGCCCGCTCTACGTCCTCGGCAAGGCCCGCGAGATCACGCCGGACGAGATGGAGCAGCGCCTGACCGACATGCTGCAACGCGGCGCCGACGAGTTCTTCAAGCTGCCTCCCGACCAGCGCCAGCAGATCATCCAACGCCTTACCGAGCGCATGAACAGCATCCCCCCCGAGGCGCGGGACGCCATCCGCAACTCCCCCTGGACGGGTCGCATCATGGGCCGCGTCATGCAGTTCATGTTCAACCTGACCCCCGACCAGCGCCGGGAGATCGCCCCGCTCATGCAGGGCTTCGGCAAGCTGATGGGACCGTGAGGGTGCAATGATGAGGAGAGCCCGCGGCTTCACCCTGATCGAACTCCTCGTGGTGATCGCGATCATCGCGATCCTGGCCGCCATCTTGTTCCCGGTCTTCTCGCGGGCACGGGAGAAGGCGCGCGAGACGAGCTGCAAGTCCAACCTCCGCCAGATCGGCCTCGCGCTCCAGATGTACTCGACCGACTACGACGACCTGCTGCCGCTCGCCAACTCCCGCCCCTCGCTCAGCGGGCCGCCGAGCATCTACGACGTGCTCGTCCCCTATGTCAAGAACCAGCAGATCTTCCGCTGCCCCAGCGACAAGAAGAAGATGTGGCAGACCGAGGGCACGAGCTACGACTACGCGATGGGGATGCTCGACATCATCATGCCTCCCCAGCCCATCGACCTCCCCTTCGGCGTCGAGCCAAGTGAGTGTCCCCTCATGGGGGACTTCGAGACCGACTGGCACACCAAGAAGCCGAACATCCTCTTCGCCGACGGCCACGTGAAGGCGATGGGCATGTAAGCCCGGGACTGTCCAAGTCTGATCCCGCCCAGGGACTGTCCAAGTCACGATCCCGCCTCGCGGGATCGTGACGCATGGACTGTCCCTTGTTTCCGTTGACGTTCGCTGGGAGCGCCGGCACCCTTGCCGGCTGAGGTGGCGCCGTTGCCGTTCGCTAGGGCCGCCGGCGTCTCGCCGGCGGCGGTGGCAGTCGTCCTTCTCGGAGGTCTCACTCATGCTCCCCTTCTGGCTCACCGCCGCCTGCTTCACCACTCCCGTCCAGGCCGCCCCTCTCATCCTCCACGTCTCTCCCACCGGCTCCGACACGGCCTCCGGCCGCGCCGACGCCCCCTTCGCGACGCTCGCCCGCGCGCGCGACGAGGTCCGCCGCCTCAAGGCCGCGGGCCCGCTGACCGGTCCCGTGACCATCCGCCTCCGCGGCGGCCGATACTTCGTCCATGACACGCTCGCCTTCGGCCCACAGGACTCCGGGACCGAGACCTGCCCCGTCAGCTACGAGGCCGCGCCGGGCGAGAGCCCGGTCCTCTGCGGCGGCCGGCGCATCGAGGGCTTCCGGAAGGACCGCGGCGAGATCATGGTGGCCGACGTACCGCAGGCGAAGGACGGCGCGTGGGTCTTCCGCCAGCTCTGGGTGGATGGTGAGCGCCAGATTCGCGCGCGGCACCCGAACCTCGATCCCGCCGACCGCTACCGCGGGGGATTCTCGTACGTGGACAAGTCCCTCGGCGGCTTTGGCGTGAGCGTCGGCAACATCCACAACGTGGGCGACTGGATGGACTATCGCTTCACCGCGCCCGCCGATGGCGAGTACCTCTTCTGGACCTAC
>VGFC01000491.1 GCA_016869045.1 Armatimonadota bacterium
GCCTCAATGGGATGTTCAAGGACGTTGGCAAGGCCATCGTGGAACAGGACGGGGCCGTCATCCAGGACCTGGCGAAGCGTCAGCTCGAAGCGGGCGCGAACGTGCTCGACCTGAACGTCGGCCCGACCGCCGAGGATGCGGTGGGGGCGATGAAGTGGCTGGTGGAGACCACCCGCCAGGTGACCGACGCCCCGCTCGCGATCGACAGCACGAAGGTCGATGTCATCCGGACCGGCGTGGAGTTGGGCGGACCGACCTCGATGATCAACTCCAGCCCGGGCGACGAGGCCAAGCTCGACACGTACATGCCCCTCGCCGCCGAGTTCGGCTGCGACATCGTCTGCCTGACGATCGACGAGAAGGGTATCCCCCGCGACGCGAACGGACGGATGGAGATCGCGATGCGGATCGTGGAGAAGGCCATGCTCAACGGCGTGGACCTCCAGCGCATCTACATCGACCCGGTCATCATCCCCTGCAACGTGCCGGACGCCGGCCACCACCCGGGCGAGGTCCTGGAGACGATCCGGCAGGTCAAGCTGATCTCCGACCCGCCGCCGAAGACCACCCTCGGCCTCAGCAACGTCTCGCAGGGCACCAGCGAGCGGCACCTCATCAACCGCACCTACCTGGTGATGTGCCTCGCCGCCGGCCTGGACTCGGCGATCGTCGATCCGCTCGACACCGAGCTGATGAACGCGGTCATCACCGCCGACCTCCTGATGAACCGCAGCGTCTACTGCGACGACTTCCTGCGCGCCCATCGACGGTGAGGAACGGGTCTCTTCACGGGGGCGGAGCGTGGCTTCGCCCCCGTGTTACCGTTGACTCCTGACGCTCGAATCGTTAGACTGTACACCGTACGGATCGCAGGCGTTGGTCGCGCCGCTCGCCATCGAACGAGATGACGCTCCATGGCACCGCAGACCTATTGGGACATTGAGGGCGGCGTCCGGCTCAGCGGCGTCGTGCAGGTCCGGGGCGGGAAGAACTCCGCCCCCAAGCACGTCGTCGCCGCCCTGCTGACCGAAGAGCCGTGCATCCTCTCGAACGTCCCCCGTGTCGGCGATGTCGCCTGGGCCTTGGATGTCTGCCGAGCCCTCGGCTCCGAGGTCGAGTGGCTCGACGACCACACCGTGCGCCTCCACACGCCGCGAATCGCTACCTCCGAACTCCCCGACATCTACGGCGGCTCGAGCCGGCTACCGGTCCTGTTGCTCGGCCCGTTGCTCGCGCGGACGGGGGAGGCGCGGGTCCCCCAGGGCGGCGGCTGCCAGATCGGCTCCCGACCCGTGGATTACCACGTGGACGGAATGCGCAAGCTGGGCGCGGAGCTGGTGATGACGGAGGGGCACCTCGCGGCCCGGGCCCGGCGCCTGCGCGGCGGCGTCATCGACCTCCCCTACCCCAGCGTCGGCGCGACCGAGACGTTGCTCCTCGGGGCAGTCCTCGCGGAGGGCACGACGGTCCTGAAGGGCGTCGCCCTGGAACCGGAAGTTGTGGAGCTGATCTGCCTGCTGCACCAGATGGGAGCGCAGATCCGCTTCGAGGCGGACCGCACGCTGCGAGTTCAGGGCGTCGAGCGCCTGCGAGGGTACACGTTCCGTTGCGTACCGGACCGCAACGAGTGCGCCTCGTGGGCCTGCGCGGCGATTGCGACCGATGGCGACGTGACCGTCAAGGGCGCCGACCAGCACGCGCTGCTTTCGCTGCTGGACCGCCTGCGCGAGATCGGCGGAGAGTACGAGATTCTGCCGGACGGGATGCGCTTCTTCCGCGGCTCCGCGAAGCTGCGCGGGACGACCGTGGATACCCACTATCACCCCGGCTTCATGAGCGACTGGCAGCCGCAGCTCGCCGTGGCCCTCACGCAAGCCTGGGGCCAGTCCGTCATCCACGAGACGGTGTACGAGGACCGCTTCCGCTACGTCCACGGCCTGATCGACATGGGCGCGCAGATGAAGGTGCGAACCGAGTGCCTGGGGGCCGAGCCGTGTCGCTACGAGAAGGCCGGCTGCAACCATAGCTGCGTGATCCATGGCCCGACCCCACTTCGCGCAACCCAACTGACCATGCCCGACCTGCGCGGAGGGTTCGCCTACGCGATGGCGGCCATGCTCGCCGACGGCACGACGCGCCTCTTCGCGGTCGATCACATCGCCCGCGGCTACGCCGACTTCACGGAGAAGGTCGCCGACCTCGGCGTGAAGCTGACCCCCGGCGTCCTCGCCGCTGCCGCCGACGATACCGTCCGCCTCCCCCGCAGGGCGTGATCTCGCGCGCAGGGCCACTCCCCCACGGCGTCGAACCTACCTCGACTCACGGTCTCCCCGGAGGTCGCACTCCCATGGTTAGCGTCGAACTTCGGCTTCCTGCCGTCGCCGCGGCGTGCCTGCTGATTGCCGCCGAGGCCTTCGCACTGCCTGAACATACGGTCCGAGTCTCCGCGCCCAACCGAGGGTACCACTGCACCCCCGTCAGCGTGACGCTCCCGAACCCTGAGCCGCCGGGCTCCTGGAAGGGCGTCGCAGTTCGCGACCTGGAGGCCCAGGCAACCGTGCCGTGTTCCGCGCTGGCCCTCCCCGACAACCGCACCGAGGTCACCTGGCTGGTCCGGGACCTCGCGCAGGGCGCCTCGCGAGCCTACCGCGTGGCCTTCGTCAAGGAGGCGCCAGCCGCCGGTGGAGTCACGCTGGGCGAGCCGGCGAACGGCGCGGTTGAGATCAAGGTCGGCGAGGCCCTCTTCACCCGCTACGTCTTCGAGGGCGCGCCGAAGCCCTACTGCTACCCCATCCTCGGCCCGACGGGTGTGCCGGTGACGCGGTCGTTCCCGATGGAGAAGGTCGAGGGCGAGACCCAGGACCATCCCCATCAGCGCTCGCTGTGGTTCACACATGGTGAAGTGAACGGCATCGACTTCTGGTCGGAGAGCGAGAAGGCCGGCAAGCAAGTCCACCGGGCGTTCGAGGCGCTCGAGTCGGGCGTCTGCGGGCGCCTGCGCGCGCGTAACGACTGGGTGTCCGCAGACGGGAAGAAGGTCTGTGAGGACGTGCGAGAGCTGCGCGTGTACGACATGCCCGACGTCCGGCTGCTAGACCTCGCGATCACGATCAGGGCGACGGACGGGCCCGTGGAGTTCGGCGACACGAAGGAGGGCACGTTCGGGATTCGCGTCGCCTCGGCGATGGATGTGACGCCGGCGCACCCCGAAGCGCACATCACGAACTCGGAGGGCCGGCGGGACGGCGAGGCGTGGGGCAAGGCGGCGAACTGGTGCGACTACTCGGCGCCCATTGATGGCACGATGGTCGGGATCAGCATCCTCGACCACCCCGCGAGCTTCCGCCACCCGACGTACTGGCATGTGCGCACGTACGGGCTGTTCGCCGCGAACCCCTTCGGCCTGCGGCACTTCGTCAACGACACGACCGGCAAGGGGCGCTTCACGCTGCAGCCGGGCGAGGAGGTCACCTTCCGGTACCGGGTGCTCATCCATCCCGGCGACGTCGAGACGGCGAAGGTGGCCGACTGGTACGGCGAGTACGCGGACCCGCCCACCGTCACGGTGGGGTGAGGATACCGATGAACCGCAGGCGCTTCCTACAAGCCTCGTCGTTGGCCGCCGGCGTCGGTCTTGTGGCGCCCGGCCGGCCTCAAGAAGCGCCCGCCACTGCACGAAAGGAGTCGTCCGGGAAGATGAAGCTCGGGATTGTGACCTACAACATCGCGAAGGACTGGGACCTGCCCACGCTGATCCGGAAGTGCACGGAGCTGAAGATCGAGGGCGTCGAGCTGCGGACGACGCACGCTCACGGCGTGGAGCCGACGCTCACCGCCGAGCAGCGCGCGGAGGTGCGCAAGCGCTTCGAGGATTCGCCGGTGACGCTCTGGGGCCTGGGCAGCACGTGCGAGTTCCACTCGGCCGACCCGGAGGAGGTGAAGCGGCAGATCGGAATCTGCCGGGACTTCGTGCTGCTCGCCCGGGACGTGGGCGCGGTCGGCGTCAAGGTGCGGCCCAACGCGCTGCAGGTCGCGCAGGGCGTGCCGGAGGAGAAGACGCTGGAGCAGATCGGCGTGTCGCTGCGTGAGTGCGGCGCGTTCGCCGCCGAGGAGGGAATCGAGATCTGGGTGGAGGTGCACGGCACGGACACGGCCCACCCGCCGCGGATGCGGGCGATCATGGATCACTGCGGACACCCGCAAGTGGGCGTGTGCTGGAACTCCAACGACTCCGACGTGAAGGACGGCTCGGTGAAGGAGTACTTCGACCTGCTGAAGGACTTCATCAAGTCCTGTCACATCACCGAGCTGGCCCGCGAGTTCTACCCGTGGAGGGAGCTGTTCGGCTTGCTGAAGGGGATCGGCTACGACCGCTTCACGCTGGCCGAGATCGCCGAGACCTCCGACCCCGACCGGGTCATGCGATACTACCGCGCACTGTGGAAAGCCTTCGGCGCGGTGTAGGCGCGGCCAGTGCCTTGTTAGCCGTGCGCCTTGTCGTTCCGTGGGAGCGCGGACGCCCTCCAGCCTGTCCCCAAAGTCAGGGATTCCCCTGAGGGAATCGAGTGTGGTAGACTGGGAGAGTCGGGGGAGACTTGGGCGGGAGGGACGCGATGACCTCGGAGGCGGTGCTGCTGGAGGTTGCGGAGGCGGCGGGGGGTGT
>VGFC01000492.1 GCA_016869045.1 Armatimonadota bacterium
CCCGAGCAGGAGATTCCCGCCACCGGCATCCCCGGCCGCGACTGGGAAACCTGCATGACGATGAACGACACGTGGGGCTACAAGTCCTACGACCAGAACTGGAAGAGCACCGAGACGCTCATCCGCAACCTCGTGGACATCGCGAGCAAGGGCGGGAACTACCTGCTGAACGTCGGCCCGACCGCCGAGGGCGTCATCCCCGAGCCGAGCGTCGAGCGGCTGCGCGAGATCGGCGAGTGGATGAAGGTGAACGCCGACGGAATCTACGCGACCTCGCCCAGCCCCTTCAAGCGCCTCGCCTGGGGTCGCTGCACCCAGAAGCCCGGCAAGCTCTACCTGCACGTCTTCCAGTGGCCCAAGGACGCACGACTCCTCGTGGCCATCTCAAACAAGGTGACCAAGGCCTACCTCCTCGCCCAGCCCGGTACCGCGCTCCCCGTGCAGTCGTCAGAGCAGGGCGCAACGATCAACCTGCCGCAGGCCGCGCCCGATTCCATCGACACGGTTGTCGTTGCCGAGATCGAGGGCGAAGCGCAAGTCCTTGGCGTGATGCTAACCCAAGCGGAGGATGGTTCGATCCGCCTGCCCGCCTCTGAGGCCGAGATCATCGGGAAGACGGCGAGGCTGGAGGGGTCTGGCGAGCCGAACATCGGCTACTGGACCGACGTGAACGACCTCGCCCAGTGGCAGGTGCGCGTGACGAAGCCCGGCACGTTCAAGGTGGAGGTCACCTACGCCTGCGACTCCAGCAGCGCCGACAGCGAGTACGTCGTAGTGATCGGGAACCAGGCCGTCGTCGGGAAGACCAAGATCACTGGCGCCTGGCAGACCTACGAGACCGTTGACCTCGGCACAATCCGGATCGGCGAGGCGGGCGCAGTGAACGCCATTGTGAGGGGACTTCGGAAGCCGGGGCTGGCGCTGATGAACCTACGGGCCGTCGTGCTTACCCCTACCACGGTCCCGTGAGGTCAGCCCATGATCGTCCGCTGCGCGTGGGTGCCGCCCGGCGACGACCTGTACATCGCCTACCATGACCGCGAATGGGGCGTGCCCGTCTACGACGACCGCGCCCTGTTCGAGTCCCTCGTCCTCGACGGCGCGCAGGCGGGCCTGAGCTGGGCCACCATCCTGCGCAAGCGCGAGAACTACCGCGCGGCCTTCAACGGCTTCGACATGGCGTGCGTGGCCCGCTACGACGACGCGAAGGTGGCCGAGCTGCTCGCCAACCCCGGCATCGTGCGCAACCGCCGCAAGATCGCCTCCGCCATCACCAACGCCCAGGCCGCCCTCGCCCTCGTGGACGAGTACGGCAGCCTCTCCGCCGCCCTCTGGCAGTTCGTCGGCGGCCAGCCCAAGCGCAACGCCTGGACCACCCTCAGCCAGATCCCCACCCAGACCCCCGAGTCCGAAGCGATGAGCCGCTTCCTCATTCGGCGCGGCTTCCGCTTCGTCGGCCCCACCATCTGCTACGCCTTCATGCAAGCCGTCGGCATGGTCAACGACCACACGACCGACTGCTTCCGGTATGGGGAGGTGTGAGACGTGGTCCCGACCACAAGCCGAGTCACTCTGACGCAGCTCCGCCGCCAGACAGCCGCGATCCTGGACCGCGTTGCCTCGCGCAAGGAGCGGATCGTGATCGAGCGGCGAGGCAAGCCGGTCGCGGCCATCGTGCCCGTCGACGACCTTGGGTTGCTGGAGAAGCTGGACGAGATCGAGGATCGCCTCGACGTGGAGGAGGCCGAGAGGATCCTGGCGGACCCGAACACGGAGTGGATCCCGTGCGAGGAAGCTCAGGCGGCCCTCGACCTGTGACCCGCCGGCCGCACGTCACGGGCGCCTCACGGCGCTCGAAGGGTCGTCCGCGGCTTCCGCTTCGTCGGCCCCACCATCTGCTACGCCTTCATGCAGGCCGTCGGCATGGTCAACGACCACACGACCGACTGCTTTCGGTATGGGGAGAGGGGTGAAGCGCCCGCAGCCGGTTGACACTCCCTCTGGTTGCGCGTAGAATACGTATTGTACGAGGAGGTGGACCATGTACCACATACGGACCACGCAACTCCGCTGCGAGATCGGCGCTGTGGTGAGCCGTGCGGAGTACGCGAAAGAGCGTATCGTCATCGAGCGGCGCGGGAAGCCGGTTGCGGCGGTCGTGCCCATCGAGGACCTCGCGGCCCTGGGGAAGCTGGAAGACCAGCTCGACATCGCGGAGGCCGAGCGCATCCTGGCGGACCCGAACTCGGTGTGGCTGACTCTGGAGGAGGCCGAAGCGGAGCTTGACCTGTGATCTACGAGTTCCGCGTCGAGCAGACGGCTATCAGGCAGCTGAACCGGCTCCCAAAGCCAGTGAGGGTCCGTCTGTGGCGGAAGATCAAAGCGCTGCCGAGCGCCCCTCGACCTCCCGGCACCAAGGCGCTGGATGGCGCGCTGAAGCCTCTGCGCAGCCTCCGCGTCGGTGACTACGGAGCCATCTACCGCGTGGACGACGAAGCGCGCGTCGTCCGCGTGACGCACACCGGCCACCGCAGCCGCGTCTACACGGACGCTGAACGCGGCGCCTGACACCTGCAAGCCCCGGGTTCCCTCTTCGTCGGCCCCACCATCTGCTACGTCTTCACGCAGGCCGTCGGCATGGCCAACGACCTCACGACGGAGTGCTTCAGGTATGGGGGAGGTGGGAACCCCGAACTGACGTCGCTGCCCCATCGCGTCGCTATCCCTTGGGTCCGAAGACAGGCTCGCGAAGGTCCTCGGCCAGGGGCTCCGCCAGCCCCCGCATCTCATACCACTTCCCCCTCATACCCTTCTCGGTGACGGCAAGCAGCAGAGGACCGTCGAGCTGGAACCGGCGCCCCACCAGTTCAGCCCGTCTGGGATCCTGAAGTCGCTTGGCTGTTTCCGGTCACTCCCGCCGGCGCCGCACGAAGGAACGTGCTCGGCTTAGCTCACACGGGCCGAAGTAGTTGGGGTTCCGGCGGAGGCGGTTCAGAGCGCCTGGCCCCAGAATCTCCTCCTCGCTGCTCCACCGGAAAGTCATATGCAGGGCCTCATCGCAGCACCGTGGGCAGTGTAGGCCCTCGCGGTTCCAGTACCCATGTCCCCTCCGCACCCTCCCGCCGCAGACCCGGCACGCTGCTCCCCGTCGATAGAACGGCTGCCGCCGCCACCACTGCTCTGCCAGTTCTCGCCAGTAGAACTCAAGCGCGTCGAGGTCAGCCTCGCTGATGTCGTCTGGCGCGACGAAATCATAGACCCACACAGACCGGGGGCAGCCGCACCTCGGGCACGCAGGACGTTCCACGAAGTCGGCACTTCCCCGACCAGCGTGAACCGCCAAGCCCACCGATGCAAGCGCGAGAGATGCTGTCCACCCGGACGGGAACTCGAACTCGCACCTGTGACACGCAAGCAGCCCCTCGGGTAGGCCGCGGTCCCACCCATGCCGGTTCTCGAGGAGCGCCAAGAGCGCGTGCGTCCGTTCGAAGTACTCCGCTGTGCTCAGCAGTAGCCCGCAGGAGCGGCCGGCCGCGACGTGGTCGGTGAAGACAGTCAGGTCCGAGGTCAGGACGTACTCGACGCCGCAGAGAGTCCAGCGTTGATCGGACTCGACTGGACTATCGGATGCGCGTGCCATTTGCCATCACCTCTCGATCGCTCTTCGCCCGACCAGACCGAGTTCCCTTTGCCGGGTACTCGGCGGCCCCAAGAGTCCAGCCCTATCCGCCCCCGACTGGGTAACCGGACGCGCGTACCATCCGCTGCGACCTCCCGGGTGCCCCTCTGCCTCCCCACCTCTGGGCCCGTTACACCTTCCTCCTGACCGGCACGAAGATCCTCACCGGCTCTGTCCCCTCGTGGCAGCCCGGCGGGAAGTGCTCGAAGCAGGGCTTCGTGTGGTCCACGTCGTAGTCCGAGGCCGGCGCCCACTCGCCACAGATGGTGCCCCACGTTTGGCCGATGGCCTGCATCGTGCACTCGAAGACGGCGTACTGACCTCCCGGCACCTCGCGTAGGACCAGGCCTTCGGGCGCAGCGGCACCTGGCAGCACGGCCACCCCGCCGAAGACATCCACGACGTCTGGCTCCCCGATCGGGAAGTACACGCCGTAGCCGTCCGGCCCTGTAGCGAGCGGTTGCACGTCCGCGAGTCGTTGCTCGAACCTCGCCCAGAAGGCGGGGTAATCCACCTGCATCGGGTTGGCGCGCTCCTGGATGCCGAGCACCCAGAAGGCGTCGCGGTCTGTGAAGCTGGGCTGGAGCATTGGTTGTCCTCCCCTCGTCGGCTGCGGTGTCGAAGCTGGCGCTTCGACCTACGACGGTATTCGTAGGACGGAGCGCCAGCTCCGTCGCGGCGTACGGCAACGGCTGCGAGACAGGAGTCTCGCAGGCACGAGACGACTACGACAACAGCGTGCGCGCAAGGGTGCGCGCGGTCCCAGGAGCGGCCCACCACGTAGCCACCACGGCCCAGTCCAGCGGACGGGGGCGTCCGCGCTCCCACGGCCGTCACCTTTCGTGTGTTGTCGAGTAGCTCAGCCATTCGGCTTTCGCCCTCACAGATCCGAGCGTGCGGCTTTCCCGCACTCGGCTCTTCTGGAGGGTCACCCGAGACGGGCGGTCTTCGGGAGCCAGGAATGCGTGATGCGCG
>VGFC01000493.1 GCA_016869045.1 Armatimonadota bacterium
CGCCACCGCGCCCAGACAGGCCGAGTCGCCCAGCCATAGGCCCAGAAGCGCGTCCCGGTCCGCGCAGGCCGACACGACGCGGTCCAGGTTGTTGAGGGCCATGTCGGCGTCGGCGCCGGCGGACAGAGAATCGCCCAGGCTGGGCAGCAGGGCCTCGAACGCCCCAGGACCGCACGCGTCGCGCAGCACGCCGAGGTTCGTCAGGCCGCGCCGCAGGTCGCGCAGCCCGAGCTGCCGGAGTACCGAGGCGACCTCCGGGGCGTCGGCGGCGCTCGGACCCCGCTCGATGGCCTCGACGAGGGCGATGCGTTGGGCCGCCGTCACGGCCGGATTGCCGGTCATTGGCCTTCCGCTAGCCGGGGCAGTGGTGCTATCATGGGTCCGCAACGGCAGGTGCTTCCACCCGCCGAGGGCACTCCCCTTTCGGAGTGGCTGACGACCCATGCCGATGAGCGAACGAACCACACTCGCGCGCCAGGAGTACGCGGTGATCGTCGGGCGGCAGTTGGCTGCCGCACGCGGGGCCGCCTTCGCCGGCCCGGGCCCCGACTGTCGGCCGGCCATGGAGCAGTACGTCTCGGCGGTAGACGCGGCCCTGGGGCGCATCTTCCGCTGGTCCTTTGGCTGCGCGGCGGAGGGAATGGGGCTGACATGGGATGGCGACCTGGCTGGCGTGGCGGTGGTGGCCGTCGGCGGCTACGGCCGCTTCAGCCTGGCCCCCTACTCGGACCTCGACGTCGCGGTCGTCGCTCCCGATGGCAAGACCGCACTCACTCAGACCGCAATCACCCACGCGTATCACATCCTCAACGATGCAGTGCGGCGAGGGCTCGGGGTGGAGTACGGATACGCATACTACGAGTTGGATGAGCCGTTCGACCTCGATGAACGTACGCTGTCGGCGCTGCTCGATTCGCGACTGGTGGGGGGGGCCGCGCCGTTGATGGCGCGCCTCGACGACGAGGTCTTTCGGCAGCTTGAGGGCCCGCTGTTCCTCCGCTGGAATGCTGAGACGCGCCGCCAGGCCCGCGAGCAGGCCGGGGGCGTCGTGCACGTGCAGGAGCCCGACCTCAAGCACAGCGCGGGCGGGCTGCGGGATCTTCAGTGCGCCCTGTGGTCGGCCTCGGCCGTCTGGAGGCGCAAGCCGGCGGAGATGCTCGGCTACCTGATGGAGGCCGGGGAGATTGCTGAGGACCTGGCCCGGGAAGCTCAGCAGGCGCAGGACTTCGTGTGGACGGTTCGGTCGCGACTGCATCTGCTGGCCGGGCGGAAGCGCGACGTGCTCAGCCTCGACGCCCATGAGCAGATGGCGCGCGCGCTCGGGTTCGTGGACGCCGCCGGCAACCCGGACCCCGCTGCGCTCATGGCGCGCTACTACGCCAACGCCGAGCGGCTGGCGCAGCTCAGCCGCCAGATCGCCGGGTTGTGCGAGGCGTCGAGGATCGGGGTCGGCGACGGGTACTACGTCCACGAAGGGGCTCTGTGGACCCGCAACGCTCCGCGACTGAGGCACTCGGCCGGGGTCGCGATGCACGGTCTGGAGCTGGCGCTGAAGTACGGCGTCGAGCTGAGCCGCCCGCTCGCTCGCAGCATGGAGGGCGCGGCACCCATCGTTCGCGAGCAGGGCGACTCGCCTCAGGCCGCCGCGTCCTTCCTCAGCATCCTCAAGCACGGGCCGAGGGCCGCTCGCGTGCTGCGCGCCGCCCAGGAGTCGGGCGTGCTGCAGGCCTACGTGCCCGAGCTTGGCCGAGTCATGCGCATGACGCCGGGCGAGCAACTGCACCAGTTCACCGTGGGCGAGCATCTGCTGCGCACGGTGGAGCGCCTGGGGGTGCTTACTGAGACCGGCACGGAGCCGTTCGAGCACCACGCCGAGGTCTACGCAGAGCTGGACCGGCCGGAGGTGCTGGTGCTGGCGGCGCTGCTGCACGATGTTGGGAGAATCGACGCCTCCGGCGATCATTGCGAGGTTGGGGAGGAGATCGCCCTGCGCACGGCCCGGCGCCTGGGGATACCCGAGCCGGATGCGTTGGCCGTGGGCGAGTTGGTGCGCAAGCACCTGCTGCTGGAACGCGTCGCCACCATGCGGGATGTGAGCGACGAGGTGACGCTGCACCACGTCGCGGCACAGGTAGGCACCGTGGAGTGCCTGAAGCGGCTCTACCTGCTGACCTGCGCGGACATCATGGCGGTGGGCCCGGGCTTGTGGACCGATGTGCGACGCGACCAGTTGGAGGGCCTGTATTTCGCCGTGCTGGCCCATCTGCTGGAGGACGCCCCGAGGCGCGGCGCGCGGGAGAATATCTCCCGCCTAAGGGAACGCACGATCGAGGCCTTGCTGCAGACCGGCAAGCTCCCGCCGGAGGCTACCGCCCGGCACTGCCGGCTGATGCCGGACGACTACATCCTGGGCACACCCGCCGGGCTGGTCGGCGTCCACATCAACCTGATCGAGAAGCTGGCCGCCGAGACGACCGTCATCGACGTGTACAACACGGACAACAGCCGGTATACGGAACTCACGGTGGTTCGACACGACGATGCGCTGCCCGGGCTCTTCTCCCGTCTCTGCGCCGCCCTGTACGCCAACGACGCCGATATCCACAACGCCAGCATCTACACGCGGATGGGGGAGCACGCGATCGTCGTGGACTCGCTGTGGGTCTCCTGGCGAGGCCAGCCGATACCCGAACGCCGGGCCCAGGCCATCTGCGCCGATCTGCGCGAGGTTCTCGACGGCGGAGTCAACCCCGAAGACCTCCTCGCCCGCAAGAACCGACCGCGCCCCCGTGCGCTGGGGATCGACCTGATCGAGGCGCACAACGACTGGTCCGACCGCAACACGGTCTTCGAGGTCACGGGACGCGACCAGATCGGCTTCCTGTACTGCGTCACCGCGGCGTTCGCGCAGCTTGGCCTGAACATCAGCACCGCCAAGATCAACACGCGCGGCGCCCGCGCCGAGGACGCCTTCTACGTCACCAACGCCGCCGGCGAGAGACTCTCGGATGCAGAGGCCCTGGCGATGGAGACGGAGCTGCTGAAGCTCTTGACGGGAGACCCCGGCGGCGCGCCGGGCTGAGACACACTCCCCCAGTCCACCTCACCCGCAACCGGCTCGGATGATCGGGCGTCATGCTCCATGAATGACGGTCACTCCGTCTCCTCTCGAAGGGAGGGTCCCCCCGTGATCGGGTCCATGCTGGTAGGTGTGATGCTCCTCACCAATAGCGCGGTCGCTCAACCGCCATTGCCTCCGACGGAGGCGGAGTTCCGGGCGGCGGCGGAGATGCTGGTCAAGATAGGGGTGCTCGGCGAGGATGGGGCGCCTCTGGCGCGGATGGAGGCGGGCCAGTGGGCGCCGTTCGAGGAGCCCCTGCAGCCCGCTCACGCGGCGGTTCTGCTGAGCCGGATCGCCCAGAAGCACCAGGTAGGCCCGGCCGGGCCGATGGGCGCCCCCGGGGCCGTGGGGCCGCGCGGGCCGCAAGGTCCTGCGGGGCCGGCCGGCCCGAAGGGCGATCAGGGTCCTCCGGGGACGCTGACGGCGGAGCAGCAGGCGGCCTTCGACGCGCTGCAGCAGCAAGTGGAGGCGCAGGCGAAGCTCATCGAAGTACTGCGCGAGACGTGCCTGGCCCTCTGGGTACAGGCGTTCCCCGACAAGGCGCCCGACCCCGTCCTGCAGGGACCTGCGAAGTGACCCCTTTGGCCGCACAGGATTCCGCTCCCTCGTGTCGAACGTACCTGGGTCCATCTCGCCGGGGCGTTCGAAGGGAGCGGGTTGCTGGTGAACGATCGGCCGAGCAAGCTGATCGTCGTCGGGCTTGAGGGCTTGAGTCCGGAGTTGTTGAGCCGCGCCGTCGAGTCGGCTGCATGTCCTCGACTGGCCGCCCTGTGTGAGGCGGGGGGCGTCGCGTCGGTGGTCGCGATGCCGCCGGGTGATGCGGCCACGAGCTGGGCGAGCTTCGGCTCGGGCGCCAGCCCGGCGACGCACGGCGTGGCGGGGCTCGTCGCGTACGAGCCGGGCGTCGAAGTGATGCCGCGCCCGGACTGTCGGGCCGCGGAGGATGAGGCGGTGGGCACGATCGGCGAGCGCGGCAGGGCAGAATGGCTCTGGCAGGCGGCTGAGCGAGCCGGCAAGCGTGTTGTGATGGTGAACTTCCCTGGAGGGTGGCCCCCGACAGCCGCGTCTCTCACCGTTGTGGACGGCCCGGGTCCACTGAGTTCGCGCGCCGTCAGGCTGGTTGACGGGCACCTGTTCGCCACGCGCACGGCGCCGGGCGACAAGCCGAGCCACGTCCTCCGTACGACCCAGCCGAGCGGCTGGGCGAACCCACCCGACTCTACCCGCGCGCCGCTGGAGATCGCCCTCATCGTGACCGGTGACGCCGAGCTGGAGCCCACGGGGTACGGCTGGATCGCCCGGGCCCGGGGCGGCGAGGTCGCAAAGGCCGATCCCGCGCTCATGTACTGCGGCCTGATTGTGGCCTCGGAGGCCGGCTCGGGCGAGGCGGATGAGCCGCCCTTCGATACGCTCGTGCTGTGTCGCGGGCGGGACGCCGAGCACCCGGTCGCGAGGCTGCGCGTCGG
>VGFC01000494.1 GCA_016869045.1 Armatimonadota bacterium
CCGCCCGCTCCAGGTAGCTGTCCCGCGGGTTGCCGATGATGACCGTCAGCCCTGAATCGCGCATGTTCAGCGCCTGTGCCTGACCCTGGTTGCCGTAGCCGATGACCGCCATCGTCTTACCCAGCAGCGGCTCCAGACTCGCTTGATCGTCTCGGATGATCTCGTACTCGTACATGGTGCTGCGCTCCTTGGTTGGCTCCATCCCGAGGGCTTGGAGCCTGTCCCGAAACTCGGGGTGGGCCGTTGGCACTGTCCCATTTCCTGCCTGTCGCTGGCAGGAAATGAGGACTGTCCCTTGTCGGCGGTGGCGTTGTGGGATAGACTCCTACGCCTGTCGTGCAGAGGTGCCCTTGCCTCCGCGTGGAAAGGGCACTCGCCTGATCTTCGACGCTGCCCGCATTTCGTGACATCACCAGCCTCGGCCTCCTGCGCCGACCGACTGGAGCCTCGCGATGACACGCCTCTGCTTTGCCCTGTCACTGCTGTTGTGCACCATTCCGTTCGCCCTCGCTCAGGAGAACCCGGTCACCAACGGGGGGTTTGAGACCCTTGGCCCGAACGGTCTGCCGGTGGACTGGAGCTACCTCGGCGATGTGACCGTCTCCAATGACGCTCACTCGGGGAAGAACGCCGTCCTCATCCGGCGCGAGAAGATCGAGCTGGAAGCGGGCCTCAACCGCGACTGGCGGCCCGACTCGGGCGAGCAGGGGACGATGCTGTCGCAGCTCAAGGGCGGCATTCGCTTCTGGTACAAGGCCGTCTCCGCGTCCGACGATGCGGTCCTGCACTTCTTTGTCATCCCCATGGGCAAGCGACCCATGGAGGACACCGGCGAGGCGCGTGCGGACTTCGTCGTGCCGAAGTCCCACGTGGGCGACGGCAAGTGGCACCTCGGCCTCGTCGCCTACGACTTCACCGCGAACCCGGATGTGAAGTGGGTGCACCTCTCGCCACGCATCATGGGCCTGCAGGCCGCGCTGCTCCTGGATGACGTGGAGTGGGTTGAGAATGCCGGTCCGGTGCTGGCGATCTCCGGAACGCGCTGGGAGGAGGACGCCAGGAAGCCCGGCGAGCGCGCGACGCTGGCGGTCCGCGTGAAGAACATCGGCGATGAGCCGACGAGCGCGGCGACGGTGAACGTGACCTGCCCCGACTACCTCCGTGTCGCCGGCCAGGCCCAGGCCCCCGTACCGAAGCTGTCGCCGGAGGACTACACCGAACTCCGCTTCGTCATCGAAGGGCGGCGCGACCGCGACGACATCATCGGCATCTCCGCAACGCAGCCGGAAGGCGCGCCGGAGTGCAGCGCCGAGTTCCGCCTGGAGCCGAAGGCCGAGGCCATCCAGCTGCGCGCGGATCGCTTCATCCTCGCACGGGGCGAGACGACGACCTTGCGGGCCATCGTGCGCGGCGAGGGCACGGCGATCACGACCGGCATCGCGGGCAAGCTCGAACTCAGCGACCCCGCCATCACCGTGGTGGAACCGCCGACGGGACCGGTCGAAGCGCCGCCGGGGCGCGAGGTGGCCCTGACGTGGAAGGTCCGCGCACAGCAGGAGACGGCCTCTGCCCTGGCAATCGCCCGCCTCTACGTGGGCCGCATGCCGCTGCAGGACGGCGTGACGGAGTTGGTGGTCGGTGCCGCCGCCCGCTCAGCGCCGGACAAAACGGGCGCCCACGTTGAGGGTGACACCGCCTGGCTTCAGGGCCAGGGCCTTCGGCTGGTGGTCCATCGAAGCAGCCTGGGATTCGGGATCGCCGACCTGCAGGTGAAGAAGCGCGGCTGGGAGACGGTCGCGCGAACGCCCTCGATGGGGCGGATCGTCATCGCGGTGCCCGGAGACGTGCTCGTGCAGAGCCGCGTGCCGCTCTACGGGACGCCGAAGGCCGAGGGAGAGCGCCTGGTCGTTCAGTGCAGCCATGCCGACGACGATGGCGCGCGGTGGACAGCCACGGTCACCTTCGCCCTGCGCGACGACGGCCGCAACATCGGCATGGCCAGCAGCCTGAAGTGTAACCGGACCGCGAAGCTCCTGGCCTTCGACGCGCCGATGCTCTACGTCGGCGAGGGCTCCTTCGGCTCGGCGAAGGACGAGGCGCTCTTCCCGGGCCTCGACTGGCTCGACAGGGACGACGTCTCCTCGGAGTCCGAGAACTTGCTCATCGCGAAGGGCCACCCGGACCAGGTCCGCTATGTGCCTCACCCGCAGATGATCACGATCCCCATGATGAGCGTGCTCCACGACGGAACATGCGTGGGGTTGCTCTGGGATTGCCGCCGCAAGTGGGATGACTCCCACGACCGACCAGCGGCGGTGTTCGGCTCGCCCGACCGCTTCGAGGGGCGCAACGCGCACGTCATGGGGCTGTTCGTGCCCTCCGTCGCGGAGGAAGGCAAGCCGTGGGTGCGGATGAACGAGCGCGAGGCGTGGACGCCCTACGACCTGCCCGCCAACCGGGAGATCAGCCTGGAATCGGTCATCTACGCCCGCACGGATGCGCCAGATGCCCTCGCGGCGATGGACGAGTGGTTCCGCATCTACGGGGTACCCAAGCCGTTGCCTTACCCTCAGGGGGACCTGCAGAAGCAACTGGCCTTCGACATGCGCGCCTACCTGGAATCGCTCTGGGTGCCGGCAGACAAGGAGTGGTGGACCTCGCGCGGCGCGGGCAAGCTGCTCTCGCCGAAGGGCCGCCCGCTGAGCTTCGTGCATGACCTGCTGAAGGGCGCGATGATCCTCGATGACCCGCTGGTGAAGCAACGGTGCAAGGCGCGGGCCGACGAGGTGCTGGGCCTCGCGCCGGGCCAACCCATGTGGGCCGATACCGGCTTCGACTACGGTCGCGCCGACGAGCATCTCATCAACTTCGGCGTCCAGGCGATGGGCGTCATCGGCGCCCAGGGGAAGGACGGCTCTTGGCGCTTCGACGCCGACCAGAAGGCCTCGGGCATCTTCAAGGGGATGGACTACCACCGTCTCGGCCCCGATTCGGCGGAACTCGGCACCTGCGCGGCGGACGCCTATCTGCTCCTCAAGTTCGCCCGCATGAGCGGCGAGCCGCGCGCCTACGAGGCCGGCGTGAAGGCGCTGGAGTTCATGGAGCAGTACCGCGTGCCCCGCGCGGCGCAGGTCTGGGAAGTCATGGTGCACGCGCCCGACATCCTGGCCGCCGCCGACGCCGTGGACGCGTACCTGGAGGCCTACCAGTACGACGGCAACCGTAAGTGGCTGGACGAGGCCGTCCGCTGGGGGCGGGGCGGCCTGCCGTTCGTCTACATGTGGGATGACCCGGAGAAGCCCTTCCTGCTCGGGGCCTCGATCCCCGTCTTCGGCGCCTCGTGGGAGACCGGCAGTTGGTTCGGCCGCCCTGTCCAGTGGAACGGCCTGCGTCACGCCCGCGCGCTGCTGAAGCTGGCCCGCCACGATGATAGCCTCCCGTGGAAGCAGCTGGCCGAGTGCATCATCGTGAGCGCGACGTACCAGCAGTCCACCGATGACGATGACATCGCCCTCTGGCCGGACAGCATCAGCGCCATCGACTGCTCCAAGTCCGGCTGGATCTTCGCGCCGCTCAACATCCACGAGCCGCTCTACATGCTCATCGGCCGCCAGGAGGAGGCCGACACGGTCATCCTCGGCAAGTCACCCGAGCGCATCCACCTGAACTCCGGCGCCGACATCCAGGCGAGTGCATGGGAGAACGGCGCCGTTACCGCCACGCTCACCTATCCGTCGGGCGAGTCGGGCTACACCGTGGTGGTGGGCGTCACCCGTCCGGAGACCGTCCTGCTGGACGGCGCGGCTCTGACGGAGAGGTCACAGCTCGAGGTGGGGGACACCCCGGGCTGGCGCTACGTCGCCGGCGCCGCGATGTGCACGGTGCGGATCACGGGCGATGGTGAGCACAAGCTGGAGCTCCGCGGCATCGAGTACGAGAACCCCTCGCTCATGCCCGAACCCACCAATCGCGTCGCCTTCGACTTCACCAAGAGCGCCGAAGGCTGGATGGCGAGCAACCACATCGGCGCGCTGCATGTCGCAGACGGCGTGTTGGAGGCGCCCATCACCGGCGGCGACCCATACATGGTCCGGAACTTCCTGTCGGTGGACGGGAGCTCGATCCGCGAGATCGTCATCCGGATGAAGACGCCGGTGGGTCAGGGCGCGCAGTTCTACTGGGGCACGGCGGCGGTGCCCGGCTTCGCCGAGGCCCGCGTCATCAACTTCTCGATCGCCGCCGACGGACAGTGGCACGAGTACCGCCTGCCCGTGGGCGACTTCGACGCCTGGAAGGGGCAGACGATCACCGGAATCCGCCTCGACCCGCTCTCGCCCGGCGTGCCGGGAACGACTGTCGAGATCGACTCGATCCGAGGGCAATAGCCTTGGCCGCCTCGGTGGCCGTTGCTGGGAGCGCCGGCACCCTTGCCGGCAGTGGTGGCTGCCGTTGTCGCTCCGTGGGAGCGCGGACGCCCTCGTCCGCTGCTGCGGCCTCGTCGTCGTGCCGGTCGCAAGCAGGATTCGCCCTCGCCTCCCGCGAACATCACATCTCCCGTGGATACCCTCGCCCC
>VGFC01000495.1 GCA_016869045.1 Armatimonadota bacterium
CGGACGAGAATCCCAGGAGGGTAGGCGTCGCGCGGCGAGGAAACGCGCCGTCTGAAGTGCTGCGTCAAACGTCGGCACGAGACACCAACCAAGGGAGGGTACGACGATGGCTGAGAAGCTGAGCAAGGTGCGTGCCGCCGTCATTGGGGCCGGCATCGGTAAGTTCCACATCAAGGGATTCCAGAGCGCGGCCGGTGCAGAGTGTGTCGCGCTGTGCGACCTCAACGGCGACCTCGCGAAACAGGTGGCGGATGACCTCGGGGTCCCGCAGGTCTTCACGGACTACAAGAAGATGCTGAAGCTGCCGGGGCTGAACGCGGTCAGCGTGTGCGTGCCCAACGCGCTACACGGACCGGTGGTGGTGGACTGCCTGAACGCGGGCGTGAACGTGCTGTGCGAGAAGCCGTTGAGCATCAACGCCGCGGAAGGCAAGAAGATGACCGACGCGGCCAAGGCCAACGGCAAGATGCTCATGATGCAGTTCAACAACCGCTATCGTCCCGAGTCGCAGTTGCTGAAGTCCTACATCGACGCGGGGGAGCTGGGGGACCTGTACTTTGCGCGCTGCGGCTGGATCAGGCGCAACGGCATCCCGGGCTGGGGCGGCTGGTTCACCACGCACAAGATGGCCGGCGGAGGGCCGCTGATCGACCTGGCCGTCCACATGCTCGACCTGACCATGTGGCTGATGGGCAACCCCGAGCCGGTGACCTGCATGGCAGCCACCTACCAGAAGTTCGGGCCCAAGATGGAATGCCTCGGGCCCTGGGGCACACCCAACAAGAAGGGCAAGTACGATGTCGAGGACATGGCGGTCGGGATGATCCGCTTCGCAGGCGGGCAGACGATTCTGCTCGAGGCCTCGTGGGCGTCGCGGATCAAAAGGGAATGGGTCTACTCCACCCTCTGCGGGACGAAGGCCGGCGCGAGCCTGGAGCGGGTGTTCGGCTTCGACGGCGTGGACGACAGCTCGATCGACACGCTGGAGGTCTTCACCCAGGAGCACGGCGTCCCAGTCAACCGGCAGCTCATCGTCGAGCCCGATCCCGCGATGGGGCGCATCAAGGCGGTCGAGCACTTCTGCGATTGCCTCCTGAAGGGCAAGGAGCCCCTGTCGCCCGGCACCGACGGCCTCAGGATTATGAAGATACTGGATGCGATGTACCAGTCGGCGAAGAGCGGGAAGGCCGTCAACGTTAGGTAAGGCAGTGCAGAGCTCGGAGTCCGGAGTTCGGGAACGGCAATGTGGGGCGTGAGTTCGGGCGCGCCCCACGTTGGTGTGAGGCCACCGCACTCACGCGCGAGCCGCGCGTGCCACGTGTAGCTGGCCAGTTCCTTGCAGGGCTGTCCTCGCAGGCGCAGCGTGTGTAGGGAGGCTTCTTTGCGTCCACCCCATCTGGACCCGAAGGTTGCTGTCGGTTTGGCTGTGATCGTCGCTGTGGCGCCACTCCGGGCGGTGGGCCAGAGGGGCGGCGCGGCTACGCCGGAACAGGTAGCGGCCGAGTTGGGCTACGACCTGAGCCAGCCGCTGACCGTAGAGCAGTGCATCGCCATCGCGCTGCGGGTGCATCCGGACATGCAGATCGCGGCAGCGGAGATCGATCGCGCGACCGCCTCGCTGAGACAGGCGCGGGCCGCGCTGTGGCCGACGTTCCAGGCCTCGACCGACTACCGCGTTACCGAGCAGCCGAAGCGAACGGTCGTGATCGGCGGCTCGGTCATCCCCGTCGGCGGCGGCCGGACGACATCGCGGAACAGCCAGCTTCAGGGGACCTACAGCATCTACGAGCCGAGCCGCGACAAGAGCATCCGGCAGGCGGGGCTGTACCGCGACGCCGCTCTGGCGGGCGCTGAGGATGCCAG
This sequence comes from Armatimonadota bacterium, assembly GCA_016869045.1. Lineage (GTDB taxonomy): Bacteria > Armatimonadota > Zipacnadia > Zipacnadales > VGFC01 > VGFC01. The sequence continues at coordinate 1,864 of VGFC01000495.1, forward strand.
ACGGCAACTGGCGTACAGCGTGACACAGGCCTACTACGACCGCCTGGCGGCTGAGCGGCTGGTCGTCGTGAACGAGGCGGCGGTCGCTTCGGCGCAGCAGCACGTCGAGCAAGTCCAGGCGCAGATCGATGCGGGCGACGCCGCGCCGGTTCAGATCCACACGGTCCGCGCGCAACTGCACTCGACCCAGCTCGAACTCGCCTCGGCCCGCACGCAGGCCGCGGTGGCGCGCGCCTCCCTGCGGGTGGCGCTGGGTGACCCGACCACCGAGATCAAGATCGCCGATGTGTGGCGCCAGCCGGACTCGCTGCCCGACCTTGCCGACTGTTTCGACGGGGCCTTCGCCCGGCGGCCCGACATTCGCGAACAGGAAGCCCTCGTGCGCGCGGCGCGGATGGGCGTGAAGCTCGCCGACATCGCCGCCCATCCGCAACTGAGCATCGTCGGGGGCGGGGAGTACGGTCGGCACGACGGACAAAGCGGGCCATCCTGGTCCATCTACGGCGGGTTGACGCAGACGATCTTCGATGGCGGCGCGACGAAGGCCGCCGTCCGGCGAGCACAGGCGGACTTGCGCTCGGCTGAGGCGCAGCTGGAGCGGCTCAAGCAGACGATTCGCCTGCAGGTGGAATCGGCCTGGTGGGCCCTCCGGCACGCGGCTGAGGCAATCGCCACGTCCGAGGCCGCCCAGACCGAGGCGCGCGCGGCCCTCACGGGCGCGGAGACCCGCTTCGCGGCGAGTGCGGGGATCGTCCTGGAGATCACCGACGCCCAGGTCCGCGCGGAGCAGGCCGACATCGGCGTGGTGCAGGCGTACTACGACTACAACGTGGCCCTCGCCGATCTGCAGCGCGCAACGGCCGCGGAGACGGCAGGTAACAGGTGACAGGAACGGCGACGGCATGGCCGCCACCGCAGCCGGCAAGGGTGCCGGCGCTCCCAGGGAACGGCACGGCAGATGCTGATTGAGATGGATGGCGTGCACAAGATCTATCGGATGGGCAAGACGCGGGTGCACGCGCTCGCGGGGGTCGATCTGCGGATCGATGAGGGAGAGATGGTTGCGATCATGGGGCCGTCCGGCTCGGGGAAGTCCACGCTGATGAACATCGTGGGGTGCCTGGACCGGCCGACGCGCGGGATGTACCTGCTGGAGGGCGAGCCGGTGGCGGGGCTGGACAACAACGCGCTGGCGCGCATTCGGGGGGAGCGGATCGGCTTCGTCTTCCAGACCTACAACCTGCTCCCGCGGACGCCCGCCCTGCAGAACGTGATGCTGCCCCTGCTGTACCAGCACGTGAAGGACCGGCGTCGGCGCGCCGAACGGGCGCTGGAACGGGTGGGGATGGCGGATCGGATGGACCACCGCCCCTCGGAGCTATCGGGCGGGCAGCAGCAGCGGGTGGCGGTGGCGCGGGCGTTGGTCACCGAGCCGGCGATCGTACTGGCCGACGAGCCGACGGGGAACCTGGACTCGAAGACGAGCCGCGAGATCATGCAGCTCTTCCGCGATCTGAACGACGAAGGGGTAACGATCGTCCTGGTCACGCACGACCAGGAGATCGGGAACTGCGCGAAGCGGACGGTGAGGATGAGGGACGGGCAGGTCATCAGTGACGGGCCCGCCCCTCACGTTCATCCGCGGGACATGTCGGAAGGCGTCGAGTGGTCGGCGGAAGGGGGCCCGGGGACGGCGGAGCCGACGAACGGGTCCTGAATGCCCTCGGGCAGCTCGCCGCCGACTTCGAGGGTCAGCTCGTACGGGGTGAAGTCCGCCTCCGTCTGTCGCGAGCGGAGATCGAAGTAGATGAAGGCCTGCACCGTGAAGAGGATGGGCCACGTGAGAAGACCGAGGATGGTCGCGGGCCCCTGCACCGCCAGCATGCCCGGGCCGGCGCCCAGCGCCTCAGTGAGCTGCTTCTGGAAGCCGAACTGCAGGACCATCTGCACCACGCCCACGGGCACGATGGCGATCAGCCCGCCGAGGACCATGGCCGTCACCGCGCGGCGGAAGTTGCCCGATACGAGGCGGAAGCTGCGGAAGACGGCGCTGATCCCGCCGAGGTCCTCAACGGCGACGCTGGCGGGCATGGACGCCAGGTACGTCGCCACGATCGCCAAGATGGGCAGAACGAGAACTGGGGAGATGGCTTGCACGGCTGCCGGGGGCTTGCCGCCGGACGCCATGCTGCCGGTTGCCGCAATGACGATCACTGCGACGATACTGGCGGGTATCGAGGCGATGATGTATCCGACGAACAGCACCACCCCCTGGACGATGCCGCCGCCGATGAGCCGGAAGGCCTTGCCGACGACGAAGTCCCACGCCTCCGCGGGCCCGTACCGGCGCCCCAGCGCGCGCTCGGCCAACATGCGCCCCACCGCGGCGGCCGCCGAGAAGGCCGAGAGCAGCCAGACGGCGCCGACCGCCAAGCCGCCCCCGGCGACGATCAAGATACTGCCGAAGAACTCACTCATGTTGATCTTCGTGGGGTCGATCTGGCCGCCCTGTACAGACATGAGTTCCTCAAGGGCGCCCGTACGGCCGATCACATACGAGAAGCCCAGGCTCAGCGCGGTCGCCGGCAGGAGTAGGGTGGCGGCGGTCACGAACGCCGCCCACCCATTGGCGAAGCAGGAGCCCAGGGCGGTCCTCACCAGCGGGACGGGGTCTTTCGACTCGAAGAAACCCGGGTCAAAC
>VGFC01000496.1 GCA_016869045.1 Armatimonadota bacterium
AACAGCGCCGCTGCCAGCTCACCCTACCACTCATCCTACCGGGCGACCCGGTCGTGCCGTTCGCCGTCCGCGCGTAGCGCGTCGGCCCGAAGGGCCGCTTAGTGCATCCGCTCAAGTCACCCGCGCCGGGGCATGGGGCGACCCCCCCACCGCCGGCGCAGGAGGTGATTGAGGATGAGAACGGAGACCAGGGAACCTGACTGCGTGCGCTGGAAACGCCTTGGAGCCGAGCGCATCCGCAGGGAGACCGAGGGAATGACGCGGGAGGAGGTCCTGGCCTGGTGGCGGGAGCGGGAGCTTGAGCTCAAGAGGCTGCGGGAGGAACGCAAGCAGGCCACTTCACCTGTTGGCGAGGCTTGATGACACCCTCGGGCGCTACTGCCAGACGCTCCCTCCTCTCTCGTCTGCTGCTCCTCACCGCCTTCGGCATTGCCTTTGGGCACATTGAGGCGGTGGTGGTGGTCTACATCCGGCGGATCATGGACTGGGTGCCGCTGCCGGCGGACATTGGGGCCGAGGATGTCGGGCGCATCCCGAACTGGCTCATCCACACGGAGCAGACCCGCGAGGCCGCAACGATCATCGTGCTGCTCGCGCTCGCCACGCTCGTCGGGCGGAACTTCCTGGAGAGGCTCGCAACGTTCCTGTTCGCCTTCGGGGTGTGGGACCTCACCTACTACGGGGCGCTGAAGGTGATGATCCGCTGGCCGGAGTCGTTCGCCACGCAGGACTGCCTGTTCCTCATCCCCAGCCCGTGGCTCGCGCCCGTGTGGATACCGATGGTCGCGTCGGTGGGGATGATCGCCGTCGCGGTCGGAATCATGGCGGCGATCGAGCGGAGGTCGGCGAGCCGGACGTGAACTCGGACAGGCAGTAATGCCTGTCCTCCGAACGGCGGTTGCCGCCGCATCACGCGCGAGCCGCGCGTGCCACCTACTCCTTCGCGTCTACGATCTCCAGCATTCCGCCGCAGGATGAGCACTTGTGGCCGGGCTCGCGAAGGGGGTACTCCGTGCCGCAGTAGGCGCAGCGCTTGACCTTGCGTACGGCCGCGATGCCGGCGAAGGTGTAGTACAGATCGCCGTCGCGCGCCCTGTGCTCGGCCATCCCCTTCGACACCAGCCGCTCCAAGGCCGCCTGCGCATCCGCAATGGGCACCCCAAGCGCGCCGGTTACCTCGGCGGCGGTGACGTCGCCGCCGGAGAGCGTCGCGAGATTGAGGATGCGCTCATCGACGGCGTCCGGCGAGGTCGTGGCGACCTGACCCATCTTGCGGACCGCGAAGACGCCCGCCGCGATCGCGACCGCGATCATGATGAGCCCCGTCAGCACGATCGACGCCTTCCCCTGGTTCCCCAGCAGGAAGATCAGCCCAAACAGCAGGAGCACGATCGCCACCCCCAGCACGCAGCCGCCTGCGACCATCGCCGTTCGGTTTCCCATCAGATCAGCTCCTTCAGCCGTGCCGTGCCTTCTTCCGTGTACTCCGCGTACTCCGTGGTTCCCTGCCGTCCCTCGAAGGTCCGCCTCCGCCCCGCACCGAAAGCCGGGCCCATTCCGCCAGGAGGCCCCGCGATGCCCGAGACCATCCGGCCCGCCCAGCCCGAGGACATGCCGCGACTCCAGCAGATCGTCGAGGGTGTGTGGGCGATCGGCTCGGACTGGACGCTGGAGGAGAAGTACGGCTCCATCGGGGACGAGAGTTGGGATCGGTGGCTGGTGCCCAAGATCATGTCGCGGCTGTGGGATGAGGTCGGTTCGACGCTCGTGACGGAGCGCGACGGCCGGATCGTGGGCTTCGTCGCCTACTCGCTCGACGGCCTCCGCCGCGTCGGAACCATACACTACAACGCGGTCGCTGTCGAGTGCCAAGGCCAGGGGATCGGGACGCGGCAGGTGGAACACGTCCTCGCCCTCATGCGCGACGGCGGGATGGAGATCGCGACCGTCGGCACCGGCCTCAATGAGGGCCACGCCGCCGCCCGCCGCATGTACGAGAAGGCCGGCTTCGAACCGGTCATCGAGTACCGGATGTACGCGAGGCGGCTGTAGGCGCGGCGTGTCCTGGGAAGCGCGTCCCTCCAGGCGCCACTGCCCCTCGTTGCCCGCGGCGGCAGACGGGGGCGGGCCTGCCATGGGGAGGGCCAGGGCAAGGTGCTCGCGAACGTACGGGGCGGCTGGATGAGTGCGGTTTGCACGTGAATCGCGATCCGCCAAGGTCGCCGGAGGTGAATGTTGCAGCGGTTGACGCGGGATGAGATCGGGCGGGCGACGGCCAAGCTGCAGTCGATCATCGACGAAGTGTGCGGCAGCTGTGAGCTGAACTGCTGCCTGCAGGGGACGATGGTCGGCAGCGATGACGCGCGGCGGGCCGCCAAGGCGGCGAGGCTGTCGCCGGAAGTGCGGGCGCGGCTGGTCGAGGGGCTGCACAAGCGAGGGGCGGAGCTGCGAAGGGACCTGGAGGGGCTCCGCCGGACCGCGCAGCTGCTGGAGATGCGCTTTGGCGCCGACAGGCCGCGGGAGGTTGCGGCGCTGCTGTCGGCGCTCGAGAAGTGGCGCGAGTTCTGCGACTTCCTCGAACGCGACTTCCGGCCGGAGCCCGAGGACCTGATCCGGTGCCTGGTGTTCTCAGGGGTGCGCGCAACCGCGCTGCGGGCCATGCGGGCGTTCCCCGGCGGGGAGAGGGTGCTGCCGACGCTGGCGGGCGCCAACACCTCCTTCCAGGCCGGGCGGCGCGGCGTGAAGGCCGACCGCTGCCTGTTCCATGTGGACGGGTGCCTGATCCCCACCGCCAAACCGCATAAGTGCGCGGACTTCTACTGCGCGAGCGACCCGGGGCTGGTGCATGAGGTCGTGGACCGCATGACCTTCGACGAGTTCACACTGGCCCACGTGACGCCCTCTACGCGGGAGGGCTTCCTGGAGGACCTGCAAACGGAACTGGCGCTGGGACGGGAGTTCTTCGAGCCGAAGGTCGTCATGGGCGGCGACGGAGACCTACCGGAAGCGGCCGCCGACCTGCTGCGCGAGGCGTTGGGGAGGGTGCGCACGGAGTGGATCGAAGGCGGGCACCTGGATGTCGCAGTAGACCTCCCCGACATCAAGCGAGCGCCGGACGATGAGGCGCTCGTGATCCACTGCGGCTCCATCGACGCGATCGGCATCTACGAACTCGCGGTGGACCTCGTGCGCGCGCGAGGGGCGGCGCTGCGGCCGGCGCTGCTGATCTTCGCCGATGAGTTGAACCGACAGTCGGGCCTCGAACACCCGCTGTGGACGCGGCGCGAGATGTCGCAACCGCTGAGTTCGCTGAACCTGGTGGCGATCGTGTAACGGCAAGCGCGAAGTGAGAAGTGCGAAGTGATGAGTAGACGGCACACCATAGCCAAGGGAGCGACGAGCATGGTGAGGAGAGTGACGGGATGGACAGTGGTTGCCGTGGCGGCGTGTATGGCTGCGGCGCTGATTGTGCCGCAGAAGGCCTTTGCGCACTGCGACACGCTGGATGGTCCCGTCGTGAAGGACGCACGGCTGGCCCTCGAGAGGGGCGACGTGACTCCGGTTCTGAAGTGGGTGAAGCCGGAGGGCGAGAGGGAGGTGCGAGAGGCGTTCGCCCGGACGCTCGCAGTGCGCCAACTGGGGGCAGAGGCGAAGGGCCTGGCCGACATGTGGTTCTTCGAGACCCTCGTCCGAGTGCACCGCGCGGGAGAGGGAGCGCCCTACACAGGCCTGAAGCCGGCGGGGACGCCGCTCGAACCGCCGGTGGCCGCCGCCGACAGGGCGCTGGAAACCGGCTCGGTGGACGCTCTGGTGAGGATGGTCACCGACGCGGTGGCGAAGGGCATCCGGGAGCGCTTCGCCCGTGCGATCGAGGCCAAGAGGGACGCCGACGAGAGCGTGGAAGCCGGGCGGGAGTTCGTCGAGGCGTACGTGATGTTCGTGCATCATGTGGAGCGCCTGCACCTGGACGCGGCCACGGACGCCGAGGAGCACGCCGCGGCGGAGGCGAGTCACGAGCACTGAGGGTCCGCCGGGGCGGGAGCGGCGCGGCCGGGGCGTGCCGCAGGCACGAAGGGCGACGGCCCATGCCAACCGAGGAGGGATGACGGATGCGACCGACGGCGACGTTGAGGCACGAACACGATATCATCCTGCTCGTCCTGAACGGAATCGAGCGAGGAGCGGGAGCCTTGCAGGCGACGCTGGCTGAGGACTCGGAGTGGCTGGACACCATCGTGGACTTCGTCCGGAACTTCGCCGACCGGTGCCACCACGGCAAGGAAGAGAAGCACCTCTTCGTCAGGCTGGAAGCGCGGGGGATCCCGAGAGCGGGCGGACCGATCGGCGTCATGCTCCAGGAGCACGAGCAAGGACGCGCGTTCATCCGGGCCACCGCGGACGCCACGCCGGCGGCGAAGGCCGGAGAAGCGCCGGCCCTGGAGGCGGCGCAGGCGAACCTCCTGGGGTATGTGGAGTTGCTGCGGGCGCATATCGCCAAGGAGAACGACATCCTCTTCCCCATGGCCGACCAAGTCCTGACGGAGCAGGATCAGCAGGAGCTT
>VGFC01000497.1 GCA_016869045.1 Armatimonadota bacterium
CGGATGAACCGCCGCTGGTGCGCTGGCAGGGCGTCCAGGTCCTCGCCCGCGAACTGCGGCAGCGAGAAGCGCTCCAGGTTGCGAGCGTTGCAGTACACCGGCTTGTCGTAGTCATCGTGGATCACGAGCAGGAAGCGGATTCCGAAGGGGCGCGCGAGGTCCATCAGGCGCAGGGCCTTCGCGAACAAGGGCCGGTTGACGCGGCCACCCACGTCCATCGGCTCCAGCCCGTCGCGGGTATGGGTCCGCAACATGAAGCGCAGCGTCGTGACGCCCTGGCTCTGCAGGTAGCTCAGCCATTCAACAATCGCTCTCTCATCAACATCGGTGAACGAGCGGATCACGCGCCCCTGCTCGCCGGTCTGCGGGTCCGGCATGCCGACCCAGTTGATGTAGAAGCCGCCGAGGGGAAGGTAGGGGCGGCCATCGGCGGTTCGGAAGTACCCGTTGTCGCCCACCGAGACCGGGTTTGGGCGCGGCCCCTTCGGCAGGATGCAGATCGGGCCCGATTCCCCGGCCAGCGTCTCGCTGGACGCCTTCACCGTGTAGACCCAGCGCCTCGCCGTGTCGGGGATCAGCCGCCTGGTGGCCTGCCGGGCATCGGGAACCGCCTCCAGACGTCCGTCGGTCACATCCCACTTCGTCGGTCGCGGGCCCTCCGTTGGGTTGCCGAATTGGTCCACGGGCTGGGCTGCCATCTCGAACGGCGCGTCCTCCTCGTGCAGGACCGTCACGCCGTCGGCGAGTACGCGGTAGTGGTGCGCCGGGCCGGGCCTCGTGTTCACCGTCAGCGGCTCTGCCGCAACGGACGGGAACTCCGCCGAGGCCAGCAGCGTGTCGGCCCGTTCCTTGGCCCGTGTGTTCGCCGCATATGACACGGTCAGGTTCCCTTGTGCATCGGTCAGGCCACGCAGGCCGCTGCCCGGCAGCGCCAAGGCGGGCTGCTCCTTCACGCTGAGATGCCCGCCGGAGCCATTGGCCAGCTCGACCCGCACCGGTTGCCCGACGACGGGCCTGCCGCCCGCGTCCTTCACGCTGACCACCAGCACCTGTTCTTCGCCGGCCACGGGATCACGCTTCGGAAGGGTCGTCACAACCGAGGCGGGTGTGCCGGTCGGGTTGCCAAGAAGCTCCACAGCGCTGCGTTCGGCGGGCAGTAGCGAGAGGAGGCGGACCCAGTCGATCCCGATCTCGGCCTCGACCTCCTCCGTCGGGTCGATGCGGAAGGCGGACAGCACGCCGCCCCAGTGTGCGTCATCAACGAGGTTGATCCGGATGGTCTGCCAGCCGGTCCCGGCGACCTGGAACCGGTAGACCTGGAGCTGGTCCGAGCCGGCGACACGGCCGTAGAGCACCCACCGGGCGGAGGGCACGCTCTGCCGCACGCGCACCTCCAACACGTTGTACTCGTCCACGTCGATGCGCACCTTGCGCTCGCCCCTGTCCTCCGGCCCCCACATGCTGCCCCAGATCAGGTACGGGTCCTGCTTCACGCTCGCCAGCAGGGCGCCATCCTCGACGCGCACGTCGCGGAAGTACTCCGGCTTGTCGCCGAAGTGGTCGATCGCCTCGGTATTATCCTCATCGAAGTCCCACGCATCGCCGTACGTCACGGTTGCGTAGTCGCTGGGAAGTACGGTGATGACCTCGCCGGCCGTCGGTCGCGGCTGCCGCCTCGCCACCAACAGCGGGCCCACCGACTCATACGCGAGCACGTCGAAGTAGAGCGCGAACCGCCGCGCCGCGCCCGCCGGCGTCGGGCCGAGAGCGGTGAAGGAGAGCCGGTCGCCTTGCACGCCATGGGCGATCGGGTCGCCCTGCGACGAGCCGGTCTCCCCGACCTCGACCAGTCGGAAGCTCCCGGGGTCGGCCGTGCCCGGCAGGCCGAATTGCGCGAGGTCCTGGCTCACCCCCAGCCTCACTTCGTAGGACGCCCTGGTGCGGGCCCGCTCCGGCGGCGCCGCCTCGATGATCGTGCGATACGGCAGGTCGGGGTACGCCCACCCCTCCACCTCGCGGCGCAGACCTCCAGGCCGCGCAGGCTTCGGCAGATCCCTCGCACGGACGCCTTGGACAGCCGTCTTGATCTCCTCAGTAGTCAGCGGGCGCGAGTACAGGAAGACGTCGTCGTACACGGCCTCGGCGTAGTCGGGGGAGGCATCCGAATCGCGCCCGATGTCCAGCAGCGGACCGGGTTGCCCGGCCTGCAAGCTGAGCCCCGTGGCCTCGGCCGCGAGCTCGCCATCGAGGTACAGCCGCATCTCTCCCGCTGCAAGGGCGCCTAGCCCCGCCCACGTCGCCGCGACGTGGCGCCACTCGCCGGGCTGCCATGCCGCGATCGAGGCGGTGATGTCGGTCGACTTGCCGCCCTCGCGAGGGAAGATGAAGAAGTGCACTCTCCCGCCGCTCGCGACGATGGACCAGCGGCTGCGCATCCACGCGTCGGGCTGGTCCGGCGGCCCGTAGATGCACATCAGCGTGCGGCCGATGGGATCAGTGCCGGGCCAGCCCGGCCTGATCCACGCCGCGAACGTGCCGCCCTCCATGGGGAAGGCCCCGCCCACGTCGTACCGGCAATCGGCGTTGATCAGCGCGCCCTCACCCAGGATGCCTTGCTGGAACCCCACCTCCCCCGCCGACGAGAGCTTCACGCCCGCTGCCGCTAGCGCCGGATCGCAGGTGTTGTCGAACGGCAGATACAGCACGGGGCGGTCCTGAGCCCCGGCGGCATCACTCAGCAGCATTCCCAGCAGCAAGCCTAGCATGGCTGTGACACCTGTTCGTCGTGCGGTCGAGGTACGGCCTAGCGCATCCAGAGGAGCGTGGACAGTGGGATCTGCACGATGCGCGGGTCCGCAATGGGCACCTCATCGTGCATCGTGACCAGGACGCCGAAGGGAGCGTTGTAGACCGTCTTCTCCAGGAACGACCTCAAGCCCCGCGTGTCCTCAAGCTCATCGATCCGGTTGCGGTACTTAACCTCGAGAGGGATACGGGTTGTGCCGATCGTGAGGACGAAGTCGACCTCCGGCTCGGGGCCACGCTCGGGGAAGTGGGCCAAGTCCAGGCCCGGGATCGTGGACAGGAAGTAGCCTGCCGCGCTCTCGGCCAAGTGGCCGGCAATGTCCCGCATGTGCTCATTCTGAGCCAGCGCGGCGGGCGCCAGAGGGACGACCTCCTGGAGCCAGCTCGCACGGAGCGCATGGTCGCACAGACAGAGCTTGGCCGAGCCCTTAGGCCGCTTGAGTCTTATCTCAAGCGGGAGTACCCGTCGAATCAGCATGGCGCGTTCGAGGAAGTCGAGGTAGCTGGTGACTCGTTGCCAGCCCACGTTCGCGTCGAGGGCCTGCTTGACCTCGGGAACGAACACGCTCTTGCCGGGGGCTTGGCCGGCGTACCGGCAGGCCAGGCGGAAGAGCTCCTTGAGAAGCTGCTCATCACGCTTCCGTCCCCGCTCACCCATCCGGAGGTCGTGCACGATGGCGCGGTTGATGACCGTGTCGTTCAGGTGGTCCGCCATCATGGGCCACGGGATGGCGGACTCCGCTTGCGCCCGCGGGTAGGCGCCGCGCTCGGAGAACGCTTCGAATGCCTGGTTCCGCAGTTCGGCTTCCCTCTCACCCTTGTTCCGCAGTGCGTGCCAGTAGCCGCGGTCCGCCAACTGGCGAACATCGTTCCCCTCCAACGAACTCCGGGTGGCGGACCTGAAGCGTAGCTCGGCGATCTCGCGCAGGCTCAGGGGTCCGAGATCCGCGTAGCGGACCCTGCCAGCGAGGCTATCCTGGCCAGCCTCAATGCGCAGGGAGGAGCTCCCGGTGACCATCACTCGCACATCGTGGTGGTCCACGAGAGACTTCACCTGCGGTGCCCATTCTCGGAGGTTCTGGACCTCATCCAGCAGCAGATAGGCGGTCTGACCCGCGAGCGCAGCCTCGTTGAACGTCATCCCCATGACAACTCTCTGGAACCACCGGGTGATCGCCTGAATCGGCATCTCCGTACGGCGCACAGGCGGGAGTTCATCGAACTGCACGCGCAGGATGTGTCTCGGCTGAACCCTCTCGGACCGAACAAGATGGTCCACTAGCTGCCCTTGGATCGTCGTCTTGCCGACTTGGCGCGGACCCCGCAACGCAACACACGGGGCCGGGCCGGCTTTCAGCTGGCCGAGAACCTCGTCGAACGCGGTCCGCCGGAAGCGCGGGGTACGGGGGCCAGGCTTGCCAAACCACCACGGGTTCGTGTCGCGCAGCAAGGCCTCGACGTCCGTCGGCAACACCGCTCCGTAGAAGAGATCATCCATGGTCAGCGTCGCGATCCTCCTGTCGGCCCCGTGCGGGCACCATGCGTGCGCGCGCCAGTGCCTGGCCTGTGAGTACGCTTCGCTTGTCTTCTCCACTGTACGTTCCTGGGCCTGCTAGGGTCCGCCTGGGCGCTGTGTTGCGCGGGGCCATGCCTTGTGGTACAATCCGCCCGCTGTAGGCGACGGCCGCGCTTTCTGCGCTTTGCGGGGTGACAGCTCTGCAGAAGAAGGGTCTCGTTCTGGTTGTCTCCGGGCCA
>VGFC01000498.1 GCA_016869045.1 Armatimonadota bacterium
CGCCGGCGCGTTCGATCCGGCCTGGATCGACGCGGCCCTTGCGCGCGGGGCAGCGGACCCGCTGACGGCGCAGGGCTGGGTGCCGGGCGACCGACCGAACACACAGGTCATGGGCGAGCTGAAGTTCACGGCGCCCGTGCCTCGGGAGGTGTGGCTCGAACTGCGCAAGCGGGAGGGGCATGTGAACCTCGGGATCGGCCTCGACCGCGCGATGAGTCTGACGGCGGCCCACGACAAGACGGCCCTCTGCGTGCTCGCCAAGAGCCCCCGTCGGCGGGCGGGAGTCGCCGGCCCTGTCTACCTGCTGAGGTTGCAGGTGTTCCCGGTTGGGCACACAGGCGATGACATCCGCGCGGCGCTGAAGGAGGTGCGCGAGACCTACCAGGCGGGCCTGCTCACGGCTGACCAGTACCAGTGCCTCGACCTGGCCCGGTCGATCAACTACCACCAGGTTGACCTGCTGCACGAGACCACGCCCGTGCAGACGCAGGCCTTCGGGACCGTGGGGAACTGGTTGCGGGACGGGCGCTTCGTCTTCCCGCCGGGCGAGGGCTCGCAGTACCTCGCGCGGGAGCTGAAGCGCATTCGGATGGCCGCGACGCGGGCGCTTGACGCGGCGCGCTTCGAGGGCAAGCCGCACGACGACGCGGCGCATTCGTTGGCGTTGGCGGCGAGAAGTCTGACGCAGTTCCAGGAGTGGGACCTGCCGGCGATAAGCTGACGGAAACAGCAAAGGAGGCATCATCATGCCCAGAGACGACGTGCGTACTTACGAGGAAGGCCTGGCCGAACCGTCGGGCCTGAAGTGGTCACGACAGTACATCGGATGGAGGGGGTTCCAGGAGGCGGCCGACGCGCTGATTGCCTCGTACCGCGACCGGGCGCAAGCGGTCAACGAGGATCGAACGCGGTCGGCGGAATGGAAGCAGGCGCAGAAGGACGCGCTGCAGGCAGAGTACCGCCGGCAGTTCGAGGAGCTGGTCTCAGCGTGGGAGGCGCGGTTCGCGGCGTGGGAGGCGGAGGCGCGCAAGCAGGGGCGCGTGGCTCCCCGGTCGGCGGCCGCGGAGGCGGCATACACAAGGGCGCTGGCCGAGGTCGCGATGGTCGTGCCGAACGCGACCACGGCGGAGCTGCGAGACCAGTTCGAGGCGGCGGTACTTCGCGGCGTCGAAGGGGAGGTCGATGGTTGGGTGAGCGCGTTGACGGCCCTGGTGAAGCCCGAGCCGATCAAGCTCACGGGCGGGGACACTCCCGTCGAGGAGATACTCCGTCAGAACACCGCGGCGCTCCTCGCCCGCGTTGCCGAGGTCGCCGCGGCGCGGAAGCCCGCGAACCTGCTCTTGGCGGAGGACAACCTCGCGTGGCTCGCATTCAACAAGGAGCAGTTCCAGCGCGAGCGTGAGTTCCTGTACGCGAACCGGATGGACCTGGCGCCGGCACCCCCGAAGGACGAGGCGGCGCGCGCGACGGCTTGGGTCGCGGAGATGACCCGGCCTGTCTGATGACTACTCCCGCGTGGTTCACCTCTTCCGCGCGACGGGCCGGCGACAGGCAATCTGCTCCGCCGGCCCCCAACCAACACCGACGGGATGGACAGGAAGGAGGGCTTCACATGGGAAGGCCGAGGAGTGAGAAGGAGCCGCTGAGATCGACCGTCGCAGCGGTCGTCAACCGGCACGAGCGGGAGCAGATCGAGCGGATTGCCGAGGCCAGTGGCAAGAGCATCAGCGATGTGGTGCGTGCGGGCATCCGCGTGGTGCTCATGGGCACGCAGGACCTGGAAAGCCGGACGCAGCCCCCTTCGATAGCCGCCTGAGCCCTTGACACCGCAGAACCATCGGGTGTATCTGGAGGCATAAAGCAAAAGCCGCCTCACACTTGGGGCGAGGCGGCTTCTGCCAACAGCAGCCGGATAGTGCCCGGCGCTTCTGTAGTACCCCGAAACGCTGCGCCTGTCAACGTCCGGCTGCCCATGTGAGGTGTTCCGCATGGCAGCCTCCCCTACCCGACGCAAAACCAAGAGCCCCGACGCCAAGGCGCCCCCTTGGGCCGAAGGCCTTCCCCTCCCCTACACAGGCGGCAAGTGCCGGACCCCGAAGGAGCACGCCGACTGGCGCCGCGAGGCGCTGGAGATGGTACTGAACGGCGACCTGCGGAGGAGACCCGAACTGCGGCAGATCGCGGACACCCTTACCGGCCACCTGGACCCGTGCCTTGGCTTCGAGGAGGGCGACTGGCGGAGGCTGCGCCGGGAATTGCGCGCCGTGGTCTCATACTACAACACCGGAACAGGGGGAAACGCCGGTGAGACGCGGCTTCTGCGCGATGAGCTATTCCCCCGCCGAAGCCGCTTCTACGAGAAGCGAGAGGAGGTCGTGCGGGGGGCAAGATGGGAGCCGGCCACGCTGGAGAAAGGGGGCGAGCGGCTGGTGCTGAGTCCCGGCTGTCGGAAGAAGGACCTCACGATACTGAAGGCACTCGGGTGGCAGCATACCGAGGCGAGGGAGATCGAGCCGGCGCAGGTTGGGCTTGTCCCGTGCTACCGCTCAGTAGACACGCGATACATGGTGGTTGACCTGCTGGAGACGGCCGAGGCCCTGCGCGCGGCTGGGATGTGGCCGGCGCGGCAATGCAACTACGCGAACTGTGAGCGGGGAGGCGATGACAGACGCAAGGTGTTCGTGCCCCTGCCGCCGAGGAAGTGCTACTGCTGCCGGGCTTGCGAGCAACGCGCAAGCGCAACGGGCAACAAGGTGACCGAGTGAGGGTGCGACGGCACTTACCAAAGTGCCGTCGGCGACACGCTTTGACGAAAAGGGTAGAATCGGCCTGTCATGGTACAGGCCGAACGTCAAACCACCCAATCGGTCGAAGCGGACGCGGTTGAGGTGACGCGCCGGTACTTCGCGGAGCACCACGGCGCGTTACTGAGCCCGGACGAGGCGCGCGAATGCAACCGCAGGCTCGCCCGCCTTTTCGGGCTTCTCGACGAGTGGGATCAAGCGGAACGGGAGCGGCAACCATGACGACCCAGGCCACCATCTATGCGCGCGTCTCAACCGAGGAACAGCGCAGGGGCGGCTACTCCATCGACGCGCAGCTCGACCTCCTTCGGGAGTATGCGGCGGCGAAGGGGTTCACGGTGCCCACGGAGTTCGTGGAGGCCGAGACCGCAAAGCGCGCAGGCCGGAAGCAGTTCGCCGCGATGGTCGAGTTCCTACGGCGGCGGCACCGAACGTGTCGGGCCGTCCTCATAGAGAAGACCGACCGCTGGACGCGCAACTTCCGCGATCTGGTTGACACCGAGGACCTCATGGAGCGGTTCGGCCTCGAAGTCCACCTCGTGCGGGAGAGGATCGTGCTCACGAGGGAGTCCCCTCCGCACGAGAAGGCCATGATCGGCATGAACGTGGTCATGGCGAAGTACTACATCGACAACCTTCGCCTGGAGACCATCAAGGGCATGGACCGGAAGGCCAGGGAGGGGACGTATCCGTCGTCGGCTCCCCTGGGCTACCTGAACGCTGCGGACGGCGGCAAGAAGCGGATCGTTCAGGACCCGGAGCGGGCGCCCCTGATCCGCCGGGCCTTCGAGGAGTACGCAGCCGGGAACACGAGCATCACAGCAGTACACGCAAGGGCCGTCGAGGCCGGGTTGACGACGTGGAGCGGTGCACCCATGCCACGCTCCACCCTCAGCCGTCTCCTCCACAGCCGCTTCTACGTCGGGCGCTTCGTGTGGAGGGGCCAGGAGTATCCGGGGGATCACGAGCCCCTCGTGAGTCTCGACCTCTTTCAGCGGACGCAGGAGGCGTTCCGGCGCGACGGCAAGCCGCTGTTCAGGCCGAAGCGCGTGTGGCCCTACGCGGGCCTCGTGCGCTGCGCCCACTGCGGGTGCGTCCTCACCTGCGAGGCGAAGAAGGGCGGGCGGTTCGTGTACCTGCATTGCACGGGCGGGCGGGGACCGTGCCCCAAACCCTACGTCCGGCAAGAGCGGCTCGAAGAGCTACTGGGGGAACTGGTCAGGGGCATCAGCATATCGCCGGAGGCCGTCGGGATGATCGTGGGCGCGGTGAGGGACTCACAGAAGGGCGAGCGAGAGTTCCAGGGGGCGACGGTCGCCCGGTTGCAGGCCGAGGCCACGCGCATACAGACGCGGCTCGACCGCATCTACGAAGACCGGCTCGACGGCAAGATCGACGAGGACTTGTGGCTGCGGAAGACGGAGGAGTGGCGGGCGCGGCATGGAGAGGCTCTGGCAGCCGTCGAACGTCACCGCGACGCGGACCGGCTGTATCTCGACGAGGGCGCGCGGGTGCTGCACCTGGCCTCGCGGGCCTCCGACCTGTGGGCGACGGCACCCCCAGAGGGCAAACGCGAACTGCTGAATCTGCTACTTTCGAACTCGACTTGGGATGGCGAGATTCTCGATGGTTGCTACGAAAAACCCTTCTGCTACCTCGCAGAAGGGCGCTCGCGTCTAGATTGGTACCCCCACGGGGATTCGAACCCCGGCTAGCGGGCTGAGAACCCGCCGTCCTTACCGCTAGACTATGGGGG
>VGFC01000499.1 GCA_016869045.1 Armatimonadota bacterium
ACCTCGATGTCGATTCGGACCCGATCCGTCACGCGCGGCCCCTTCTGCGCTTCGGCGGGCGGAAGCGCGGCAGGCAAGATAGGGGTCCGCGATTCCGAGCCTCGGGCGCGATGAATCGCGCCCCTACATGGTGGGCGTGATGAATCACGCCCCTACTGAGGGCAGTGGCCAATCACGCCCGTACATGAGGGTAGCGAGGACGGGGGTCGCGGACTCCCATCCAGCGGAAGCCTATTCCGCTTCGGGCCGCGCAGGCCTTCCTGCGAGCGAGGTGCGGAATCATGCGGGGCCGGGAACCGTTCCGGCGCCTGGACGAGTTCCTTGAGAGGACGGAGGAAGGGGACGCGGCGACCGCGCCGCTTCCTACGCCGTAGGCCGGGCTCTCGCCCGGAGGCATACATGGAGTTCGGTGTTGTCGGGTGCTCTTTTGCGGACCACCCCTGGCGCGACTTCGTGCAGGCGCTGGTGCAGCTGGGCGTGGAGGCGCTGGAACTGGACACGCGGCCCAACGCGCACTGCAGCACGTGGTCGCCGGACCTGGACCCGTCCACGATCGTGGAGGACCTGAAGGACAAGAGCCTGCGGGTCGGCGGGGTGATGGTGAATGTGGACCTGGTGCAGCCGGAGGAGGCCGCTCTGGCGGGAGAGGTCGAGCGGGTCATCGAGAACATGGAGCTCTCGTTCCGCTACCGAAGCGAGATCGTCCGCCTGAGTCCGCAGCGGCCGAAGCCCGGGATGTCGCGGGCGGAAACGCTCGACTGCATCAGGAAGGCGTGTATCGGCTTCCTCGGCCATGCCGAGGAGAACGCGATGCTGGTGTGCCTGCAGCCCGAGGCGGAACTGCTGCGGGATGCCGGGACGATCCGCGAGCTGCTGGAGGCGTGCGAATCGTACAACCTGAAGGTCTCCCTCGACCCCCTGGTGCTGCTGCGCGCTCTCAAGGACCCGGAGGCGGTGCGGACGGTCGCGATGGCGCTCCTGCCGGACACGGCCCACGTGGTTCTGCGGGACGGCAAGCTGAACCGGGCGACGGGTATGGTGACCGAGACGGCAGTGGGGCAGGGGGACTGCCCGGTGGACATGATCGTGTCAGAGCTCACGGCCGCGAACTTCTACCGTCCGTACTACGTGGCCTACGACGGAAGCGGCGACGCCTTCGACGCGGTGCAGGAGGGCATCCGGTACTTCCGCGACCTGCCGAGCCGGATCCTGGGAGAGATGGGTCTGCTATGAGGAAGCACAGGGCGGCGGACGTTGAGGCGATTGAGGTGGAGGCCGGCGCAACCGGCGTGCGCATCCAGTGGATGCTGGATGAGAGCAGCGGCGCTCCGACGTTCAGCATGAGGCGCTTTGAGATCGACCCGGGCGGGCACACGCCACTTCACACTCACCCCTGGGAGCACGAGGTCTACATCCTCTCAGGTCGCGGCGTGGTCGTGGCGGGGGAGGAGGAGGTCGCGCTGGCGTCCGGTGACGCCGTTCTGGTCGCCCCCGACGAGCGCCACCAGTTCAGGGCTGCGGACGATGAGCCACTCACCTTGCTGTGCCTCGTACCCAACGGTCCTGCGACGGCGCGCTAGCCGGCGGATGGCGGTGTGCGCGCTGGCGTTGTTCGGCGCGCTGCCGGTGTGGGGGCAGGCGCCGGAGGGCGTGCGCTTCACCGTCTTTGGCGACAACCGAGGCGGGAAGGACGGCCGCCAACCCGCGGTCTTCTCCCGGCTGGTTCGGCAGATGGCGGCGCTGGACCCCGAGTTCGTCATCGGCACGGGCGACTACATCTACGGCTCGGCTTCCCAGGACACGCTGCGCACCCAGTGGAACGAGTTCTTCGCTGCCATGGCGCCCCTTCAGGCACGCAGGACCACGTACTTCGTCCCGGCGCCGGGGAACCATGAGATCGCAGGCGGGGACGGGCGCGCTCTCTTCTTGCACTACTTCCGGCGGTGCTACTTTAGCTTCAACCGCGGCGGCAGTCATTTCATCGTGCTGGACAGCGAGGTCCCGGGGCAGGAGAGCCGGATCGCGGGCGAGCAGCTCCAGTGGCTCAAGCGCGACCTGGCCGCGGCCGCCAACGCGGTGTGCATCTTCGTCGCCGTGCACCGGCCGCTCTTCCCCGTGGGGCTCCACAAAGGCGACTCCCTGGACATGTACCCCGCCGAACGTGACGCTCTGCACCGGCTCTTCGCGCAGAACCGCGTGACCTGCGTATTCGAGGGTCACGAACACCTCTACAACCGCCAGACTCGGGACGGCGTGGTGTACATCATCACCGGGGGCGGCGGCGCGGACCTCTACGCTACGCCGGAGAACGGCGGCCTCCACCATTTCCTGTCCGTAAAGGCAAACCGTCTGGGGTACAATATCGACGTGGTCCGGGTGCAGTGAGCGGCCTGTGGCGCGACCGGGTTATCGCGCGTCATGCGCCTTGTCGCCATCGGGGGGCTGTGCTATACTGCAGGCGCCGAACCAGCCAGGATGAGGCTACGTCACCGCTACCCCCCGGTCGGCCTTCGACACGGGCGGGGGAGGCAACTCCGATGAAGCAACGCTGGGTATGCGGCCGCATGGTGCTGCTCCTCCTTCCTTTGGCGCTCCTCGCGCTGGCAGGTTGCGCCAAGCCCACGTTCAGTCTGGTCGAGAAGAGGGTCTGCAAGGGTGTGGACGGCGCGGGGAATCCGCAGCCGGAGACGACGACCTTCGCTCCCGCGGACGGGCGAGTGTGCGTGTGGTTCCGTTACCGGGGCGCCGGGCCCAAGCAGATCGTCAAGGTCAAGTTCGCCTATGTGGATGACGCGGGCACGGAGTCGAAGCAGGAAGTCCCGAAGGAACTCAAGCCCGGAAACGGCACGGGCATGGCGGAGCTGACCGGCCCCGAAGGGGGCGCCCTGACGCCCGGGAAGTACACTGTCGAGCTGACGAGCGAGTCGGATGTAGCCTACGGGCCGGCGCTGAACTTCACGGTCCAGTAGCACGTCGCCGTTTCGTCGCGCCGCCCTGTGGGGAGGGGAACGGGGATTGCTTCGCCCGCGCGCGATACTCGGGGTGGTTGCCGTCGCCATCGTGGTCTGGGTGGCGACGGTCCACTTTACGGCTGGGCTGGACACGGCGGCGACGGCGCGCGCGCTCGGCCAGCAGCTCACGGGGTTCGGTCTCCCGGGTTTTGGCAGCCTGGTGGTGGGCCGGGCGTCAGAGGCGTACCGGTCGCGGGTTCGCTCGGCCTCTCCGACTGAGGCGGCGGAGGCTCGCCGGCGGCTGACGGAGTGCGAGTTCGCCCTGGCCGCGGTGTTTCGCGACCGGGGGGATGCGCGCAAGGCCATCTACCACTACGACCGCGCACAGAAGGCCTCCCCGGAGAGGGCTGTCGAAGCGAAGGCGTGGACGGCCTACGTGCAGGCTCAGGCCGGGGAGGCGGGCGCCAAGCGCCAGCTTCTCGGCCTGCTCGTCGATGCCCCGCGGGATCCCCTGCCTGCGTACCTGACCGGCCGGCTGTTCCTGGAAGAGGGCAAGACGGCCGAGGCGCAGCGGTACCTCACGAAGAGCCTGGCTCTCCCGGGCGGTACGACCCATCGGACGGCGCTGGCCCTCGCGCAGGCGTCTCAGCAAGCGGGCAGCGCCCAGCGCGCGGCCGCGTATGCGAGGCAGGCGTTGCAGCTGGGGACCACGGAGACGGAGCGCCGTGAGGCAGCGCAGGTTCTGAGACAAGCGGGCGGGCGTGGTCCGGCTCCACTGCAAGTGTGGGTAAGCACGTTCGCGTGGCGCCATCGGCAGGGGCTCACGGGGATCGTCGTGGTGATCGTGGTCCTGCTGTGGCCGACGTGGCTGGGTCTGCTCGGGCGGGTGGCTCCCACCGTGGCCGCGCCCGTGTACCTCCTGGCGAGGTCGAGCGATCCCGCCGCCATCCGGACCTACGAGGCCGCGCTGCGTCGGCGGCCGGAGAACGTGCGTCTGCTGCGGGTGCTGGCGCGGTCGTATGGGCGGGTAGGCGTCGGAGCCACGCGGGCGGCGAGCCTGTGGGAGCGCCTTCACGCGTTACTGCCGGGCGACGTTGAGGCACGCGACCAGGCAGTGCGTCTGGCGCTGGAGGGCGGGCGGGAGACGGACGAGGCCCTGGAGGCGTGTCAGGACTGGTTCGCGGCGAACCCGGATCACCCGGACGGGGCCACGGTGGCCTCGCACCTGGCGCGCGCGTACCGTGCCCGCACGACCATGCCCCCCGAACGGGTGCTGCCTGCGGTCGAAGTGGCCGCTGCCGCCGCGCCGGCGGACCGCGACCTCCAGCTCTTCCTGGGTACGCTCTACTCGCACTACGGGCGCCACACCGAGGCGGCTGCGCTCCTGGGACGCCTTCTGGAAGCCAACCCCCGAGACGAGGGGGTCCGGCTGGAGTACGCGCACGCGCTGATCGGCGCCGGGGAGGCCTATGCCGCGTACCGCCACCTGCGAACTCTGGCGCCGACCCCCGACCTGACGGCCGACCTGTACCTGGCTGGGATCGTCGCCCACCGGGCCGGCCGCTATCGCGAGAGCCTGCGGGTTCTGCAGGAGGTCATGCGG
>VGFC01000500.1 GCA_016869045.1 Armatimonadota bacterium
GCCGCCGACTACCCCGACGACGCGACCCGCCTCGCGGTGCAGCTCCAGACCTTCCTGGACAACCTCGTCTGGGAGTGAGGGCCGCCGCGCTGCCGTCGAGCCCCGCGCATCGCCAGTGTTGCTGTGGTTCACACCCTAACGCCCCGACCTGACTGAGCCAGTGCGGCACGGCCCGGGGTCTGCTCACTGCCCCAAAGGCGAGGTGACGAGGGCGAGTGGGCGGTCGGCGTGGCCGGCGTGAGGGCGGAGGGCTGCGGTGGCATTAGCGGCGGCGAGGGGTTACAGCGGCGCGATGGCGGTGCTGCGCTCAGCTCACTGCTTCGCACTCATCACTTCGCACTGGCTCCGGTCCTACCCCCACACCCCACTCGCCGTTGCCTGCCTCGGGAAGAGCGCGTTGCAGACCTCCGTCGCGATGCGTGCGTCGGTGACGGAGTTCACCCGGGCGCACTCGCTGAAGCTGCGGAGGCCGAGGACGAGCTTGAGCACAGTCGCCTGGTCGAGATTGACGCGAAACTCGCCGGGCGTCCAGTCCCACACACCCATGCTCCCGCCCTTCGACTCGACGACTGCTGATTGCGCGTCGTCAAGGCAGAAGGCGAGCTCGCCCTCCCACTCGGCGACGGCGGAGGCGGCGAGGCGCGCCTCCAGCTCGGACGCGATGCGCTTCAGCAGGCCGAGCAGATCGACGATGCGGATCATGTTCGAGGCAGGGGCGGTGTGGATCTCGACGAGGTGGTAGGGGATGCCCGCCGCGCGGAGGGCGGACTCGACGCGCTCGTCGAAGGGCAGGCGGCCCGTCACCCGCTTCGCGCCCCGCTGGTAGGCCACGCGGAGGACTTGCGCGACCAGTGCGCCGAGGGCCTCGGGCTTCCCGTAATCGAAGGCGACCTCGCCGATCTCCACCTGGGCTTCGAAGGCGGTGTGGTCCTGCGGGCGCGCGAAGGCGAAGACGTAACCTGCAAGTTCGCCCCCCATTTCGCAGGCGAGTCGCAGCCCCGTGTCATCCGGCTTCGCCTCGTGGCGCTTCGGCGGCTCGCCGAAGGTCACGACCGCCGCGCCCGTGCGGTCGCGGTTGAAGGCCTCGTGCAGGCGCGCGCGGGCCTCGTGGTGGCGCACCGGGTCGAAGGGCACGACGAAGCCGCGGAAGCCCTTCGGCGGCTGGAGGTACTCGTCGGGCTGCAGCGTCCTCACGCCGGCCCGTGCGGGCTCGAGGGGGAACTCGTAGTAGCGCCGCGCGAACGGGACCCATCCGAAGCGGGAGTAGAAGGCGATCAGCCCTCCGAGGCGGCCAATCTGGCAGCCGGCCTCCTTCAGGTAGCCGATCGTGTCACGCATCAACTCACTGCCGAAGCCCCGGCCCTGGAACTCCGGCAGCGTGCTCACGTGCCCCACGTCGCCCTTGTTGATCTGGCAACGCCCGATGCGCAGCGGGTGCAGCTGAATCTGGCAGACGCTGACGATGCGCCCGTTGTGCTCCAGGACTCGCCAGGCCTCGGGCGTGCGGCGGCAGGCCTCGGCGACCCAGCCGGCGTGGCTGCCGCCAAAGGCCTCCTGAGTCACGAGCCCCACGGCCTCGGCATCGGCGGGGGTCGCTGTCCTGACGCAGTTCACGCGCTTGCCTCCGTCGTGCCGATCTACGGCGCCGGGTTCGCGGGCGTCACGCCCAGCTTGTCCAGGAAGAACTGCAGGTACTCCTCCACCGGCGCGCGCCCGGGCGTGTTCGGGTAGTCCTCGCGGAACCGGACGATGCACTCGATGCCCAACTCATCCATCTTCTCCTTCAGCACCTCGCCGAACTTGGGGTGATGGATGAACAGGCTGCCCGGCGCGTTCGGCGGGAGGGGGTCGTTGGCTTGTTGGTAGTAAGCGAAGACGGGCGCATCGTCGGCCGTCAGGTGAGGGAGAGCTGACGCATCCTCGAAGAGTGGCCAGAACTTGGGGTCATCCACGTCCTGTGGTCCGCTCATGCCGAAGAGGGCGATCAGGGCAGGCTCCACCTGATCCGAGCCAAACAACTCCCGGTGGAAGCGCGGGTCGTAGGATGACTGCGCGGCGTAGACGACGGCACAGGTGATCCGCGTCGATTGCCGCAAGACCTCATCCTCATTGCCGGGATCGGCGAGGTCGTCGTGGAAGGCCAGCCACTGGGAGATGCCCGCGCCCGCCGAGCCGCCGGTCGCGCCGACGCGGGTCGGATCGAGGTTGTACTCCGCCGCGTGGAGGCGCAGGAACTGCAGGGCCCGCGCGCAGTCGTGCATCTGCGCGGGATAGGGCGCCGTATCGGTCAGCCGGTAGTTCGCCGCCGCGACCGTCACGCCCGCCTTGAGCAGCCCGTCGAGGAGTTGCGGCTGGATGGTGCGCTTGTCGCCCCCGCGGAAGCCGCCGCCGTGGTAGTAGATCACCAGTGGCGTCGGCTTGTCGCTCTTCGCCAGCCAGATGTCCAGCACGTTGCGCTCGAATGGACCATAGGCCACGTTTTCGTAGTCCGGTGTCGGGAGCGGAGGCGGCCCGGGCGGGCGCTGCTGCTGCGCAAAGGCCCGCGCCTCTTCGAGGGTCACGAAGCCGTCCTTGTTGGTGTCGATCCGGTCGAAGAGCTGTTGCCCTTGCGGCGGGAACTCCTCTCGCGATAGCTTGCCGTCGCCGTTGGCGTCCCGGTTCCCGATGATCTGCTCCGGTGACGGCGGCTGGGCCTGAGCCACTGCCGCCAGCACGACGCCGATGCCACATGGAAACCCAATCAGCCTAGTCATTGCTCTCGCCTCCGTACGGGGTGATGTCCGGCCTGCCGCTCAGGGCGCGAACTGGGTGCCCCCGCCCTGACCCAAGGGGATGATCTGCGTGTCCGTCGCCGTGCCGTGGATGGCGACATCCTTGGCGTCGCGTACCGTGATCTGGTTCGCGCGGCTCTGCTTGTCGATGACGAGCATCTTGCGGTCGGTCTGGTACCGCGCCGTCTCCTTGCCCGCCGCGTCCTTCTCGAAGCGCGCCACGGCGCTCCAGGTCAGCTCCAGGATGCTGCTTTGCAGCGCATCGAACCGCGCGAACACGTACCCATCCTCGCCCTTGGGGAAGGTGCGCGGGTAGAAGGCGGGCACGCTTGGGTCGTCATAGGCCCACTCGTAGAACGCCATCGTCACCTGACTGATCCGCCAGTTTTCGGCCCACGTGTTCTCGTCGGGGGCTACGTAGCGGATCAGCTCCGCGCCGGTGCCGACCCACGCGCCGCCGGTGATCGTCACCCGTCGCACGCAGCCCTCGGCGTAGACGCAGTAGCGCCCATGCTCGCCCTCGATGCGCACGTCGGTGAGGCTCACGCTGTCGATGCACGCCTTCGTACCGTCCAGGACGACGGCCGCGCGCCCGCGGTTCGCGAAGTAGCTACCCCAGACACTGATGTCCGCCGCCGATCCCCGGACGTAGAGCCCCACGGAGTTCTCGGCGAAGCTCCCGAAGGTGCACCCGACGAACCGCATCTCGGTGTTGCTGCTCGGCATGATCTCGACGCTCGGGCTCGGCACGTTCAGGAAGTTGTCCGGCCCGTAGTACACGGCGAAGCTGTTGGGCGCGGTCGTCTCGAAGAAGCTGTTGTAGAAGCGACAGCACTCGCCCGCCATGTCGTAGAAGCCCGCCTTCCTCCACTTCCCGGCGAGGTAGACGCTGTCGAAGACGATAGCGCCCGCCGAGGCCTCACCCTGTCCCTTGCCGCGGCACAGGAGAACTCCGACATCCGCTTCGCCGGTGATATAGAGGTCCTTGAAGTGGCAGTAGCCACTGGCCGACAGATCGAAGACCGGCTGCTCGCCCGTCTTGCCGTAGATGCGCGTGGCCGTGATGCCGGCCCCCTGCAGCGTCACCGCCCCGCGCCCGGCGACGGCACCCAGGCCGTAGCGCCGTGAGAGGTCGATCGTCCTCGTCACCTCGTAGCTGCCCGCGGGGATGTAGACCGTCCCGCCCTCGGGCGGCACGGCATCGATGGCCTCCTGGAGCGACGGGTACTCGCCCGCGTTGATGAAGCCCTTCATGCCCGGCGGAGGTTGCGCAACGCCAACACCGGCCAGCAGGGAGGCTCCCAGCAGAGCCCACATGCGACTTCCTCCCTTCTCTTACTGCCGAGTCCTCATCCTCTCATACCAGGGCTTGCCGGCCTCCGGGTCGTCCGTATCGTACACGAAGATGAACCGCGTTCCCTCGGACGCCCTCTCGATCAGTTGCAGCATCTGCTCCTCGCCCATGAAGCCGAGGACGTGGACCGGAGAGCCGGGGCCGTCGAAGTGCTCAAGCAGCGTATCCCAACCTCGCTTGCCGGCGACGCGGTTGAAGGCGTACAGGTTGGGGATGCGGCCAAACAGGGGGAACTGGTGCTCGGCGTCGGCGCAGCAGTGCATCCCGAGGCCGCCGAAGGTCTCGGAGAGGTCGATCAGCTCCGGCAGGATGAACTCCTCGAAGTGCGCGTTGCCGAAGGAGCCGCACTCATCGTTGCTCAGCCACGGGCCCATTTCCGGCGGCGCCCATGCCGCGGGGCAATGGCACGGGCTC
>VGFC01000501.1 GCA_016869045.1 Armatimonadota bacterium
CGCCATCGAGGAGGACTTCCTGAAGCTGACCTCGGGGACGATGGCCGAGTTCCCCGGGCCCTTCAGCGGGCGGCGGTCGCTGGGCGCGAACCTGTACCTGCCGATCCCGTACCAGACGCGCTGCAAGTGCACGGTGGACAAGCCCGGGTTGTACTACCAGATCGGGTATCGCACCTACCCGAAGGGGACGCAGGTGGAACCGTTCTCGATGGCAGCGCTGGCGAAGGTGAAGGGGACGGTGGATGAGGTCGGGGCGGTGCTTGCGGCGCCCGCGGAACGGCGCCTCACGGCGAAGGATAGCCGGGCGGCCCGGGAGTGGACCATTGCGCCGGGGAAGAGCGAGACGCTGAAGCTCAACGGGGAGCGGGAGATCGTGCGGATCGAGATGAAGTGTGATGTCCCCAAGGAGCAGCTCTTCGCGGCACTGAGGGAGTCGCTGCTGACGATTCGGTTCGATGGCGAGGATGCGCCGTGCGTATGGGCGCCGCTGGGGGACTTCTTCGGCTCGCAGCCGGGAATCAATGCGTACGCGAGCCTGCCGGTCGGGATGAACGCGGACGGGCTGTGCTACGCGAACTGGGTCATGCCCTTCAGCAAGCAGGCGGAGATCGCGGTCAAGAACGAGTCGGCGGACCCGGTGAAGGTGCAGCTCGCGGTGTGGAGCCGGGAGGCGGAATGGAGGCCGCAGCGGTCGCTGTACTTCCACGCGAAGTGGCGGAACGAGTGGCTGCCGGCGGAGCCGCAGTTCCTGGATTGGCGGATGCTGGACGGCACGGGGCCGGGGCGGTTCGTGGGCGTGATGCTGGGGGTGATGAACACGCAGCAGGGCTGGTGGGGCGAGGGCGACGAGAAGGTCTGGGTGGATGACGACACGTTCCCGAGCTACATCGGCACGGGCTCGGAGGACTACTTCGGCTACGCGTGGTGCAACCCGACACCCTTCACCCATGCCTACCACAACCAGAGCATCTGCACCGGGCCGGGGAACTTCGGGTACACGGCGGTCGCGCGGTACCATGTCCTGGACGACATCCCCTTCCGCAAGCAGATGAAGTTCGACATCGAGAAGTGGGATGCGGCGGACCGGGAGTACTGCTGCACGACATACTGGTACGCGGCGCCGGGGGCGACCGACTTCTTCGAGCCGATCCCGGTGGAGCAGAGGCGGGTGCGACCCCTGCCGGAGCGGTTCAAGGTGAAGGGGGCGCTGGAGGGCGAGGCCCTGCAGATCGCGCGGTGCACCGGCGGGAGGGCGGAACCGCAGGACGTGGGCGGCGGCGACTTCAGCGGCCAGCAGCACCTGTGGTGGCTCAACCCCAACGAGGGCGACATCCTGGAGCTGAAGGCGCCCGTCGAGAAGGCGGGTCGGTACAAGGTGACCCTCGGGCTGACCAAGTCGTGGGACTACGGCATCCACCAGCCGATGGTCAACGGGCAGGACGTGGGGCAGCCCCTGGACCTCTATACCCCGCCGCCGTTCCGGCCGTTCAAGGTGGAACTGGGAGAGTTCGACCTGAAGGCCGGAGACAACCTCATCGGGCTGCGGTGCGTGGGTACGAACCCCGAGGCCAAGCCGATCAACCACATGGCGGGGATAGACTATGTGTTGGTGGAGGGGACGGGTGACGGGGACGGCGAGGAGTGACGGGAGAGGAGTGAGGAGCGAGAGACGGCGACGGCGAGGAACCACGGAGTACACTGAACACACGGAAGGCGACGGCGGAGGCTACGGCAACACGTCGCGGGAACGGCATGCGGACAAGATGTCCGCGCTCCAACGGAACGACCCACCTACTCTTTATGCTCGCACCCGCTGCCGGCCACGTCGTTGCGCCCCCCTGGGTTGTGTGGTACACTCCGGTGTCCCCTTGGCAGGGCGTAGCCGGTCGCAGGAGGTTGATGGAATGGCGGAAGAGAGTACCGAGAGCCGCAGCGCTGCGGGGCCGCGGCTGCCGAAGGTCGATCCGCGGGAGATAGGCTACGGCGTGCTGATCGCGGTGGCCGCGCTGCTCATCTACCTGGTGTACAACAGCGCCCGGGCGAGCGACATCCTGGACCCGGCGGCGATGGATTACGCGCAGGTGGCGCGGAACGTCGCGCGCGGCGAGGGGTTCACGACCAGCATCGTGCGGCCGATGAGCCTGGCGCGGGTGCAGAACATCAGCCACCACCCGGACCTGTACCACGCGCCGCTGCATCCGCTGTGGATGTCGCTGTTCTTCCGGGTCGGCGGAGCGAGGCCGCAGATGGCGGCATGGGCGTGCGGCGTGGCCTACCTGCTGTCGCTGCCCCTCGTGTTCTACCTGGGTCTGAAGCTCTTTGGGCGGCGCGTGGCGCTGCTGGCGCTGGCCCTGTATGCGGTGAACTACCTGTCGCTGCAGTACGCGGTGTCGGGGCTGGAGACCAGCCTGGCGACGCTGCTCGCCACCGTGCTGATGCTGGCGCTGTACTTCCATCTGCATGCAGGCGAGAAGCCGGCGCCGGTGACGGCGGCGCTGTGCGGGGCGGCGGCCTCGTTGTGCTTCCTCGTGGACTACATCTACCTGTGTCTGTTGGCGCCGGTGCTGGTGGTGGTCGTGCTGCGCGAGGGCAAGCGCTGGTGGGCAGAGATGGCCATCTGCCTGGCGGCGTTCGTGCTGGTGGCGACGCCGTGGGCGATCCGGAACACCCGAGTGGCGGGCAGCCCGTTCTTCACGCTGGAGCTGGGCGAGATCGTCAGCAACACGACCACCTACAAGGGTCACTCGCTCTTCCGACAGTACACCAAGCCGGTGGAGCCGGTGAGCTTCCTCATCGCGCACCCGAGGGAGATCTGGCAGAAGGTCCGGCCGATGACGCTGAACATGTACGAGTCGCTGCCGAGCCTGGGCGGGCCGTGGGTCGCGGCCTTCTTCCTGGCGGGGATCTTCCTGCGGTTCGGCGGCGGGGGCGTGCGGAATCTGCGGGCGGCACACTACGGGTGGGTTCTGCTGCTAGCGGCCGCCCTGTGCTTCATGTCGGCGGACGCGCGATACCTGGTGGCGCTCAGTCCGCTGGTGGCGATCGTCGCGGCGGCCGCGTTCCTGACGCTCGTGGACAACTGGCTCGAGAGGATCACTGGCCCGCGGCGCAAACGCCAGGCGCTGACGTGGAGCATCGTGGCGCTGGTGGCCATCTGCTGGTACCCGGTGTTCGGCACCACGGCCACCTGGGAGAAGCAGTCCACCGAGACGACAGACGAGCTGGCACTCGTGGCCAAGACACTGGCCGACCGCAAGGTCCACCCGGTGGTGGCGGACCAGCCGTGGACCCTGGCCTGGTACGGGGACATCGAGGCGATCTGGCTCCCGCAAACCGCGGAGGACCTGCACGCGATGGAGACGGCCGTCGGCCCGATGCGGTACATGGTGCTCAGCCAGCTGATCACCAGCGCCGCCGACCAGGAGGGCCTGGCGCCATGGGCGGAGCTGTACGCGGCGGCGCGAAGGGGCCTGAAGGCGCCGCACGAGCGCTTCGTGGCGGCGGACGTTCTGGGCGAGAAGGGCCAGTGGGTGCTGTTCGGACGGATGCCCGAGGGCGCGGGCGGCGGTGAGACCGCGGAGGGTGGCGCCGGCGGAGCGAGTGGGACGGGCGGAGGGTAACGACGCCACCGCTGCCGGCAGGGGTGCCGGCGCTCCCAGCGACGGAACGGCTTTGGTGAGCCGCAGGCACGAACGGCTAAGGGCCGCCGGGCGATAGCGAGGCTTTCGTCCGGCGGTGTCATTGATGGAGGAGCACGGCAGTGCATGAGTTGAAGATCGCGGGCGGATGGTTGGTGGACGGCACGGGATCGCCGCCGCGTGAGGGCGAGGTCGCGATCAGCGGTGGGCGGATCGCGGAGGTCGGCGACGATGCGGGGCCCGCGCGGGAGGTCATCGAGGCGGCCGGGCTGTTCGTGAGCCCGGGCTTCATCGACCCGCATAGCCACGCGTGCGGGGAGGGGATGGGGTCGGTGCTCAATGCGCCGACGGCGCCCAGCGCCATCCTGCAGGGCATCACGACCGTCGTGACGGGCATGTGCGGGTATGCGCCGATCGAGGTAGGGGCACACCTGGACGCGGTCGCGGAACGGGGAACGGCGCTGAACTACGCGCTGATGGTGGGGCACAACACCATCCGACGGCACGCGATGGAGCTGCGGGCGGAGGCGCCGACGGCGGCGGAGCTGGAGGCAATGCGGCGGCTGGTGCGCACGGGCATGGAACAGGGCGCGCTCGGGTTGTCGTCGGGTCTGTGGTATGTGCCCGGGGCGTATGCGGCGACGGAGGAAGTGATCGAGCTGGCGCGGGAGGTGGCGCCGTTCGGCGGGCTGTATGCGAGCCACCTGCGCAGCGAGAACGCGGAGACCGGTCCGCAGGCGCTGGAGGAAGCCATCGACATCGGGCGAGAGGCGGGGGTGGCGGTGCAAGTGGCGCACCTGAAGGCGGCGGAACGCCCGGCATGGGGCCAGGCGGCGCAGCGGCTGGAGCGGCTCGTGCGCGCGCAGGCGGAGGG
>VGFC01000502.1 GCA_016869045.1 Armatimonadota bacterium
CAAGGTAGCCGAGGATGGCGCCGAGATTGGCGAAGACGCAGGCCTCGGCGATGAAGAGCATCGAGATGTGCGCCGGGGCGAGGCCGAGGGAGGAGTAGATGAAGATCTCGCGCGTGCGCTCATACACGGAGCCGAGCATCGTGTTGAGCACGATGAGCGCGGCGATGAGGATCGGGATGCCGAGGCTGGAGAGGCCGGCCAGGGAGGTCAGCGCGACCGAGCTGTAGAGGTAGGTCGTATCCCCCACCCCCGCGTAGACGCTCAGCGCGAAGCGGTTCATCAGGTCGTTGACTTCCTTGCCGACGAGGTTGGGGTCGTGGTAGCAGATCGCGACGGAGCGGAGGGTGCCGCCGAGTTCCAGCACCCGGGTCTCAGGCAGGATCACCAGCGACTCGGGGCTGAAGTGCTTGTACTCCTGAAGCAGGGACTGCGCGCCGCCCGTGCCGAGCTTGAAGCGCTCCTGTGCCTGGCGCTTGATCTCCTCCAGAATCTCCGGGCGCATGACGGCATAGTCCACGGGCGCGAGGTTCTCGCCATCCAGGTCGGTGAGGTTGCGGAAGCGCTGCTCGTCGAAGATGCCGACCACCCGGAAGGGCGTGCCGAAGATCGCGACCTGCGCGGAGCCGAGGTGGTCGGACGGGATGTCAAGACGCGTGGCGATCGCCGAGGGGATCACGCACACGTTGCGGTCCCCGTCGGTGATCCAGCGGCCGGCGACGAGCGTCTTGTCGATGCCCGTGATCTCGCGCTCTTGAGGCGCAAGACCGAGCAGCGTGTTGGCGGCGTAGGACCTCGTGGGATCGCTGACAGAGGTCACGTCGATGAAGAGCTGCTTGTCGAGTTGGGCCGAGGAGTACCACGCACGCGGGGCGACCGTGCGCACGCCGGGCTGGGCCAGCTCGTTACGGATGATGAATGCGGTCGGCTCCTCCAGCGAGAACCACGCGCGGTCCCGGATCATCAGCCCGGGGTAGGCCGGCGAGTGCTGCAGGCGGATGCTGTTGGCGCGAAGGTAGGACTTCACCGAGGTGAAGGACAGGACGGTGAAGGTCAACAGGACGAGGGTGACGGCGGTGAGGAACGTGCGCGCCTTGCGG
This sequence comes from Armatimonadota bacterium, assembly GCA_016869045.1. GTDB lineage: Bacteria > Armatimonadota > Zipacnadia > Zipacnadales > VGFC01 > VGFC01. The sequence goes on from VGFC01000502.1 coordinate 1,098, forward strand.
CGGCGCATGTTCGCGACGCCGAGGCCGAACGCCGCGCCCGCCGCCGAGAGGCGGCCCACGTCGGCCTCGTGGACGCCGCTCTCCTCCTGCTTCATCTGCTTGAGCTGCCGGTTGAACTTCATCGTGACCAGCGAGATGACGATCACCGCCAGCGCCATGATGACGAACGAGAGCAGGATGATGAGCGGCTGAGTCGAAAGGTCGAAGGCCGGGTGGACCTGGCTGAGCACGATGAAGACCAGCGCGAACATGACGCAGGTCCAGAGGATCTGGCCGTTGATCGAGCGCGCGTGCACGAAGAGCCGCTCCGCGAAGAAGGCGAACGGCATCAGCATCGCGAGGTAGAACAGCACGCCCTTCACCACGTCCTGGGTGGTCTTCATCACGTCGGGGTAAGCCCGGGACTCATAGCCCCAGGCGTGACGCGCCGCCGCGACCGCCGCGTCATAGCGGCGCTCGGTCAGCGCCGTGCGCGCCTGCTTCAGGGAGGCGTCGGCGTAGGTGTGCAGGTCCATCAGCCGGCGGTTCTGGATGCCATTCTCGCGGAGCCGCGCCATGCGCGCCTCGTCGAGCGTCCACATGTCCGAGGCGACCTGCAGCGGCGTGAGCCCGATGGCGCCGGTTCGCCGTGCCGAGAAGCCGCGCCCGAAGGGCTCGTCCTGATCGGCGTTGATCGCCACCATGCGCAAGCCCAGCAGCCCCATCCCCATCGCCACATCGATGCGCGTGTTGCGCAACGAATAGACGACCGCACACGGCTCGGAGTACGAGGGGAACTCGGCGGCTGAGGCGGCCTGGTTCGAGAGCGAGTACCCAAAGGAGATCGGCTCCGCATAGTCCGTCGCATCATAGACGAACAGCTGCTCCAGAGTCTCGAAGTAGCGCTCATCAACCAGGTCGTAGAGGTCCAGCGCCACACACGGGAACACGATGACCGGACGGTTGAGACCGGCGCGACCGTAGATCTCGCGGGGGTACTTCACGTCCCCGTCCGGCCCGCGATCCGGCGCGTAGACGATGTCGCCCGAGTCCTCGTCGAAACCGTAGGCCTGAAGCTGAGCGGACTGGTTGATCATCTCGCCGCGCACGGTGAACTCGCTCAGCTCGTTGGCCATCGTCATGAGTTCGGTGTGCACGCCCATCATCATCCGGTAGTTGCCCTGCGCAAGCACCAGTGCGTCGGCGACGGGCGTGTTCGGGAGGAAGCTCTCGCGGCGGCGGAACTCCAGCACCGTCCCGACGACGTCGCGCAGCTCGTCGAGCTTCTTCAGCGCCTTGACGCGCTTGAGCGCCGTGTCCTCGAGACGCGGATCGTTGAGGAAGGCGGTCAGGAGGCAGTAGACGAGGCGCGTCTGGCGGGCGAGGTTGGGCATGTTGACGCGGTCGGGAGTGTCCAGCGGCGTGTCGCACAAGGACCGCGCGTCGGTCACCGTCGCAAAGACCAACCCGGGCCGCCCGCCGCGGATGGCCATCTCATGGTCGAAGGCGATCTTGCCCGGGAAGTGCGTGTGCCACTCGCGGCCCTTCACCGGGTTGATGCCGTCCACGAACCCCTCCCCCGCCTCCAACCCCAGCGCCGGACCGACCTCCTCGTCCACGAGTTCGGAGAAGAACTTGCCGACCGGGCTGTAGAAGCGCAGCAGGTGCGCCTGGGCGTAGTACCAGCCGCAGTTGAAGGCGCCGACCCTGTCATTCTGCGTCGAGAGATCCAGCGACACGAACATGTGGATCTTCGGACAGCGGCGCTTGATCTCGTCCAGCAGGCCCAGGTTGCGGTCGAGGCGCGCGATCTCGCGCCCAAGGCGCTGCTCGCGAGCCTGGCGCACGCCCTCGGAGACCTTGAAGCGGCCGATCACCACGGTGGACCGGCCCGTGGCCCGGTCCAGATCCCGGCGCGGGTTGCGGGCCTCCGCAAGAGCCTGTTCGAGCTGCCGGCGCTGCTTCCGCAGCTCTTTGAGGTGATCGCCCTCCTCCTTGGCCTTGCGCGGCTCCTTCCCCCACAGATCGACGAACTCGCGGGCGCCGGCCAGCGCCTCGAAGTGACCCGAACAGGCGAGGAAGATGACCGAACGGGCCGGCGGGTGCGCAGCGTACGCGCGCAGGATCTCGAGCAGGGCAGTGATCCCGGCGGCGTTCTCCGCCCCCGGCGAGAGGCTTGGCACGACTGAGATCGAGTCGTAGTACGCCTCGAGGATGACCCCTTCCTGACGCAGCTTCGGGTCGGACCCCTCCAGGAAGCCGATGATGTTGCGGTTCGTGCGGTCGCGCCACGGCACGCGAGCCGTCACGCGCCCGCGATTGTCGCCCACCGCGATCGCGGCGCGCAGGTCCGTAGCATCACGGCCCGACAGGTAGAAGCGGGGCACGTTGACGGGGCAGCCGACGAACTTCGTCTCCGCCTCGCCCCGGGTGGTCGTCTCCGGCTCCACGAAGAGTACCGCCGCCGCGCCGAGAAGGGGCGCGTTCAGCCAGTTCTGGCCGGAGTCGAAGTCGAGGACGACAATCGCGCCCTTGACGTTCTTCCCGTTGTACTCCTTCAGCAGGCCGGAGCCGACGTAGATGACCTCGCCCTCGATCCCCGCCCGGGGCAGCTGCGGCGTGCGCGCGAGGTTCGGCCAGAGCGCACGCAGCCTGTACTCGCGGCTGCCGACGCTCAGTTGCGCACCCTCATCGAGCGGGATGGGCAGCTCGAACTCCTGCTCATACACGTTCTGCTTGCCGAGCAAGCGCTCGAACTCGGCCCGGATGAGGTCGGCGGCCTGCGCGTTGCCCGGATACCCGCTCACGCGCGACTCCAGCCCGCTGAGCCGCTGCATGTCCGCCGACATGCGGTCCTGGCGAATCTCCTCAGCGAGCGTCGCGAAGGACGCGGCCGAGGCGGGGGAATGCCACGTGCCGCAGAGCACTGCTATCGCTAACCCAGTCACCATTGCGGCCTCCACCTGTCCTGGCCGTGGGAGCGCGGACGCCCTCGTCCGCTGCTGTGGCGGATGGCGAGTCGTTCGTGTACGGCACGGCGACGGCTGCCACCTCGGAGCCACCACGGACCAATCCAGCGGACGAGGGCGTCCGCGCTCCCACGGCTCGACATCGTCATACGTACTCGGCTCCTGCCTCACCCGAAGTGCACCACATAGTACCGGTACATCTCGTTGTGCAGGCTGATCGAGCCCCAGATGATTCCTGCCACGAAGAAGTGGGCGATCACGATGCCCAGGAAGAGCGGGATCAGGCGACGATACAGGCGCATGCCGCCGATCCGCAGCACAAGGGTTTTGATCAGCCAGACGAGCAAGAAGGGCCCCCAGAGCGGGTGGCCGTAGCTGGTGACCATGGCGTAGCCGAGCGGATGGAGCGGGAAGCGCAGGAAAAGGATGCGCATTACGATCAGGAA
>VGFC01000503.1 GCA_016869045.1 Armatimonadota bacterium
TGGTGCGGGCCCGATGTGGTGCCACGGGTCCACGTGCCTCGTGCGGATCGGGGAGCGTGTCTTCGCCTCGGGGCTGGAGACGATCCCCGACGCGAAGCCCCTGAACAACGTGCGCTGGATGCTGTTCACGCGCGAGGAGAGCGGCTGGCGGCTGGTCTACAAGGACGAGGGCCACCGCACGCGCGAGCCCTCCCCGCTCGCCGGCTTCCCTGACGGGCGGCTGTTCCTCTCCGCCAACCCGACCCTCGCCCCACGCGACGCGTACAGCGGTCCGGCACGGCCCGAGGTCCTGCAGTTCAGCGCCGCCGATCCCGACGCCGGGTACCAGACGCTGCTGCCGACGTGGGACGGCGAGCCGGCGTTCACGGAGCACTCGTACCGCAGCTTCGCCGCCGACGGCCCGGCGGGTGAGCTGATCCTGCTGCAGAACATCGGCTACACCCACGCCGAGTGGTCGTTCCGCGACCGCAGCGGCAAGTGGGCCGCGCAGGGCAAGCTCGTCTGGCCGTGGGGCGCCGAGTACGACAAGCCTCAGCCGATCCGCGTCTGCTACCCCAACGTCGCCCTGAAGGACTGGGCGGTCTACTTCTGCGGCGTCAGCGACATCGTCGAGCCCTACGAGAAGTGGCGCGCCTACAAGAAGGAGCTGACCGGCCGCGACTGGGACTTCGACTTCCGCCGGCTCTTCTATACCTGGTGCCCGGACATCACGAAGGGCAAGTTCGCCGATTGGGTGGAGGTCGCCAGCCGCGACAAGACCTGCGGGTGGATCTTCCCCTGCGACCTATGGGTTGCGCCCGACGGTGCGGTGCACATCCTCTGGACCGAGCGCGCCCTCGACGAACGCCTGCGCGAGAAGTTCTTCCCTGAGGAGAAGCAGCGCCATCAGCTCAACTACGCGGTCCTGCGCGAAGGGAAGGTCGTCCTGCGCCGAACGCTACAGGAGAGCGGCGAGGGCCTGGTTGGCCCGACTCCGGGCCAGGGCCGCTTCCACATCACGCCCGACAACCGCCTGTTCGTCATCTACTGGGTCAGCGGCGCCGAGGCGGACGGCAAGTCCGTCGCCGAGGATCGCCTCGTCGAGATCGGCGCAGACGGGACTCCGGGCACGCCCGTCCGTGTGCCCTTGGAGCACCCGTTCACCTCGTTCTTCACCGCCACGCCGCGCGCGGGCTCGCAACCGTCGCAGGTACTGGACCTGCTGGGGGAATGCGCAGGGGTCGGCGGAACGATACGGTATGCGAGGGTACAGGTGGTCGGGCCCTGACCTCTGGCGGCCCGCAGCACGCGTGGGAGCAGGAGGCTCAGTGCGTCCGCGCACCGACCTTCGGCACTTCGAGGTCCTTGCAGATCTTCTCAGCAAGGCGGTTGCCGATCTCAGCGTGGCGAGGGACGGACGACTGCGCCCCGGTTCGCAGGTTGCTGAAGACGCTGTGTCGTGAACCCTCACGGAGCAGCACGCAGCCCTGCCGACGAAGGTGCAAGATGAGGGCGCGCCGGGTCACGCGACCTCCACCAGCCGGGTACGCTCCTCAGCGATCCGGTACGTGCGATCACCGGCTGCCGCCTGTTCGCGTCGCGCGGCAATGAACTCCCGCAAGGCGTCCTGCAGGTTGTCGCGACACTCGTCAAGGGTGCAGCCCTGGGTGTTCACCCCCGGAATCTCTACGACGTATCCCATGATCCAGTCGCCATCACGTTCGTAGACCGCAGTCAGTTCCATGCTTACCACGCCGCCTCATGTGCGCTCGGGATGGTCGATCGTACTCGCAGTATACCACCGCCGAGCGGCCTGTCGCAACCAACTGCGGCACGCAGGTGGTGCTCCTCCCGCCCGCGAAACCCGCCTCCGGCGCCTGCGGCGGGCGTCGCGAAAGGAGGCCGACATGCCCTACGTCTTGGTCGCCCTGTCGGTGGTGCTCCTGGCCACCTGCGCTCGTGCGGACGACGCGATTCCCCAGGCTCAGGCCGGATCGGTGTACCCGCTCATGCGGGCGACGGCGGACCGGTCGGAGCTGGCGCTGTCGTTCCTGCAGCCGAAGTTCCACGATCTCGACGCCTGGAAGCGGCAGGGGCGGAAGAAGGTCCGGGAGCTGCTGCACTATGACCCACCGCACTGCGCGCCGAACGCGGAGGTCGTCGAGCGCGTGGACTGCGGGGAGTACCTCCACGAGAAGGTCTACTTCAACACGACCCCCGACATTCGCGTGCCGGCCTACCTGCTGCTACCCAAGGGTGAGCCGAAACGCCGGCCCGCGATCGTGGCCTTGCACGACCACGGTGGCTTCTACAACTGGGGCAAAGAGAAGGTCATCGCCACCGAGAACGAACACCCGGCGCTCACGGAGTTCAAGCGTACAGCCTACGCGGGGCGGAGCTGGGGCTCCGAACTCGCGAAGCGCGGGTATGTCGTGATCTCCATTGACATGTTCTACTGGGGCGAGCGGCGGATGTTGCTCCCGGACGACCCGCCGTCGTGGCGCGACCGGGGCACGATGACCGCGGAGGATGTCGCGGCGTTCCATCGGCGCTCCGGCGAGAAGACGTGGCTGGTGGGCACAGGCCTCTTCGAGGCCGGGATCACCTGGTCCGGCGTCATGTTCACCGACGACATCCGGACCGTGGACTACCTCCTCACACGGCCGGAGGTGGACCCGGAGCGCATCGGCTGTTGCGGCCTGTCGGTCGGCGGCTTCCGGTCGGCGCACCTGGCAGGCCTCGATCCGCGCATCAAGGCGGCGGTCGTCGTCGGCTGGATGAGCACCTACGGGGACATGCTGCAGAACCACCTGACCAGCATCGGCCCGATGAAGATCATCCCGGGGCTCTACCAGTACATGGACCTTCCCGACGTGGTGTCGATGAACTGCCCCGGTGGGCTGATGGTCATCAACGGCACGCAGGACGCACTCTTCCCGATGGACGGCGTCAACGCGTCCTTCGACAAAGTCGCCAAGGTCTACGCCAAGGCCGGGGTGCCCGAGCGGTTCGAGGGCGTGCTGTACGACGGCCCGCATGAGTTCAACCTGCAGATGCAGGAGAAGGCCTTTGCATGGCTCGACCGGTGGTTGAAGAACCCATGACTGCCCTTCACGCGCGAGCAGCCGTTGCCCTCGTGGTCGTCTCTGCGACCCTCGCCTCTGCGCAAGGCCGCCGGGTCACCGGCGTCATCGACCTGCAGGCCATCCAGCTCGAGAAGGGCTTCTGCTACACAGCCCCGTTGGAGGCCCCCTGCAAGCCCGACAGCAACGCGGACCAGGCCTCGTTCCTGCGGCTCTACGAGGACGGGAAGGAGCTGGGCCCTGCGCACTCGGTTCACCAGTCCATCCGTGACACGGGCGGCGGGGCGTTCTCGCACTGGTCCGGCACGCCTGACGGCCCGCAGCAGCTCTACTTCTCAGCTTCCGACAACTCCGACCCGCGCACGAATGGGCGGAAGTACGAGTGGGCCGTCGTGTACGACGCGACAGGCAAGCCCGTGCCCCCGACCGTCGCCATGCCGGTCACGAGCCCGTGTCGTCTGGCGACCGTGCCGGGCCAACCCGCCGCGCGCGACCGCAACACATGCCTGCTCGCGAGCTTCGATGCGCCGGAGGGCAACGATGCCGAGTTCGCGCGCGTCGAGCGCCGGGAGGTGGGTACCGGCAGCCAGGCGGATGCGCCGGGGCGGTTCGGGGGCGGCGTCGCGGTCACTGGAACGCAGGGCTGCGTGATGTACCCGGGGCTGGACAACTACGACCCGCGCCGGGGCACGGTCGAGTTCTGGGCGCAGTCGCGCGCCGAGGCACCGATCTGGACGGACGGCAAGGAACACTGGTTGCTGGTCCTCTACCCGGAGCGCGCGGGGGCGTCCCCGCGGTATGGAATGGCCCCGTACTTCGTGGTCCTGCGGAAGATGGCCGACAACACGCTCGACCTCCGCGTGGTGAACGCCTCGGTGGCGCCATACGCTGCGGCGGTCAGCCTCCGGGCGGCCCGCAGCTGGTCGGTGAACCTGCCTACCGATGGCCTCGCGCCGGATGGCTGGCACCACCTTATCGCCTCGTGGGACCTGGAGGGCCCCGGCCGGGCATGGCTGCTCGTCGATGGACAGGGCGTGGCCGCCGAACTCGGCCTGCCGGCGAACCACCTATCGCCCAATCCGAGCGGGCTCATCGTGCTCGGCGGCATCTGGGGCCTGCCGGGTGACGGAGTCGAGAGCTCAGGCTGCAACCTGGATGACCTGCGCATCCAGTCCTCCACCGTCGCAGCACGGCTCGAGGGCGCGAGTCCGCCGCCAGATCAGACCTTGGACGAAGCCCGCCTGATGGCCGACGAGGACTTGGCAAGAGCCATGCTCGACCAGCTTCTGAAACTCCAGTTCCACGGCGGCTGGGGCGCCAGCTATCACTGGCCGACGTACACCCCCTCGGGCTGGGGCTTCATCGGGCGAGGCGTGGACATGTGGTTCCCGCACTCGGC
>VGFC01000504.1 GCA_016869045.1 Armatimonadota bacterium
GAGGCGGGAGGTCGCGATGATCCGGTCCTCGTCCGAGGCCTCCAGCACCGGGTTGAGAGGGCTCGGCTCCCATGTGACCAGGTCCCGCGACCGCACCACCCGCTGGTCGTACCACGGGCCGGGGTTCGCCTCCAGGTAGAAGTCGTAGTAGTGCCCGTCCAGGTAGCGCAGACAGTGGGGCGCCGTGTAGCGCTCCTTCGCGTAGGTGCATTCCGGCGGCGTCAGCTCCCAGGACTGCAGGTCCGTCGAGACAGCAAAGCGCGCCGTGAAGGGAACCCCCGCCACTTCCGGGGGCCTGCCGACCTCGAACATCAGAACGTACCGATCCTCCGCGCGGCACATCGAGGTGTTGAAGATGCCGTAGCCCGGCAGGTTGAGCGCGTTCCGCGTCTCCCACGATTCCATGTCGGCGGAGACGAACAGGTCCACCCGTTCCCCGTCCCAGATGTTCGTGCCCGTCACGTAAAGAAGGTCGCGCTCGACGAACACGTTCCCGAGGTGGTAGCCGCGCGCGAAGGGCGCCGACACCTCCCCCGAGGCGTGGTCTACGAAGCGGAAGTAGGAGTCCCCCGTCTTGTTACCGGCGTAACCGGTACGGACGTACTCGAAGCGATGGACGCGATCGCGAAAGACGATGGGGGTCGTCTCGACGAGGTCGCAGTCAATCGTCCCGAGCTTGCGGATCGCGGGCTTCATGGGCCTCCGTCCTTTCGAGGGGCCGGCAGCCCGGCACCCGACGTGCCGGTTCGCTGCTCCGACCACCTTCGCCTCCGGGCGCCGAGCCTACCCCACGCAGGGCGCGTCGGGCCAAGGGCGAACCTGCATGGCAGAGGGACGGCTGTCCGGCCCCGGAGGAACGACGGGACGCAGGTGCTTTCGGGGCATTCCCCTCGCACCGAGGTGCCGCATGGGTCACGCGGTCATGGCCGGCTTGGCGGTCCTGGCGACCACACCGACGACCGCCCAGGACGTGACGAACCTGCTGACCAATCCCGGCTTCGAGGCCCTGGACGAGGCCGGCTGGGCCGTGGGTTGGGAGATCTGGCCCGGGAAGCTCCCGGAGGCCGGGGCCGTCAGCGTTGACAGCACCGTCGCCCATGGTGGACAGCGCTCCCTGCGCTTGCGGCACAGCAACCTGGGCAGCTACACCCGTGGGCAGCAGGCGATCACGCTGGAGCCCAATCAGCGCTACGCCTTCACGGTGTGGGTGAAGAGTGAGGGGGTCACCGCCGGCGACGGCAGCATGGGTGCGCGGCTGTACGTCGAGGGCATTGGCGGGAGCGATCACGCCACGGAAGCCACCTTCGGCACCTCGGGCTGGCGGCAGTTGACCGTGGGCCCCCACGATTCCGGCGCCGGCGGCCGCATCACCGTCATGTGCTACCTGCACCAGGCCTCAGGCACCGCCTGGTTCGATGACCTGCAGGCCTTCAAGGTCACGCCCGAGTGGGAGCGGGGGATGGAGCGGCTGCGACTGCAGAAGGGCCTTGAGGCGACCCTCCATCAGGCCGAGGATGCCGCGCGCGAGGCGGGCGACCAGACGGCCCTGAACGAGCTGGCTGCCGTCAGGACGAAGGCGGCGGGCCTCGATCTGCCGCCCTCGACCGACTTCCGCCGTGGCCCCCCGTTCACGCCGCTGGAGGGCGAGGTCTTCGCCGTCATGGCGCGACTGAACGCCCGACGACTCGACACCCGTACACCTGTGGTGGCGTGGGTCGTCGAGCCGTTCGCCTCGCCGCCGCCGCTGGGGCTGGCGCCGATCGAGCGCAAGCTCAGCTCATCCCCCATGGCTGGCGCGAACGAGCGCGAGCAGGCGACCCTCAATCTGTGCAACCTCAGCCCCGAGACCGTGCGCCTGAGTGTGTCGTGCAGCGGCTTTGGCAACGGTGGGCCTGCCGTGACCCTCCGCGAGGCGGTGCACGTCGAGACCCAGCCCGGGCGCCTGCTCGCCGATCCGTTGCCGAGGCTCCGTCCCGATGACCGCCGCCCGGGCGCGTTCCTGATGGAGCTTCCGCCGGGCGTCTTCCGGCAGCTCTGGTGCGACATCCCAACAACCGACTGCCCGCCCGGGCGGTACGAGGCTCGGGTGCGGATGGAGACCCCGGGCCAGGAACCCATCGTCTGGGCGCTGAGCCTTCGCGTGTTCCCCGTCCAGTTCCCGGACATGGCGCCCATCGCCACCTGGAACTACTCCTACCAGTCTTGGGAGCTGCTGCAGGGACGCTGGGAGCAGGCCCGAGACGATCTCACGTCACATCACATCAACTCCTACTGCTGGCCCGCCGACACGCTCCCCTGGCCGCAGTTCGACGCCGCCGGCGCCCTGCAGCCCCTGGACTGGACGCGCTTCGACAAGGCGCTTGCTGACCATGGCCCGGTGAAGTGGTTGCTGCTCTGGCCGGGGTTCGAGTGGGATGACAACCTGAGGCTGCGGCAGGGCCTCGAACCCGGCTCGGAAGCGTGGGAGCAGCGCTTCGTTGCCTGGTTTCGCGCGCTGATCGCCGGCCTGCAGGAGCGGGGCTTCGGCTACGACCGAATCGCCTGGTATCTGGCCGACGAGCCGTGCAGCCGCCCCCGTGCCGAGGCGGTGCGACTCGCCGGAGAGGCCCTTCACAAGGCCGACCCGCAGGCCCTCATCGTCGAGAACCCCTACTCGGCCGCCACCCAGGAGCTGCTCGATCTCATGGCTCCTGTCGTGGACATCTGGTGCCCCTCGCTGAACTGGCCCCAGGGCGACCTGCTGACATGGTTCCAGGGGAAGTCCAAGATCCTCTGGACGTACCAGGTGCTCAGCAAGGACAGCGACGCCTTCGCCGCCTACCGGCTCTCCTTCTGGGATTGCTGGCGGAAGGGGATCACGGGACAGGGCTTCTGGGACTACGCGGACTGCGGCGGCGACAACTGGGCTCCGTATGCGGCGGGCCGAACCAACTACGCGGTGGTGTACGGCGGCGATCCGGCAGAGCTGGTGCCCAGCCGGCGCTGGGAGGCGTGGCGCGAGGGCACGGAGGACTACACGTACCTTTGGATGCTCAGACGGGCTCGCCCGAGCAGTCCACTCCTCGACGCAGGAGTGGCTGGGCTGCTGGCCGAGCCGACGCCGGAAGCCCTCGAAGCGTTGCGGTCAAGGGTACTCCAAGAGCTGTGCCGCCAATAGAGCGACGCGACTGAAGGCCGCACTCGGTCAGCGGCTACCGCACGACGATCCAGTCCAGCTTGGCCCCGCCGGGGGCGGGGGTGCCGGTCGCGTAGAGGCTGCGCGTACCCTTGAGGGAGGAGCCGCGAACGCGACAGGGAAGGCAGTCGCCGGAGCGTCAGACGCCGATCTGACCCTCAGTGCATGAGGCACAACGAGGAGTCGGCCGCATGTTGACATCCCTCACGTTCGACATCGAGATGTGCACCAACTTCCCGTACTGGACCGACGTGTGGGATCACCGCAAGGGCGCAATCGATGAGCAGACCAGGCTGCACATCGGCAAGCTCGCGGATGTCGCGCAGACGCTGGGCGTGCGCTTCCAGTGGTTCGTGCTGGGGGCGGCGGTCGAGGCGGACGACATCGAGTACCTACAGCGCCTTGTGGCTGAGGGACATGCGGTGGGCAACCACACCTACCACCATGCCAACGTGAAGGCGCAGCGCTTCGAGGACCTGCAGGTCGTGTATAACCAGGACCCCGCCCGCCTTCAGGGGGCGGCGACGCCGTTCGACGTGATCGCCGACGAGATCTCGTCTACCAGCGACCTCATCGAGCACCGCCTCGGCGTGCGACCGAAGGGCTTCCGCACGCCGGGCGGCTTCGGCAACGGCCTGCAGGACGCGCCGGCGGTCCAAGACCTCCTGAAGCAGCACGGCTTCGCCTACTGCTCCTCACACTACGATTGCCCGCTGCCAACCGAGAAGCCCTTCGAGTGGCGCGTCATGGAACAGGGAGTGGGGGAGAGCCTCCGCAACCTGCAGCCGTATCGCTATCCCAACGGCTTGCTCGAACTCCCGATGGCGGGAATCAGCGACATCCACGCCTACCGCGTCCGCGACCTCGACCGCGGGGAATTCACCCGCCTCCTCGAACACGGCGTCGAGGTCGCCGCGCGGGACGACCTCGCCTTCAGCATCCTCATGCACCCCGCGGTGCAGGCCGGGAGGGACCCGCACGGAGAGACCGTCAAGCGGGTGGTGGACAGGACGATCGCGAAGGGAGGCGCAGTCGTAACGAACGACGAGATCGCGCAGGAGTTCGCCTGACCATCACTGGCCCGACAGCGCCTCAATCCTCCTCGCGACCCTCTCCCTCCGCTTGCTCACTTCCTCCGGGTCGCGCGTGAACTCGGTCAGGCTCGTGGTGACCGGCGAGCAGGCCTCCTTCGCCTTCTCGACGCCTTCGAGTTCGGCGAGCTTCCAGAGATACTCGTAGTCCTCGAGTCCA
>VGFC01000505.1 GCA_016869045.1 Armatimonadota bacterium
TGTAAGAGCGTGTATGAGAAGCACGGCATCGGGCGTGGTGAACCACGCCCCTACGGTCGGGCACGATGAATCGTGCCCCTACATGACGGCGATGTACGGTCGTTTGTGGCGTAGGGGCGCGATTCATCGCGCCCAATTGTGTAGGGGCGCCATTCATGGCGCCCGCCCACCCTTTTCATACACGCTCTAAGACTCCCGGGTCTGAGCGGGTCCCATTTGGCCGTCATCCTGCTCAGTCCCGTTGCCCCTGATACCGCCTGGTCGTCGGCGTGGCGTGCGCCGGCCCCTATGCGACGCCATACCAGCCAGACAGGGCCTCGTACACCTCGTCGGGCTGTGCGTCTCCGGCGCTCACTGCCTGGCAGACGAACAGCTCCAGGTTGTCCAGCTCGGCGATTGTGTGGTGGGCGGGCAGCGTGGCGTGCTCGCGGAGCCAGGCCGCCGTGGCATCGACGTCCCACCGTATCCACGGGCTGTAGCGAAGGCAGGGCAGGCCTTGGCGCGGAAACCGCACCAGGTCGATCGGCGAGATGCCGAGGCGGCGGGTCAGGTCCCGGATCTCGAACTGGTGGGGGATTCTGTCCTGCGGGATGCCCAGCCAGTTGTCGGTGGGCTCGGCGAGGCCATACTGCGCGGCGTTCGCGCGTCGCTCCCGGTCGCGGGCGGCCTCCCACACGGGCGTCCACAGCGGGTCGGGCACGCGGAGGATGGCTGCACTACCGAGCCTGCTGAACAGCTCGGTTCCCTCCTCGGCAGTGGCGAGGCCTTCGGCGACGCCTTCGAGCACGGTTAGCAGGGGCCGCTTCGCGCGCTCGGCGTCGATGGGCTGAATGGGCTCCGGTCTCGCTGTCTCGACCCACTCCGTCGCCCGCCTGCGCTCGCCCGACCAGCTCACAGAGGTCCATCGCACGCTCTCCGGTGGGACGGCCTTCTCGATCAAGGGCGGCTGAGCGAGAGGGAAGGTTCGGCCTCGTGGGGTGGAGCCTCTGACGTTGACCCACCCTGGGAGCGCCGGCACCCACGTCACAGCCTCCGGTGGTCCATCACGCGGGCAGGCACTCGAAGCCCTGTTCGGCGAAGTGGGGGTCGAGGGTGAAGGCGTGGCTGAGGCCCTCGCGACGCATCACGAGGAAGGACACCACGTCCACCAGGCTCAGGTCCCGGCGGCGTGCGGCGCCCCAGGTGTCGACGGCTGTCAGCAGAAGGGGCGTCTCGACGGCGTAGACCTCGACGAGCGGCAGCTGGCGTTGGCAGAAGGCAGTCACAACCTCCATTCCCATTCGGCGGGGCAGCACTGCGAGAGTCTCAACCAGCATGAGGCTCGTGAGCACAAGCGAACTCGAGTCTCCAAGCATGCTCGCCCACGTGTCACGCGTGGCCTCGTGGGCGGGGTCGTGGGTATCGATCATCGCGACCAAGGCCGAAGTGTCCAGAAGCACCCTCATGGCTCGCTGGCCTCCGCGAAGTAGTCGTCGTGTCTCACGGACACATCGCCGGTCCCGCTGCCGAACATGTCCAGCATCTCCAGCGATCGCCTGACCAGTTCCTCCCGGCTAGGGGACTGGTGCTGCTGCAACAGCAGCTCGACCCCGTCCCGGACTACCTGCGACACCGAGACGCCCCTGTCGCGGGCCACATTACGCACAGCCGCCAGTTGCTCCTCGGTGAACTGCACCTGTGCCCTGACCATCGCAATACCTCCATGACGGCTCCGGATACCGGCATGGTATCACTGGTGCGTTTCGGCGTCAACATGGCGACCAGGGCCGTCTTGCTGTCCGGGGAGGGGCCGGATGCTTCGCATGCGGCCCCTCCCAATGACAGGGCAATGGCCCTGCGCGGCAGCACGCGGGGACACCATCCAATGGTGTCCCCCGGTGTTACACCTTCCGGTAGTACGTCACGCCCGGGATGGCGATATCGAAGCCGGCTTTGCGGTAGGCTTCGCGGGCGGCGGCGTGGCAATCGTCGAGGCCGGTCATCACCTTCGCGTAGGCGAAGCCGTTCTCGCGCGCCCAGGTCAGGACATGGTCGTACTGCGCGGTGCCCAGGCCGCGGCCCTGGTAGTCGGGGTCGATGGCGTTGTTGCCGATGGTGAGGATGCCGGTCGCGTGGTCGGCGTGGAACGTGATGAAGCCCACGACCCGGCCGTCGAGTTCGGTCACGAGGACGGACTCGGGGTGAGCTTCGCAGAACCGGCGGACCTCGTCGGCCTTGGACTCGAGGGGATCGTCACCGCGCTCGCGGCGCTGGAGGTCCTGACCCATCACCGCGCCGCGCTCGGCCATGATGGGCGCCCACGCCCGCTTCGCGATCTGCGCGCAGGCCTCGATGTCCTCGGGGCGAGCGGAGCGGATCAGGGGACGTGTCGGTGAGTCCATCGGCGGTCCTCCGGAAGGCTGTCGGGCCGAATGGGAGTCCGCGATTCCCGTCCTCGGTGCCCTCATGTAGGGGCGTGATTCATCACGCCCACCACGTAGGGGCGCGATTCATCGCGCCCGAAGCCCAACCTACAACGCCACGGAGGAACGGTGGATGTCGATCTGCTCGACCTGGCCGAGGTCGATGGCCAGTACCGTTCGCGCCCAGGCCCTCAGTGAGTCCGCCGGCCCGCTCGCGTGACACTCGACCACCGGTCCCGGAGGTTCGTGCTCCTGCCCCGGGGCCGTGTCCCGATCGTGTTGCAGAGTGGCTCCATCGAGGAACGGCGCCTCTCCTCCACCGTCTACGTGGCTCGTAGGTCCAATACTGTTCACTTTAGTATGGCAACGCGAGTGGCGATAGGCTTGGACGGTTCGATGCGGTCTCGACGAAGCGGGTAGGTGCTCATCTTCTTCTTGACCCCTCGCGGTCGGCGGTGGCCGCGGGTCGAGACGGCACGTTCTTGCAGGATCTGGTTGAGCAGGTGCTCATGCCAGTCCTCCAAGGTCTGAGGGGGAAAGGGCGCTGGCCTGCATGAGGTGTCGCCGCACCACTCGGACGGAATGGATGAAGGAGAGGCGGTCGGGGTCTTCACCCGCTTGGAGCGCGGCGTCGTGCATGAGACCCCGGATGGCGAAGTGGGCCAGTAGGAAGCCGTAGAACTCCTGGCGCACGAGATCGGGCGTCTTGCTTCGGAGGACGAGGTGACCGCCGCGCAGATGCGTTTTGAACTCGTCGAAGGCCGTCTCAATCTCCCACCGTTCGTGGTAGAGTGCCGCCAACTCCTCCGCGGGGGCGCGTTGCGGATCGAGGATCGTCGTGATCAGGCGGTAACAGGGCTCGGCGTCCGTCGCGCCCTCCAGCGTGTAGCAGATCACCCGCACCGGGCGCCAGTTCCGAGGGTCTTTGGGGTTGGCCTTGGTGCGGCAGACGCGGCTCAGGTACGAGCCGTCCGGCAGACGCTGAAGGCACGGGAGCTTGAGTTCTTGCTTGACCCGCCAGACGAGATCGGCTCCGGTGCCGGCGGCCCTCTCCCACAACGGAAAGCCGTAGAACAGCCGATCCGCCAGGCACAGCATCCCGGGCTTCAGGGCCTTCACGACCTCCTGGGCCAGCGTCACCTCGCCGGTCGCGTAGGGGCCCATGAGCGAGCCGAACAGCACGTGGGTGCCGTTTTCCACCAGCGATACGAACCGCACTTGCGGGAAACCGGCCGGGCCCCGGTCGCTCTGATGACGCCCAAAGGCCGCGTCATTCGCCGCCGTGTCCGCCACGTCCAGCACGCTGCCGTCCAGGGTTGCCAACCGCCACTCGCGGTACCATGCCCCGCGCGTGGTCGGCTGCGCCACCGGTCCGACGATCTCGTCATGCAACCGCTGCAGAACCTCCCAACCCAACCGCGTGCGCGCTTGCGAGATGCCCGACTTGCCGGTCACCTGCACCGTATGCTCCGGCCCCAGCAACCACTGCAAACCCTCCAACAGGCACCGCAGCACCTCACGGTACGACACCTGCATGAACAACGCCAACGCCACCACGTAGTACACAACCACATGGGCCGGAAGCTCCCGCTGACGACGACTCGCCCGGCCCAACTCACTCAACACCGCCTTCACCTTCACCAACGGGATCGCCTTGCTCACCACACCCAAACTGATGTAGTCCGTGACCCGTACGCCGTCCGTCAGACGAGCTACCGTCCTGGCCATTCCAATCACCCTCCCTTTCAGGAGGGCAGTATAGCACATGTCCACTGCTAAGTGAACAGTATTGGGCCTACGAACGGCGATGACGGCACGCGGGGGAGGTTGCCTCGCGATCTCTGACGAACCGCACGTCAGCATCCGGCTAGAGGGCTGTGTAGACCGCGAGGCGGCCGAGGGCTGTTAGCCGGCCGCCTTCGAGTGTTTCGCCATCCGACTCCGTGCCGCTCGGGGGCCGCTTTGGACCTGGGTCTGCTGATCGCCGTGATCATCGCGGCGCTCGCCTATGACTTCATGA
>VGFC01000506.1 GCA_016869045.1 Armatimonadota bacterium
CGTCGAAGGGCTGCGAGTAAGGGACGGCGCCCATCGCGCCGCTGCTCGCCGGGTTGTAGACGCGCAGGCTGCGGCTACCGGAGGCGGCGGTCGTCTCATCGAGCGTCAGCCCGGCGGCGATGGTCGCAGAGTAGGGCTGCCAAGCGCCCATGCCTGTCTCGAAGGTATCGGCACAGAGGGGCTCGCGAGGCAGGGCGACCGTCGGCGCGGGAGGAGGTAGCTTGTCCAAGGCGCGATCGTAGGCGAAGTCCCAGGCCTGCGGCGCGGCGAGGGCGTTGCCGCGCCAGTCGGCCGCCTGCGCCAGCACGACGCGCACGTTGCCGCCCGGCTGGAACGAGATGCCCGCGTCACCCGGCGTCAATCGCGCGAGGCCGGTCACGGGATCGAACGAGAAGCCCGGCGTACCGGCACCCACGGGCGCGTCGTTCACCTGGAAGGCGAGGGAGGCCAGGTTGACGCCCGCCCCGGCGTCGCTGAGGACGAAGTGCAGCTCCTCACCGTCGATGGCGGCGCCGGGTTCGGGCGCCACGCCAGCAACCTGGGGCGGGGAGGTATCGACGAGGATCTCGTGCGCGTAGGTCGGGCCGGTCGAGCCGTCGGCGGCAACCGTGCGGGCGACCACGTAGTGCGCGCCATCCGTTAACCCGGCGAGGGCGAGGGCGCCGTCGGGCGAATCGGGCTTGCCGTCGAGGGTCGCGTCCGGCGTGTCGGCGACCGCGAAGTCATACTGGGTGTCCGCGGCCGCGGGAGTGGCGGCAAGCTGGAGCTTCCCCTCGGCCGGGCCGGCGCCGAGGATGGCGAAGTTGTCGAGTCGGACCTCACACAGCGCGGGGTTCGCGCCGCAGCCGGCGAGTACGTAGTTGCGCGTGGTGTCCAGTCCGAGCCAGAGGTCGGTGACCGGGATGGTCGCCGCGTCGGGGTAGAAGCGACGCAGGCAGGCCAGCAGGTCGAGGTCAGCATGGTGCCACTGCGAATCGGCCTGCACATCGGCGATCTGCGCGAGGCGTCGCGCGCGGTCGCTGGGGAACTCAGGCGCGGTGAAAAGGACCTCGTAGTGCGTCCCGGCGGCGGTGAGTTCGAGGTTCACCTTGGCGGACGGGGGCACGCGGTAGTCGAACCGGAGGCGGTTCATCTTCACGGCGTCGAACGGGCCCGCGGTGATCGTCGCGCCGAAGGTCCCGCCGGAGTTCTCGTTGGTCAGCAGCAGGCACTTGCCGCGACCGTTGGCCGTCAGCGGATCAAGAGACAGCAGCGCGCCCTGCTGACCGTCGCGGCGCGTCCAGCCGCCGAGGTCCTGGTCGAAGTCGCACTGGATGGAGGGGTACGCATCAGACACGAACGTGAGCTGCGGCCCGGCGGGCGGTTGCTGGTCGGGCGGGACGAACGGCGCGTAGGGCGGCTCGCCGCGCTCGCCGGGAGGGCGCTCGCGGTCGTAGTAGAGCTTCACGCGCGGGATCATGATCCCGTTGTCATACGTCCAGAGGGCCACCCGACCGCCGGGCAGCGGGTCGGGGTCATGGGCCTGCAGGACGAGGGCGTTGTCGAAGAAGAGGTACAAGTCGCCGCCGCGTTTGACCGTCCGCACTTCCCACCAGCGGCGGTGCCACGCCCACGAGCCGGGCGAGCCGTCGAGGAGCGTCACGGGCTTGTTGCTCGGCGCGCTCGTCTCGGCGAGGACCTGGGTGCCCTTCATGATCCGGGTCCAGGAGTTGCCCCAGCCGCCGACGATGAAGGAGTAGCCGCTGAAGAGGTTGCGCCCGTCCGCGCACATCGAGACGTTGAAGTCGGTCCCGTTGCGATAGCCGCCCTCGCCCAGCACGTTCATCTTGTAGGACATGTAGGCTTCGACGGTGAGGTCGCCGAGGAACTCGCGCTTGTTCCAGATGACGGCGGCCATCGGGCTCTCGCCGCCCATGAAGTTCCAGGAGGGCGTGCAGCTCCAGCGGCTGCGGACGCGCCAGTCGCCCAACTCCATCATCCAGTCGGCGGGGGCCGTCGAGAAGGTGTAGTCGTAGATGCGCGGCGAGACGACGTCCGCCTGCTGACGGTCCACGGTGAGCCCGCCCTGGGTCTCCAGCGCCACGGCATGGTGGGCGAAGCGTTCGGTGGTCGGCTTCGGGGGAGTCAGGCGCTCGATTCCCTCCGTAGCCCCTCGGTGTCCTCGATCGAGCGACAGAGCCTGACGGTAGGTTGCGAGAGCCTCGCCCAACCGGCCGGCGCGCTCCAGGGCTGAACCGAGCCAGTACTGGTGGTCCGCCGACTTCGGGCGGAGACGCGCGGCTTCGGTCAGGGCGTCGGTGGCGGTGGCGAAGTCCCCCGCCTCCAGCGCCGCACGGCCAAGCCAGAAGAGCACGTCGGGGTCATCCGGCCGCTCGACCTGCGCGGCGCGGAGGGCGGTCTCGGCCTTCGCGTACTCGCCGCGGCCGAAGAGCTTGCGGCCCTCCGCGAGAGGGTCCTGGGCTAAGGCAACGGCGGCGAGGAGGAAGGCGGCGGCGAAGGCGAGGGCAATGGTGGCGGGCCGGGCTCTGCCACCGCCAACAAGGGACAGTCCTGCGTCTCGATCCCGCAAGCGGGATCGAGACTTGGACAGTCCCTGGCACGTGGCAGTGGCCTCGAGAGAGGCGGAGGGGCTCATCATGATGACGTGTCCATGATCGCCGAGGCTTCGGCGGCGGTCTGCGGTTGGGTCTGCGTGTCGCGGTAGGAGATGGCGAGCGTGTCGTCGAGGTAGACGACGACGAAGGTGCCGCGCTTGCCGAAGCGCACCTGGCACGTGCCCGTCTCTCCGACCTCGTGCTCGGCCTTCTGCAGGCTCTCACCGGAGCGCGACAACTCGACCGTCAGGACTTTGGCGTTCTCGGGTTTGGTGAAGACGAGGCTGTACCCGCCCTCACCGCCGGTTTGATCGGCCTCCATGCGCACGGTGACCTTACCGGCGGCGGCCGAGGCGATGGAGAGGGGGAAGCTCATGTCCACGGGGTCGAAGTACTCGCCCTTGTTCCAGTTCATGCCGACGGCCTGCGGCTGATGGGCTTCGTCGGTGATGCTGAACCAGCCCTCGGCGGGATTCGCGAACTGCTCCTTCATCTCGGCGTCAGCGACCATGGTCTGGGGGAGGACGGCCGGGACATAGCCGACCGGGAAACGCACCTGCACATTGTCGAACGCCGCGTGGTTGCCGCGGTCAGCCCACAGGCCGATGCGGCCCGACTGACCCGCGGGCACGATGGCCTCGATGGGCTCGCCCCCGTTGACGCTCGCGGAGAGGTAGTCGCCCTTCGCGCGGACGACGACGTTCAGCCGGCCCTTGGCTGCCGGGCCGAGGGGCGCCGAATCAAGGACCGTCTCCCCTGCGTCGGTGACGCGGACGAGTTCCTGCGTTCCGCGCGCGAGGCGCCAGAGGAAGTAGTCGGTGGGGCCTTTCCAGTAGAAGCAGAGCCCGGCCGCGCCCTTGCCGGTCGCTACGGCGGCGCGGTACTCGTAGTCGGTCCAGTCGTCGCGGCCCGCGACAGCGAGAGCCGCCTCCCTGGAGGCGGCGACCATGTGCTTGGTCTCCTTCGACGACTCCACCTTCCACTGGCCCGCGACGGTCCGCCAGCGCGCATGGCCGTTGGCCTCGAAGTCGTCGAGGAAGCCCTTGTACTGCTCGACGACCGCGTCGTCGAAGTAGGCGGTGGGGCAGTGGGCTGCCAGTAGGGCAACGGAGCCCTGGCCGAAGGCGCCGTCGCAAGCGGCCAGGACGGGCACGTCGTCCACGTACCCCTCCAGGCGGTCCTCGCTGACGGCGGCGGTGAGGTTGTACCACTGGCCGATGGGGAGGTTGCGGGTCGCGGAGGCCAGCACTTCCTCCGTCCCGTTCGTGACCTTCACGAGCTTCAACAACGCTCGGCCAGGGGCCTCGGGGGCGCCGAACTCGAGCGTGAGGCTGTAGTGGTTGGCCGGGTCCTGCACACGGAAGCCGAGCCCGGCGCGGCCGCTTTCGAGGAGTCTGACGGCCACGCCGCAGCGGTAATCGTCCCAGAAGGCCGGGCCGGTCGTTGCCATCGCGGCGGGCTGGGCGTGAGCGGCGAAGGCGAATGAATTGGCGGCGCGCGGCGCAAAGTCCACGCTGTCGATCAGAGCCGTGTTGTCCCACGTGCCGGCGACGACCTGCCACTCGCCGGTCGGGTCCTCGGCGGCGCGCATGAAGTCATCCGCGAACTCGGGGAGCGCGTAGGGCTGATAGTAGAGATCATCCGGCTCGAGCAGCCCCTCGGTCGCGGACCAGCTCAGCTTGCCGGGCGCGGCGTCCTCCCATGCCGACAGCAGGCACTGCGGCCCGGCCAGGACGGTGACGCAGTCAACCCGTCGGCGGAGCGTGAGGGTGATCGCGCCGCCCTCGCCCGGCTTCAGGGCGGCGGGCTCCCCGA
>VGFC01000507.1 GCA_016869045.1 Armatimonadota bacterium
ACACGGTCCAGTCCGCCGTGTCCTCAGAGGTCGTGACCTCGGCATTCAGCGCCTGCTTCGGATCGCGGTCATAGAGCTGCACCGATGCGGCCTGCTGCGACGAGGCGACCGCACCCATGAGCAGCAAGCCTGCGAGGACAATCATCAGCTTTGTGTATCTCACGTTGTCACACTCCCCAGAGGGGTGGGGCGGGCATTCTTGCCCGCCACGGGGCCTTGGCGGGCAAGAATGCCCGCCCCACTGCTTTCACGCCTATGAGGGCCGCAGGAGATCCTCCCAGGCCAGCGCACCGGGGTCGCTCAAGTCCACCCACATGGCTTGTGGCACGCGACGGAACCACGTCAACTGCCGCTTGGCATATCGACGCGTGTCGCGCTTCAGGAGTTCTACACTCTCCGCCAGCGAACGGTTTCCCGACAGATGCTCCCGGAACTGCCGATACCCAAGCGCCTTCAGTCCCTCGGCCTCCCAGCCGTACCGATCCGCCAGTCCGCGCACCTCGTCCACGAGTCCGGCCTCGATCATCCGGTCCACGCGCGTGTTGATGTGTGCATACAGCTCCTCGCGAGGGCGCGTCAACACGACGTACCGTGCGACCTTCACGCGCTCCCGGCGCGGCGAGATCTCGTGGAAGTGCGAGAGCGGGCGGCCCGACGTCTCGTGCACCGCCAGAGCCCGCAGAATGCGCTGCCGGTCATTGGGCTCTAGCCGCGCCGCGGTCTCCGGATCGACGAGCGCCAGCCGCGTGTGCATGGCAGGCACGCCTTGGTCCGCGGCCTGGGCATCGAGTCGCGTCTCGATGTCCGGATCGACCGGCGGGATGTCGGACATCTCGTACATCAAGGCCTCGATGTAGAAGCCCGTCCCGCCAACCACCAGCGCCCGCTTGCCTCGCGACGCGATCCCGCGGATGGCCTCCAGCGCGTCCTGCGCGAACCGCTCCGCGTTGTACCGCTCGCGCGGGTCGAGGAAGTCGACCAGATGATGCGGCACCGCCCGGCGTTGCTCCGCGGTCGGCTTGGCCGTGCCGACGTCCAGCTCCCGGTAGACCTGCCGCGAGTCCGCCGAGATGATCTCGGCGCGGATCTCCCGCGCGAGCGAGATCGCGACCTCCGTCTTGCCGACGGCGGTCGGCCCGCCAAGGACGATGGCCGCAGGGGGAGCGTCAGAGGCACGGCTCTGCGCGTGATGAATCACGCCCCTACACGGCAGGGCGCGATGAATCGCGCCCCTACATGACGGCAACCCCAGGGCGGTCGTGGTGTAGGGGCGCGATTCATCGCGCCCGAATGTGTAGGGGCGCCATTCATGGCGCCCGGTCGTCCTTTCCACACACGCTCCTACATTTGCGGCCGCCAGGGGATCTGGTAGCCGCAGCCCCAGGCCGCCAGCAGCGTGATGAGCGCCGCCATGACGATGAAGAGCGCCTGCACTGTCACCTGTGTCCGCGCGGCGAGGATTCGCGGATGCCGCCAGCCCTCGGGGAACACCTCGCGCGAGCCGAGTGCCCAGATGACCGTCAGTGCCGTCTGTACCCAGGCCGTCAAGAGCAGCCAGGCCCTGCCGGAGCTGAGGGCCAGCTCAAGCCGCAACCCGATCTGCTCCCAGCGCGTCCAGTACAGCCAGTTGGTGAGGCAGATGCCTTCCGCGATCACGACGCAAGCCGCCATGATCAGCGCAACGAGCGTGATCCACGCCACCCGCGACGAGATGAGGTTGGCCTCGACCGCCCACTGCCGCACAACGTTGTCGCCGCTTACGAGGAGCAGGGCAGGGCCGAGGACGATCAGCGGCGTGAGGCACCCGCCGAAGGCCAGCGCCATCGGGACGAGGATCGCGACGAACGAGGCCTCCCACACCCCGTTCGCCTTGCCGGGGCCTCTCTCGGCGACGACCAGCCACGCGATCCACGCGGCAAGCAGCAGCAGCTCCACGGCCGGGTGAACGCTGATGGGCGCGGAGCCCGAGCGCACCATGCTCGGCTCGAAAAGCAACCAGCCTAGCCCTAACGCCGCGCCGCCCAGCAGCCCGAACCAGACCTCCATCACCTTCCACCAGTCCATCCAGCGCTGAGCCCTCGCCCCGAACGGCGCGCGCTTGGTTCCCCATGCCTGCAGGCACTCGCCGCTCGCGAAGCCCAGTCCGCCGCCCACTAGCCCGCAGAGCGCGAGCCCTACTGCGACGCGGTCGCCTCTCACCATCAGGTACACAAGCAGGCCCGCAAGCGCCAGCCATAGCCCGCCCCAGAACTCCGGGCGCGTCTTCTCGGCGAAGCGCTGTGAGAAGTAGACCGCCGGCTTGCCGCTCGCCGGATCGTGGGGCCGGTTGAGCACGCGCACACCGACCCACGCGAGTCCCGCCAGGCCCGCACAGAGGAGTGCGACCTCGCCCGCGCGGTACTCGCCGCGTCTCGCCATCCCGATGAAGGCGCCCGACAGCCCGATCCACACCGCGCCCTTGATCGCCAGTCCCAGCAGCCCCCATCCCGGCGCCCGTTCGGGCGTCTCGCCCTGCACGAGCCCGATCGTGTGCCCGTAGGTCATCAGGCCGCCCAGCGAGCAGGCCAGCGCGCCCACGGCGCCCAGCCGCAGGGCCATGCTCAGGCTCGGCTCGCGATGGCTCACTGCCGCCAGCGCCAGGCCCACGAGCGCGCCCGGCACCATCGCGCCGGTCTCGTGCCCGAACTGCCCGCGGATGCCCCACCCCAGCCCCATCGCCAGGGCTGGCAGCAGGATGATGACCGCCTCGTGCATGCAACGCACCTTCGCCGTTACGTCCGCGCAGGCCTCGCACCCGGACGCAGGGAACTCCCCCGGACCTCCCCCGCCGTTCCCCCCTTCAGAAGGAAGGGGGGCAGGGGGGTAGGACATCGAAAGGACCCCGCCATGCCCGTCGAAGCCTGGGAAGGCGAGCTCGTGCTGAGGACGTACGTGCTCGGCCCGGAGGACCCGCTGCCCCATTGGGAGCGGACGGGCATGAGCCGCATCTACCCATACACGATGCTCGACGACCTCACCGACGAGGTCCGCAACGTCCCCTACCGCGCGCTGCACCTGGAGAACGAGTACCTGCACATGATCGTGCTGCCGCAACTCGGCGGCCACACGCTCTCGCTCTACGACAAGGTCGCGAAGCGCGAGGTCTTCTACCGCAACAACGTGGTGAAGTACGGCCTCGTCGCGCGTCGTGGCGCGTGGATCTCCGGCGGGATCGAGTTCAACTTCCCCCAGGGCCACACGTGCGTGACCGTCTCGCCCGTCGCCTCGGCGATTGCGCACGATCCCGAGACCGGCCTCGCCAGCATCCACGTCGGCACGACCGACCGCGTCTCGCGCATGCGCTGGAGCGTCCGCCTATCCCTCGCCCCCGGCGAGGCGCGGATGCGCCAGGATGTGATGCTCCACAACCCTACGCCCATCCGCCAGCGGCACTACTTCTGGGCGAACTCCGCCGTCCCCGCGCGCGATGACCTGCACCTCGTCTACCCCGCCACGAAGTGCCGCACCCTCGGCGGCGAGCATCCGTATCCGATCCAGAACGGCCGCGACATGAGCTGGTACAAGAACCACGAGCGGCCTAACGACATCTTCGCGCTCGACGTGACCGAGGACTTCTTCGGCTGCTACTACGAGGACCTCGACGTCGGCCTCGTGCACTGGTCGGATCACCGCCAGGACTTCGGGAAGAAGTTCTTCACCTGGGGCACCGCCGATGAGGGCATGATCTGGGTCGATCTCCTCACCGACGACGACGGCCAGTATGTCGAGATGCAGAGCGGCCGCTTCGTCGATCAGATGACCTTCAAGTTCCTCGCCCCCTACCAGTGCGTCAAGTGGACCGAGTTCTGGTATCCACTGCACGGGATGGGAGGCTTCTGCCATGCTGGTGAGTTTGGCGCTCTGGACCTGAAGCTGAGCGGGCACCAGGCGCAGATCGCGGCTCTCGCCACCGTCCCAATCGGCGAGGCTGATCTCGTGTTGGACGTAGACGGGCAGGAGGTGTGGCGGTGCTCGCAGGCGTTCGAGCCCGGTCGCCCGGTCCGGCGGGACATCGCGCTGCTCTTCCCGCCCACCGAGGGCTCGACCGTCGGCCTCTCGATCCGAATTGAGGATGATGAGGAGGCCGTGGTCCGCTACGAGTACCCGCCGGAGTACTTGCGGGAGAGGCCGGCCCCGCCGGCGCTGCTGCTTGATCGTTGGACCGCCGCCGACGGGCCGTCTCGCGAGGAGCTTGAGCAGATCGCGGAGCAGCTCATCCGCTCTGCCAGCAAGACCACGCCGGTCGAGCTGCCTGAGGAGGCGCTCCGCCCGCCGGACGACCCTTGGGCCACTGCGGAGGAGCTGACCCGCCATGCGGCAAGGGCGGAGAGGTTCGACGACTGGGAGCGCGC
>VGFC01000508.1 GCA_016869045.1 Armatimonadota bacterium
TGTTCGTGGAGTCGTACGCGACGAACAGACCCCGGTTCTGCTGTGAGCCAGGCGCCACGACCACGGCGAAGGCGCCCGAGACGGCTGCGAAGGGGATGTCGATGTTGCCCCAGTTCTGATCGCGGCCGTAGGGGAACTGCTTGTAGGGCGCCTGGCCCTCAGCGATTACGTTCATGTCCAAGTCGCACACGTACGCTCGCACGAACGTGTTGGCCGGGTCATACCCGCCGCCGTACTGCGAGGCGCATACCTCGATGCGGGTGACATACCACGGCTTGTCATCCGGCGCCTGGAAGCGAACGACATGCCCCGCGCCGCCGAACGACTTGTACGCGTCCGCCGTCCCATCGTCGTACTTCAGGAGAAGCTCATCTGCGTGGAGACCGTGCAACGCCGGAACCAGGCAGGCAACAACAACCGCCACGACGCAGAAACGCCGGTGCATCGCTCATCCCTCCCTTGGTCTCTTGGACGCATGAGTGCCCATGGGGGTTTCGGTCACTGCAGGCGAATCGGCCGGAGACGTCGAAGATGAAGACCATGGCTGGGAACGAACATGCGCTTGAGATCGCGGCGCGGCTGATCACCGCGCGGGCGGCGCCCGAGCAGGTGCTGGACGCGGTCCTGAACGCGGCCCTGGATGCCACGCAGGCCACGCAGGCTCTGATCGCGCTGGTTGATCGGCGCAACGGCGAGTTGGCGATCCAGCGCGTGGCCGGTGAGGGCTGGACACCGGAGAAGCGCGAGGAGCGGCTGCGCACGGGAAGCGGCGTGCACGAGGGGATCGTGGGCCTCGTGGCCACCACGGGGCAGCCGTATCTCACGGGCGATGTGTCGCAGGACCCGCACTACTACCCGCTGATCGAGGGCACGCGGAGCGAACTGGCGGTACCCCTGGTGCGCAGCCGCGACCGGGTGGCGGGGGTGCTGAACCTGGAGAGCAGCCTCGCCGGCGCTTTCACCGAGGAGGATGTGCGTGTAGCGAGTGCGCTCGCGGCGCTGGCGACGGTGGCGGTGTCGATGGCCGAGCACCATCGGCGCGAGCACGAGCTGGCCGAGACGGCGCGGAAGCTGAACCGCTGGGGCAGCACCGAAGACCTCCTGATGGAGTTCACGGAGGCGGCGGCACGCATCCTGCAGGCCTACGATGGGTCGCTGTTCATCCTGCAGCCCGATGGGCGGACGCTGCTGCTGGCGGCCTCGCATGGGCCGCTGCGCGACCAGATCGGGAGGGCCTCCTATCAGGTCGGGGAGGGTGTGACCGGCTCGGTGGCCGAGCACGGGTACGGCATTCGGCTGGAGGACGTGGCCAGCGACCCGCACTGGATCGGCAAGTACCAGGAGATCCCCCACGAGCGGATCGCGGGCTTCCTGGCGGTGCCGGTGGTCGCAGACGACGGGCGGGTCGAGGGCGTGCTGCGGGTCATCCGCGACAAGACGCCCGCCTCGCTGCCGAACGCCTTCGACGAGGATGACGAGGTCATCCTCGCGACCCTCGCGAGCCAGGTGGCAGTGCTGCTGCAACGGAGCCGGCTGCTTCAGCGCCTCGTGCAGACCGAGCGCCTCGCGGCATGGGGGCAGCTCTCGGCGAGAGCGGCGCACATCATCGGCAACAAGGTGTTTGCCATGAAGGGCGCCATGGGTGAGTTGCGACACCTGCTGGAGGCGAGCGACCAGTGCAGCCCCGAGTGCGGGGAGCTGATCGAGATGCTGTCGCGCTCCCTGGGGGAGACCGATGCCATCATCCAGAGCTTCAAGGACTTCGTCGCCTCCCGTGACATCAAGCGCACGAGCGTCAACCTCAACCAGATGGTGGGTGCGGCCGTTCGGCGAGTACACGGAGCGGCCGAGGGGATTCGGTTCGTCACCCACCTGGCCGCCGACATGCCCTCGGTCCCGGGGGACGCGTCCCGGCTGGGCGAGACCCTCGATGAGGTCATCCAGAACGCCATCGCCTGGCAGCCGGAGGGCGGCGAGGTGCGGCTGACGACGTCGGTCGTCACGAGCAAGGAGGCGGCAGACCTCGCGAAGGTGGGGCGCGCGTCGCAGTATGTGCGGGTCGATGTAGAGGACGAGGGCCCGGGCGTTCCGGCCGAGATGAGGGCCCACATCTTCGAGCCATTCGTAAGCACCCGCGGTCGCGGCCTGGGGCTGGGACTCCCGATCTGCCGGGAGGTGGTCAGGGCGCACGGCGGCGAAATCGTGGAACTCGGCACGGGCAGGGGAGCGCACTTCGTGATCCTCCTGCCGGCCGGCGATCAGGAAGGGGTACCGTAGATGTGTCGTATCCTACTCGTGGATGATGAGCCCGATGTCCGCGCGGTGATCGGGCGTCGGCTGACGCGGGAGGCCTTCAAGGTCGATGAGGCGGACAGCGCGGCGGCCGCCGCCGAGAGGATTCGCGAGGCCGAGCCTCCTTACGACGTGATCATCGCGGACATGGTCATGGAGACCGAGGAGAGCGGCCTGGACGTGCTGAAGGCCGCCTTCGCGCGCGACATCTTCGCCGAAGTCATCGTGCTGACGGCCTATGGCAGCGTGCAGAACGCTGTGGAGTGCATGAAGCGCGGGGCCTTCGACTACATTGAGAAGAACATCCCCGGCGTGGATGTGCTCGACCTGCTCGTGCTCAAGATCCAGAACGCCCTCGAGCACCGACGCAGCGCAGTGGACTTCCTCCAGCGGATCGACCTACGGCGCCGGTCGGAGGGCTGACCGAAACCCCCTGGGGGACGTCCGCTGAACTCCGACCGGACAATGGTGTGGCCGGAGACACCGAGCCGCTGTGCCAGACCTTCGCGGAAGAGCCCCGAAGAACCGTGTGGCCGACGGAACTACCCCGGAAACGGCGAAGTGACCTCCTCCTCCGGCACGGTCTTCAGCGAAGCCTCGTACTCCTCGATCCTGCGTTCCAGGTCCGCCAGATGCAGACGGTAACCCTTCAGGATCGCCTGACGGGTCTCCTCGTCAAGGTCAGCTCCTAGGTCGCCGGGACCCTGCAGGACCTGCCGGAAGCGCTCGCGCCATTCGAGCGCTTGCCGGTACCCTGGGTCGTCGGTGATCTCCCACACAAGTGGCCTACGCATTGGGTCGCACCCCTCTCACCAAGTCCCTACGGATTCAGCGCTTCCGCGCCCGCCTTATGCAGCCGGAGGAGGACCACACCTTTCCGCCGCTTCGCCGGCGCCCTCACTTGCGACAGCCAGTCCACCGCGAGGATTCCGCCAAGAAGGTCGGCGAACAGGTGCAGGCCGGGAATGTCAGCCTCGGGCCGCAGCGATCCGGCCTCGTCCAGGAACTCCGGTCCGAGCCGCCCTCGGTCGCACCGCGATCCGGGAAGCCACACAGCATCGATGTCGCCCGGGTACTCCCTCGCAGTGACGAAACTCCCGCCTACGTAGACGCACTCCGCCCCGGCAGCGCTCAGTTGCTTCAGAGCGTAGGACAAGCAAGCCAGGAGCATCCGTCGGCGGTCATTGTGGCCGAACCGCCGAACGACCTCCGCGAACGTTGCCTCATGGACTCCCGGCGGCAGTTCGCCGAACTCGTTGAAGGGCGGGATCATGCCGCGGGTATGCTAACACCGGCCTGGGGGGCTGTCAATCCGCGTTGATGGTCCAGAGGCGGTCGGGGATCTCCTTCATCCACTTGGCGTGGGCATCGACGAAGAGGACGTTGAAGCCGTCGTGGTGGCGGCGGGCGGGCTCCTCGGTGCCGAACTCCAGGCCGCAGCCCCAGTACTTGCCGAAGTCCACGACCCACACGGTCTCCGAGGGCTCCGTGACCCAGGATTCATGTACCGGGTACATGTCCTGGACGCCGTGCATTCCGTCCTTCACGTCACCCGCGCCCCAGTAGGCGATGTTGTAGCCATAGCCGTAGGGGTCGCTGCCCTGGTCGGGGCAGCGCAGGACGGCGGTGTTCTTCAGGTAGGGCTCGATGGCATCGGTCCAGAGGTGTACGCTCGTCCACGGCCAGTACTGACCGCGCGTGTAGTAGCCATCGTAGTCGTCGGCATACATGGTGAGGGCCGCGCCGATCTGCTTGAGGTTGGAGAGGCACTGGGTCTGGCGCGCCTTGCCTCGCGCACGGAAGAACACGGGGAGGATGATCGCCGCCAGAATCGCGATGATGGCGATCACCACGAGCACCTCGATCAGCGTAAACCCGCGTAGGCGTCTCATCGGGCTGACTCCTGCTCCCCGATAACCTCAACATCCATCAGCTCGACATCATCCAGATCGATGCGCAGATCGCGCGGCACACTCTTGGGGGCCTCGAGGTAGATGCGCGTGATCTGCCGAGGGTCGAGCTTCGCGTCTTCGTCGGTGCCGCCCTCGCGCAGGCTCATGCAGTCGAAGGCGATCCGAATC